>JBAYGU010000007.1:0-42576 GCA_041666505.1 Candidatus Buchananbacteria bacterium | reverse complement strand
GACCCAAATCACGTCCAGCGCCGGAATACCCATGACAAGCAAAGTGGTGATGATTTTCGACCCGGTTATTATCGACAGTACTGCCAGCATGAAGCCGATGAAAATCGATCCGCCCTCGCCCAAAAAAATCTTCGCCGGCTGCCAATTGAAAATCAAAAATCCCAGACAGGCTCCAGCCAAGGCCAGCGCCCAGATACCGGTAGCCGAAAGCGGCATATCCCAGCGAAGCGACGCCAGAAAAATGAATATCGAAGCGATGACTGCGATTCCCGACACTAAGCCGTCAAGGCCATCAAGAAATTTAGTCGTATACATCATTCCCAACAGCCAAATGATGGCAATAATAATACCGATTATGCCCGACAGATTAATTACGCCGCCAGCGGCAGCCAAAGGATTGGTGATAAAACTAATATGAAGGCCGCCGAACATGACGATTATGACCGCGCAAATCGGGAATATTATCTGCTCATAAGGCGGAAGATTAAATTTATCATCAAGAGTGCCGCCGATTACCAAGACTAATGACGCCAGAATGATTGCGGCGAATAACCTGAGCGGCAGATCGGAAAAATCAGCGAGATGAAAATAACGAATCAGAATTATCGCGACAGCCGAAGATAAAAAAATCACCCAACCGCCCAAAAGCGGCGTCGGCAGTTCATGGACTTTCCGTGCGCTTGCCTCCGGCATATCGACGATATTCTTCTTCAGCGCAAATCGCCTGATCAGCGGCACCAGCGCCGTCGACAGCATGAAAGACGAAAGAATTACCGCCAAATACAGATAAAAATCAGTGTTTTCCATAGGTATAGTATAATGAATTCGGCCAAAAAAAACAACCCTGCCGATTAACCATGGCAGAGTTGCGATGTGCTTATTTTTCAGAAGTATCCTCTTCATCAAGATACTCCTCAACGAATATAAAACGATCTTCATCCTCCGTTAATTCACCTTCATCCGCATCTTCTGGCGGAGGCTGGCCGTATTCGTGGCCGCAATTCGGGCAATTCTTAGTCTTGTGAGAAAACATTTCGCCGCAGACCTGGCATTGCACCCTGATTCCGACGAAACAAACAAAGAATAGTACGCAGAAGACAATCAGGAACATCTCACCCAGGACTTTCAATAAATCGAGACCAACATCAGATGCGATATCCATGATCGCCTCACTTTCGAGACGAATGGCGCTTCGAATCTCGCCTGGCCGATCGCGATGACTTGTATTCGACGCCACCGATATTGCAATTACCCATGCCGCTCAGACGCTTCAGGAATCGAAACCACAATTTCATTACACTGCTCATGACGTATCTCCTTTTCGTTTTTAACGCCCCGACTGATTCGGTTATGTACACTGATACCAGCATAGCACACTTTTGATTTTTTGTCAATACCAACCATGAATTGCATCAGACATTCAAGTATTTAGAAATCGCAACCAATGCGGATATGGTATTAATAATAATGATGGCGATAAGCTCCGTGCCGAAAATAATCAAGAAATTGCTATTGAAATAGCCAATCAAATTAAAATCAGCTCCGGCGAAAAAAGTGTTAAAATAATTCTGAGCGAAAGACAAAACGGGATAGAGAAAAATCACCGCCGCCACGACTGCTAACAAGCCGGCCAAAATAGTTTCAAAAACAAAAGGGAAACGGATAAACCAATTGCCGGCTCCGACCAACTTCATGATAGCAATCTCGTTCTGGTGGGTGAAGATGGCGACTCGTACAGTATTGAAAACTATGAGAATGGCTATAATGATGAATATCAAGCTGATTATCATCATAATTTTCTTCACATTAACCCCGATCTGATTGATGCGATCGATAATCAGCTGATTATCTTCGTAATTTTTTTCTTCTACCAGACTGGAGATAGCCGGATCGTCCAGATATCTCAATATCTCAGGATAATCCTTGAGATCCTTCGCTTTAATGATAAGCGTGGCACCCATCGGATTGCCGCTGAGTTCCTTCAATGTTTCCTGAATTTGCAAATCATTAGCATGGCGCTCGCTAAAGACCGCTAAATTTTCTTCCGGAGATTTATATATTATTTCCTTGACTTGCGATAAGCCCTCTAATTTTGTCTTGGCTTCGGCGATTTTGCTTTCTTTGACCTCGGGCTTAAAATAGACCGAAACATCGATCCGATCTTTGACCGCGCCGACAGCCGAATCCGTAATCACATTTATCATCAACAAAAAATTGACGGAAACCAAGGCTAAAAAGACGATAAAAACAGTCGCCAGCGACAGCCAAATATTGCGCCAGAATGACTGGAGAGCAAATAATAATCCTCGTGATAATGAATGGATGAACATAATTATATTACATATTTACCGACTTTCTGATCCTGAGCCACCAACCCCCTGTCCAGAGTAATGACTCTGCGCTTCAAGGAATTAACGATCTCCTTATTATGGGTCACCATAACGACTGTCGTGCCGAATTCATTGATTTTCAGCAGCAGCTCGATGATGTCCTTGGTATTCAAAGCGTCAAGATTGCCAGTCGGCTCGTCCGCCAAAAGTACTTTCGGCCGATGAATAAGCGCGCGAGCGATAGCGACTCGCTGCCTTTCTCCGCCGGAAAGCTCTTGCGGATAACGATCGCATTTGTCCGTCAAATCCACTATGTGCAATACCTGAGGAACAATTAACTGTATCCTGCTTTTAGGCACTCCGGAAACCTGCAAGGCGAAAGCGACATTCTCAAAAACTGTTTTTTTTGGCAAAAGCTTGAAATCCTGAAATACAACTCCGATCTGGCGGCGCAATATCGGAATCTGGCTGGATTTTATCTTAGTAATATCCCAGCCGCCTATGCTTATGGAACCCTCGTCAGGCTGGATTTCAGAAATCAACAAACGGACGATTGTCGTCTTGCCGCAACCGCTCTGGCCGACTATGGAAACTAATTCCCCGGGTTCGATATGAATCGTCGCATCTTTCAAGGCGGCAGTGTTGGGCGGAAATATTTTTGTTACATTGTCTAGATGGATCATGGAACAGAATTTTATAATTTTTAATTTTTAATTTTTAAACAATTTGTTAATGTCTAAATTTTAAAAAATAATTCAACACTATTTCAATGCCGCAATAGTTGATGTAGCAATAAGCTCGACGCGGACATTTATTATTCCCGATCGAATAGAAGCGATCCTGCTGAAAGCCAACTTATTCAAGTCTATAACCCGATCCGGATGCCTTATCGGATCCGGTCCGTAATCCTTGATCGTAACAATGACTGACTTATTATTCTTCAAATTAGTCACCTTGACTTTTGTGCCCTTAGGATAAATAGTTGAAGCAGCCATCAAGACATTCCGATAGCGAGGATGCACATACCAAGATGCCTTGCCGGCAGTCGATGTTGCGACCTCAATCGGCTCAGGAATCGGCAAAGCTGCGGCATCTGTTGCAACAGGATTTCCAACCGTTGGCACGTCTCCCCAAGTCGCAGTAGCATCCGCGACTGAAGCTGCTTGGGCATAGCCAGGTAGTTCAGCAACCAAAGCTATAAATAGCAAAATCGAAATAGATGAAAATAATACTGATATTTTGACGAACTTCCCCCCATAAAGCCGATTGAATGGATTTGTCATGTATTGCATTATAAGTAATAATCAGTTATAATTCAAAAGTTATTGGAATATTTGCGGGTATGATTTAGTGGCAGAATGCGACCTTCCCAAGGTTGACGCACGAGTTCGATTCTCGTTACCCGCTAATAATCGATTATTAAGCCGACCTAGCTCAGTTGGTAGAGCGACGGTATCGTAAACCGTAGGTCGTGGGTTCGATCCCCACGGTCGGCTGATTATTAGACAGTCCGCCATGTCTGCGCCTTCCGGCAGCAGGGCGGGCTGTTTTTAATATGAAATATACTTAACGATCCGAGCTGAATCAAGCAAATCCTTGATATATTGATCCACATCAACCTTGATCAGGATATGCCTCAGTTTAACACTTTGCACGCCCGTTGTCTTGTCTGTCAGCTTCTGCTCCACCTTTACTATATGATAGCCAAAGCCGCTTTTTATCGGCTGGCCTATTACTGTGCCGGTCGCGGCAGTAAATATCTGGCTTTCCCAAGCTTGATCCAATTGGCCCTTGACGACCCAGCCCAAATCCCCTCCGGTATTAATGCTGGCTTCATCATCAGAATATTGCTTGGCGAGTATGCTGAAATCTGTCGAAGAAACAACAGCCAACTTCAGAACTTCATTCGCTTTTTCCTTAGCCGCGATATTTATGGGCAAAGAATCATCCTCGATGATCGCCGCCTGCAGATTCGACCGTTGAAGCATGGGAATCAAGACGAAATCCTTGAACTGGCTGAAATTAATGCCATATAAATTATTAATGATCTTTTCGGCCTGCGCTTGTCCTCCGATCTGCTTTAATAATTGGGCCACCTGGCCATCCAACTCCTCTTTGGTTATTGTTTTATTGTATGAAGCAAGTTTTTCGGCCACTAACTTATTAGCCGCCAAGCGATAAAAAATCCTGTCCGATAAATCGCTCTTGCCGGAATAATCGATCAAACCTTCGCGACTCATGGCCAAGGGCTGAGCCAGCGACTTGAGATTATCCATGTATTCTCCGACTCCGATGCTGGAATTATTAACGAATCCGGCCGGCAAATTAATAGTCTTGGAAATTTGATTACTAATGACATCATTAAACCCGTATTTATAAATGCCTAGCAAGACATAACCAAAAAGCAAGATAGCCAGCAAAATAATGAACCCGGCTAATTTCAGCCAAATATGTTTCTTTCCAGCAGTAACCGATTTCGGAGAGGCGGAAAATTTCCAAAACGATTTCCTCGGGCTAGAAGACGCTTTCTTTTCTGCGCCCTTGAATAGCGATTCCAAAGACTCCTCTTTCTCGGGCTTTTCCCAATCCTTGCTGACCGTGGCAAATGGCTTATAGCCCAAGGGCTTGATTTTTTGCGGCGGTACGGAAAATGGCGGTATTACCTTGCCGGCCGCGGGAGCAATTTCTTTTTTTGCCTTTACAGTTCTTGCCCCTGTTTTTACTTTCGGTTTTTTTGCATAAAGCTTAACCTGTTTTACCATGGCTTTAGGCATTTCTGAAGCCGGCTTTTTTTGTTCTTTGGCTGTTGAAGATTTTTGCTTTGATTCGATCATATTTTTATTGTCTTGCTTATTTGAAATGAGCTTTTTTTCTGATAGAGGGGCGATTAAGTTCGGCTTGATGATTATCTTCTTCAATGTTTTCGCAACAGGCTTCGGCGGCAAATATGAATTCTGGGTCTTTGAAGCGTATTTAGCAGCCGTATCAGCTTTAGGCGGGACTTCCGTAAAGCTTATTCCGCCCAACACAGCCCGCCTGAGACGAGACTTCACTTCAGGAGAAAGGTTCAATTTTTTTGCTGGCATATATGAATAATTAAAAATTACTTAAAAAAATAATTCCACCACTTAGCAATATTAGATTCTGAACCGCTATCCGCATTATCACCCGATAAATCTATGACTTCCTGATTAGTGTTCACCGCGGTCGATTCCGCCGAACCGGAATCCGGACGATTGATTACGATTGTCTGCTCTCCCGGCTTTTCCAATCCTAATTTGACTCTGGCATTCAATTCCAATTCGCCGCTTTTATCCCAATTCGATACCTTATCGCTCAAGACTGAATTTTCTGCCCGCAACTGCGCGATTTTTTCCTTATAGTCGCCGATCTGCCTGCTTATCTGCCGACGATTGACTATCTCCTTAGTCAAACCGAAAAATAGAAGCAAAAATATAATCAAGCCCGCCAAAAACCATAAACGATTGGCTACGATTGCCTGATCGGTTTTAAAAATTTTATTCATTAATATCAAGATTAATTATAGCACGAATCCGGCTTAACCGCCAAGCAATTTATTGAATGCGGCTGATCCGATCTTACTTTTTATCCTCATCAGCATATACTGGGCCCTGCGCTCTTTGCTATCTGATAAGTTATTCTGATAATTCTCTTGCTGCAGAATGATTTCCGATACGGCTCTTTCATGGCCGCGGACATTTGAAAGCAGCAATTTTACGCGGCTGCCGGCAAGCGACACGGAAATGTCTCCTAAATTGAATACGCCGGCGATAATTCCCGATTTTTTTGAATTTATATCCCTCAACTTATCATAAACCGCCTCCGATGTCTCGCGGCGGAAGAATCCGTGCTGATACATATCGATCAGCCGCAGATTCGTCAGTACCCAGCAGGTATAATAATGCTCATACAGGGCGCGGCAGAATAATAAAACGGCAAAAACCACTGCAAGTGAAAAAGCCGAAAGACCCCATGAACCGTACTGCCACAGATAATACATGAAGAAAAACGCGGCGAAAAGCAGCAGGACGGAAAAGAAAAACGGCCAGAACCGATTCAACAGCGAACCGCGAATGACAAGGATCGGCACCTCTTCTTTCTTCAGCCAGATTTTTTTAAGCAAGGCGACGTTGAGCATATCCGGATATTCTCCTTATGATTAAGAAATATTTTGCCGCTTCAATCGCCGATAGCTTGAACAATGCAACGGCCAAGACGGCCAGCCATTCGATTGGACCGAATATGACGGTCTTGAAGACGAGATGATTCAAGGGAGGCGTAAAAGCGAAAATCATGAAAACCAGCGAGACGGCCACGGCGCCCAGAAGGTATTTATTATCAAAAATTCTCTTCGAGAAGATAGTCCGCCGCAGAGACCTGACGCTGAACGCGACCAGCAGCGAATCAAGGCATAGGGCGGCAAAAATGAAGGTGCGCGCATAAGAGGCGTCAATGCCGGAAAAATGCATGGCAATGAAAATTCCGAATAAGATGATATCGGTGATTATTCCAACGACAAAAATCATGATTTTTATTTCCCGATTCAGAATCTGCTCATTGCGGGGCCGAGGCGGATAAGACATAACATTATCTTCTTCGCGCTCCAGAGCCAAAGCGAAACTGGGCAGGCCGTGATCGATCAAATTGATCCATAGAATCTGCAAAGCCAGAAGCGGCAAAGGCAAACCGAGCAAAATCGACCCGAGAATCAATATTATTTCCGAAAAACTGCCCGTTAACAGATAAAAAAAGACTTTCCTGATATTATCAAAAATAATCCGGCCTTCGCGCACCGTTTCCACGATGGTCTTGAAATTATTATCCAAAAGAATGATGTCAGCAGTCTCTTTGGCCACATCCGAGCCGCTGCCGAGCGCTATACCGATATCAGCGGCTTTTATCGCCGGCGCGTCATTGATGCCGTCGCCGGCCATAGCAACGACTTCTCCCCTGCTCTGCCAAGCCCGCACCAGCCGCAGCTTATGATGCGGCTCTACTCGGGCGTAAATATCAATCTTATCCAGCTTCTTATCTAATTGGCTATCGGACAACTCGTCCAATTCCGCCCCGGTAATAACCCTGCCTCTTTCCTTGAAGCCCAATTCCTCGAATATGGCTTTGGCAGTCAAAGGATGATCGCCGGTAATCATTATCGGACGAATGCCGGCTTTGCGGCATTCATTGACGGCCCAGGCGGCTTCCGGACGCAAAGGATCCTTTAGGGCGATAAGTCCGATAAAAACCAAATCGCTCAATTCATCTTCTAAAGAATTGAATTTATCGCTTGTCTTATACGCTAAGGCAATGACACGCAAGCCGGCTGAAGTCATTTCTTCCACCTTTGATTGTATCTGCCGGCGATGAGCCGATGTCAGCGGATGCTTTTCGCCGCTTAAATACGTCCGGCTGCAGAACGCCAATATTTTTTCGGGTGCGCCTTTGACGAATACATGGTCATGGTGGTCCCGCTTATGGGAATGCATCGTCGCCATGTATTTTTTCTCGCTATCGAATGGGAGCTCCTTTATTTTTTTATATTCCTTATCCAATTCATCTTTATTGAATCCGGCTTCAATACCGGCAATAAGCAACGCCGATTCTGTCGGATCACCGATGATTTTCAATTCGTTCAGGGCATCATCGGGATTCTCAATCTGAGCAGACGAACACAGCAAAGAAATCTTCAGCATCAGGTTATGCTCCTTCTCCAGTTCGCTCAACTCCATGACCTCCGGCTTCTGTCTGAAAAATTCCTGATCGGTCGAGACGAATCTTGCCACCTGCATCTTGCCTTCCGTCAAAGTCCCTGTTTTATCGGTCAAAATAATAGACACGCCGCCTAAAGTTTCTGCCGCCACCAAGCGGCGGACCAATGATTTGCTTAATAATATCTTCTGCATGCCGACAGCCAGAATAATCGTTACGGCAATAAGCAAACCTTCGGGCACAGCGGCTACCGCTAAAGCGCTAGCAGTCAAAAGCATCTCTGGTAAGCTGTAACCCCTGAGAAGACCGTCTAAAATGACAAAAATACATAAGCAAGCGATGACGATAGTCAGCAACCGACTGAACTTGGCTAATTGTTCCTGCAAAGGAGTCCTTTCCGTAGCGGTAGCAGAAAGCAAGCGGCCGATTTTGCCCATTTCAGTATTTAGAACCGTTTCGACTACAATCGCCTCGCCCGTGCCGCGTACGACAGATGTGCCCATGTAAAGCATATTGCTGCGCTCGGCGAGCGGTGCTCCCGGCGCGATTGCCTTATTGCTTTTTGTTGATGGCGCAGATTCACCTGTTAGAAGCGATTCTTGGGTTTGCAGGTTTTCAGAAGCGATAACACGGCAATCAGCCGGAACATTATTGCCGCTTTTCAGATATACGATATCTCCAGGCACCAGCTGACTGGTATCGATCAATATCTGACGCCCGTCCCTTATTGCGCGCGCCGAATACACAATGAGTTTCTTCAACTTACCAATGGCATCGCTAGCCTTGTTTTCTTGCCACCAGCCGAAAATCGTATTAATGATGATGACAAAAGCAATGACGGACGCATCCGGCCACTCAGACAAGAAAATCGATACGCCGAGGGCAAAAATCATCACATATACCAAGGGAGATTTAAGCTGATTGATGAAAATTCCGAAGGATGACTGTTTTTTTTCCCTAGGCAATGAATTCGCGCCGTAAATCTTTAACCTTTCGGCTGCCTGCTTCGATGTCAATCCTTTAGCATCGCTTCGCAGCTTGCGAAAAATATCCGGCAAGGCCGAATTATGCCAAATTGATTGCGTTGTTATTTTTTTATTCATAAATAATCAAGATGATTTTGCAAACATCTGATTATATTATAACATTTTATATCCCAAGAGACAAAAAACAGGAAGCCGATAAGGCTCCCCATTTATGAATCAAGTTATTTTAGTAATTTTTCTACGTAATCTTTGGCCCGCAACTGTTCGCTGAGCGGATTTTCCAGCTCAAGGGCGATAACATGCTGTGGCAATAATTTCTTATAACGGACGCAATAATCTAATTCGCTTAAATTTTCGAATGAATGCCAGCTATAAGTTATACTTTTACCATGATGACTAGGAATTGCTTGGGGTTTTATCGAATTTAAATGCCAAGCGCCTATCGGATATTTCTCAAGTAGATCTTGTATCTCATCATAAAACATTTCACCCTTTAAACGTTTGCTTTCATGATGTGAAACATCAAAGCAAATTCCTGCCCAGTTAGGCACTTCATCCGCAATATGTTCTGTCGTATTTTCCATATAAATCACATCTTTCAGGCTTGTCAGATTATGCGCCAATGGAAACTCCTTCTTACTATGGATATTCATCGCTTTGACACCGTAATTATCGATCAAATATTGAATCTCGTCCAGCTCCATGTCCGAACGGAGATGGACGAAGGGAATCGATTTTATTTTAGTCTCTTTAAGCCTGGCATATAATTCCTGCCGCTCCTCAAGGCTGATGGCAGACACGAAAAGCGCGGCTTCTGTTAAACCGAGCTTTTTCGCTTCTGTTATTTTTTCCCTCCAAAAAGCATGATGAGTAGTAGTGATGGATGGCAGTATGAGCATGAAATTGTTAAATTATTATAACTACAAACTCAAAACTAAAAACTGCAAACTATTTAATGAATCCCCCGGCTTGCAATTCCCAAAGCTTATGATAAACTCCGCCTTTTTTCTTGGACAATTCATCATGCGTGCCGTCTTCGATGACTTCGCCGTCATCGACCGTGATTATCCTGTCCATTTTGCGTATAGTCGATAAGCGATGAGCGATTACTATGACCGTCTTTTCCTTCATTAATTTATCCAACGCGTCTTGGATCAGCATTTCTGATTCTGAGTCTAATGATGAAGTCGCTTCATCGAGCACCAGTATCGGCGCGTTCTTCAAGATGGCTCGAGCAATCGCCACGCGCTGCCTTTCCCCGCCCGAGAGCTTCATGCCTCTTTCGCCGACGAATGTTTCATAACCGTCGGATAAGCGGCTGATGAATTCATGGCAATTCGCCGCTTTGGCCGCTTGAATCACCTCTTCATCTGTCGCATCAGGCTTGCCGTAGCGGATATTTTCTCTCAATGTGCGATGGAACAGCAGCGGATCCTGCGGCACCAGCGAAACATTGCGCCACAAGCTGTCCTGAGTCACATGACTGATATCCTGCCCATCGATCATAATCTTGCCCTTGGCCACGTCATGCATCCTGAAGAGCAATTTGATGACTGTGGTCTTGCCCGCGCCAGACGGCCCGATAATCGCCAACCTTTGTCGAGCCGGGACAACCAGATTGAAATTTTTCAGTATACTTCGCGTCTTACTATAATTAAAGCCGACATTCTTGTATTCGATCCCGCCCTTGGCAACTTCCAAAGATTTCGCATGGGGCAGATCAACGATTTCCGGCGGCGTTTCCAAAACAACCGTCATTTCCTCGGCATCAGCCAGATTCTGATATGTCCAACGAATAATATTGCCGAAATCCCAGATCTTATCCATGATCGTTGTCAAATAGGATTGGATCAAAGCAAAATCACCCAGCGTAAATAACCCCTTGCGCCACAGCATGACAGCGTAAACCATAATGCTGATTTCTAAAATCAACGCCAAAACGCCCTGCGCCGTATCAAAAATCGTGCCCAGATCCCAGCACCAGCGTCGCGAGCGGCGCAATTCATCATTAGCCTCGGCGTATGACTTCACCTCGAATTCATAGCCGTTCAAAAGCTTGACGTTGGAATTATTCGTTATCGTATCCGCCAAAATGCCGGTGCTCTTCGTTTCCAGATCGCTTCTCTTCAAATCATATTTCATTTTGAAACGATTGAAGATCCAATTGACGCCGATAAAGACTACCAGCCAGACCGAGATGCCGACTGCCATGCTGCGGCTGACGCCCCAAAGCACATAAATGATCACGACTATACTGACCAGAAGCGGCATGATATTCCAGACCAATCTGTCCGTAATGCCCTCGAAAGCGCTGACAAACCACTTAACCTTCTTCGTCAGCGAACCGACGAAATTATTATTAAAGAAACTGAATGACCTGCGGTGCATCTGCTCGAAGCAAAAATCAGTCAATTCGGCGATGACTTTGGATTCGAAATAGTTAGCCAAGAAATTATTCAAGCGGCGGAAAAAATGCGTGCTCAGCTTAAGCGAAAAAATAATCGCTAAAACGACTAATATGCCATACGTCGCGGAATCAGTCATGGGACTGCCCGCTATGAGATTGATGAATTTCTTATAATACAGCGGCGTTACCACCATAATGACCGAAGCGAAAAACATCGACAAAAACATAGCGATTCCGCTGACCGGATGCTTAGCCGCGGCGCGCCAAAAATACCCGATCGTCTTGCCGGTATAACTTTTTTCCTTAGTTTTCTTTTCTTTCTTCATATATATTCAATTAATCTGCCGGATACCAGTTAAATATAGCATTTTTTGAGGTTACGGTCAATTTGACATAATTATAAAAATAGACTATAATAACCCATCAATCAATCGCCCGTACCTTACATTAAAACAAAAACGGAGGAATCCATCATGCAAAGTGAACTGCCGAAAACCGTTATTGATCAAGAAAGTCCGGTAGAAGCCGAGAATCATGCAAAATTTCTAGAACGCTTGAGAGGAAAAGTTACAGAATCAGAATTGCAACTGATCGATCTGGCTTATGACGCGGCCAAATACGGCCATCGCGAGCAATTCCGCGATGACGGAACAAGATATTTCGAGCATTGCCGAGCAACAGCATTAATCCTGATTGACGAGCTGGGCATCATTGATCCCGATAAGATCATTGCGGCGTTGCTCCACGACATGCTGGAGGATAACTTCCTTTATAATCCATGGCGCCTAAACCATATTTTCGGCTCGAAGGCGGCTGGTTTCATAATCAGTATGACAAAACCCAAGAAAGGCGACCCGCGTTTTGCCAGCGACGCTGAGCGCCACAAATTTTACTTCATGACTATCTTCAACAGCCCTCTGATGAATGCAAAATCATCAAGCTGGCCGACCGCTTGCATAACACTCGGACGATAGGCAAATGCGCGCCGGAAAAGATTGCGCGTAAGATCAAGGAAACCGAGGATGTCTATATCCCGCTATGCGCGGAAGCCTTGGCCTCAGATGACCCGCAAATCAGAGTCTGGGCAGGAATCCTGGCCGACAAGCTCTGCGACGCGCTG
Source organism: Candidatus Buchananbacteria bacterium (assembly GCA_041666505.1). Classification (GTDB taxonomy): domain Bacteria; phylum Patescibacteriota; class Patescibacteriia; order 2-01-FULL-39-33; family 2-01-FULL-39-33; genus CAISTG01. The sequence continues at coordinate 30,006 of JBAYGU010000007.1, read as the reverse complement.
GAAGCCGAGGAAATTGAACAAGAACGATAAGCACAAAAAAAACTCTCTCACCATTCGGTCAGAGAGTTTTATTTTTCACGGTCGTTCTCCCGAATATTTCGGGAGATCAATCGCCACCTTCCTGGCAACAGATTAATTATAGCACAATTTTTAAAAATTATGAAAAATACTTGATTATTGTTCTTTGGTTATTGGTTATTATTTTGTTTTCTTGATCATCTTATATAATCTCACAATCCCCTCGCCAATCAGCCAACCGGCAATCGATATCCCGATCAAAGTTCCGTTAAAAGACCAATCCGGATAAAATATCCATAACATTGGCAACAATATAATGATATTAATTGGCAATAAATAATATTTATATTTATCAAAATATGCCACAATAATGAGTGAAAGAAAGAAATAGAAAGAAAAAATTACACCAAAAAGAAAAGATAACGCATCTGCATTTCCCCACCATCCAAAATTTATACCATTTTGTGGAATTAATATATAAACATATCTAAAAATAAATTGCCCAGCAAATGATAAAATTAACAAACTTACAAATGCCAATACTACTCTTAAAAAATAATTCATAAATTTACCAATTATTAATTAAATAATCATTATTTGATTTAATTATATCATATCCCAGCTGCTTTAACACTCCGCTAGATATTAGTTTCTGCAAATATTTATCCATATCACCCATACTATCATTAATCACTTCTTGCCTTTTATCCATCAGTTTATCAATTTCTCTGTTTGCGACCGCGATTAATTTTTCTTTAATAGCTGATTTTATTTTTTCATTGTTTTCCAATTTTTTTACCACATTCTTTGCTAATCTAATTAATCTGTCGAAAATTTCGACTTTTGATTTAAGCTGGCTGTATTGCTGAATTATTTTTTTCTTCGCGTTCTTGTCAGTCAATAACTCCTTGTCATAAATAAGCGAAATATCATCAATCGCAGTCTGTATCGTAATAACTGCCATAACGCTAGAAATAGAAGAAGTACTGAAAGAAAAATTCAAAGATTGCTCTTGCCCTGGCAATATGACTCCCGAATATTCTGCCTTGGTCGAAGTGGCATCAGTAATATAATTAGTATCAATCGTATAGGCGCCGCCATTATCTGTGCCGACAACTTTGACTTTATATTCTCCCTCAATCGGATTCGGGATTATGGCATATTCCGGCATTAGAGAATCATCGGAATAGTAATAATATCCGCCTGGAATTTCTGCTATTGTAGATGAACTGCTCATATCCCTGCCCAGGCGCTTGCCGTCAGGCGCAATAATTTGGATGTCTGCCGGGCAACGCAAGGAAATTGTCAGATATGACGTCCAGCTAAAATTATTATGTATTTCTGAAACTGGTGCAGAACCTGTTAATTCTTTAATAACATTACTTTGTGCAAATGAAACGGTTTTACCATGATCTTGATTAATTACGATTGGATCGAGATCAAGAAAACCACTATTACTGACGGTCGGCACCGTACCATCGCCATTACCAATAAATACTCCTGATTTTGAGCCATAGAAATCACTAGGCATGCCATTGGCCCACATCGGCAAGGGTTTTGTGGAATCAATGACGCTATAGCCGGTAATCGTATCATTATTATGGCCGATTATATTCGTTATTTTAACCACAGATTTCAATTTATTTAAATTGACTGCGCTATTAAGATTTTCTAAGAACGGATTGGCCGGATAATTATCCGGGTAATACCTGACTTGGCCTAATTTCTCATCATAAATATAGGGATAGATCGGAAGTAATTCTCTGACTGAATCAATACCATAATTTTGCATATATGTAACAAGACCAAACTCACTATATTTACCCGTATTTTTGCCCGCTTCAAGATCTAGAATCAACGCTAAAATCTTATCTTTAGAATCATCCCCATTATACCCACCTTCCCACATCGCATACGCTTTAGGCGCGCCCTTGTGCGGTGTGGAGATAAATATAAGCTGATCAACGTCATCAGTATAATCATCTCCTGCGATATACTGTCGCGCCACCAGTCCGCCCATAGAATGGGCGACCAAATCGACTTTTGTACAATCAAAAGTATCACTGGGAACGCAGGCTGCTTTGACAGCTGCTATCTTCTGCTTCAATAACTGCGCAGTTAAGACATTAGACCGTCGCCACTCGTAAGGAAAATCAAATAAATTCGTTCCAGTCGTATAACCGGCTGCTATCAGCGCATACCATAAATCGTCATAAGTATGAATTATGGGATCTAAAACCAATTTACCGGTCTTCATGTCCGGCCAACTTCCTAATATGCCGGGAATCAAGATGACTGGATGGCGCTTATAAACGGCTGGTGCAGGATTAAAATCAAGCGGCGCAACAGCAAAAGGCTGATAATCAATCGCGCCTCCGGCAAAAGTACCGAAAATATCCGATCCGACTGTCGGACCGTTAGCGTTCCCCCAATAATTGCCGCGAAAATCCAATACATTAGCGGAACTATTCATTATACCGCCCATACCATAATACGATTCTCCCGGAATTATTTCCTGCGGGAAATCGGGGTTATATATATTCGAATTTATTATTGAGACTTCGGCCGAAGAAAAAGATTCGACGATAATATTGCCGGCGTTATTGATTATGCTTGATGAGCTGACATTAAAGCTTAATGCCTTTAGGACATCGAAAAGCGGGGCGCTATTTCCATACAACATGCCGCCATATCTGATTACAGCGTACTTAATATCAATATTACCGGACGTCGGAATCCACGGCGGACTGCCCGCCATAAAGCCGTACCAATCTCCCATTGCCGGCGAAGAAGAATTGCCGTCGCCATTGCTATCACCGCCGACACTGTCATCTTTTATGGAAGTGAAAACGACGGGATTGCCGGGTGCGCCATGCACAATTAAATCTCCACTTACTATAAAGCCGGCATCAGTACCTGATTTAACAATAACCCCTGGTTCCAAAATCAACTTGACTCCGCTATTAATAGACACGGTAGCATAATCGCCATAAATAATGTGCACGTCGCCCGTGTGCCAGATAGTGTCGAAAGCAATTTCCGTCTGGCCGGTATGAGTGATGACTGCGGCCGATGCCGGATTTATGCAAATAAAAAATCCCGCGATTAGAATTATCGGGAATAGAAAAGAGCGAATGGATTTCATAGCCTTATTGGTTTATGATTAATGGTTTAATTATAGCAAATATCATTATTTAAAACAAAACTCCCCTCCCGACGAATCGGGAGAGGAATTGATAAAAAATAAAATATATCTTATTTGGGCTTATATGAATTGGCAGGCAGTATGCCGATGGCGTTGCCATTATCGTAATAGCTGGTTCGGAATCCGACCTGGATGACAATGGGCGTAACATTGCCATATAACGCCACCTGCGCGGCAATATCGGCCAATTGGAACAGCTTGCCGCCTGTAGCGACGCCGTATGTGGCGGAATCATTATCGAACTTGATCAGGCTGCCCGGCTTGGCGACCAAATTGCCTCCCAGCTCAATAGCATCAAACTCTGCTTGGGACACTTTTACGAGGCTGGAAAAACTATCGGCCGGATCTCCCGCATCCGCGCTCCAAGTGGTGTAAGTGGCGCGATTGACGAACAGATATTTCTTGCCGCCAACAACATAATACACAGCTGGCCGATCATTGGCGTTGACTTTAATGATTGAACCGAGAGTACTGCTGACAACAATAGACATCGGAGTTATTGGAGGAGCAATTACAGCTTCCGGAACGATCGGCGTGATGATTATCTCAACTGATGCCGCAGCTGCCGCGACCGGATTAACAACGATATTCGAGTCTAATGTTACGGCAGTCTGAGCCAAAGCTCGGCCATTGAGTGTCGCTCCGGTATTCATTATGATTGCCGTCTGATCCAGAATATTTCCATTAAATGAGGCTGTCGTGCCGATAGTGGTCTGGCCGGCAACGACCCAAAATACATTTTTCGCCTGCGCGCCCCCGGCAAGAACGATCTTCACTCCCGACTCAACATTAAAATTCTTAGTTATTATGAAAATCCAGACATCATCCGCGCCGCCTGAAAACGTAACATCATCCGCGATCCTCACATCCGTAGTCCACTTATAAATATTCGGCGAGAGCGTCTGTCCGCCGATATTGCCAGTCCATAGCTCGCTAAAATTAGCAATTCGACCGATATTATCCGTATACGCGGTTTGCATGTCCAGCACCGCCGCAGTCAAATTAGCGGGAGTCGGATCAGCATAATCAGCCGCATAAACCTTTCCGGTTACTAGGGGGGAAGTGGAAAAAGAGCTTGCTGCCGGCAACGTTAGAGCAAAGCCAGTAATATAACTCGCAGCAGCCGGACTGACGCCGATATCGCCTGTTATCGAGGTGCTGCCGGTCGTAGAAATTCCCGTTTTTGCCAAAATCGCATAACTGCCGGCTGATCCAAAATTAATCGCCGCCGGACCGGCTGCCAAAGCTGCAATAGGCCCCGCCAAACCGATTGTAAAGACAGCGATTAGCGTGGCAATCAAGAATATATTTAATGTTTTCATAGTTGATTGTTAATTAGTGAATTAATGATAATAGTATTATACCACCTTATCTATCAAAGTAAAACAAAACTCCCCTCCCGACGAATCAGGAAGGGAGCTGAAAATAATATTTACTCCGGTTTCTGCGAAGAAGCAGTCAAGCTGCCGAACGCATTGCCATGATCGGAATAATTATCCCTGAAGCCGCTCTGGATCACAACCGGGGCAACAGATCCATACAATGCCGTCTGAGCGGCAGCATCGGCTAATTGATAGAGCTTGCCTCCAGTAGCAATAGCATAAATTATCGGGCTATTATCGAATTTGATCAAACTGCCAGCCTTGGCAACTAAGTTGCCGCCAGTCGGTATGGCGTCAAATTCCGTTTGAGTGATATTTTTGAGAGTAACGAATTTATTAGTCGGATCACCGGCAGCTGCGCTCCAAGTGGTATAGGTGACGCGATTGACGAACAAATATTTCTTGCCGTCCAGCAAATAATACACGGCTGGCCGATCCTTGGAATTGACTTTAATAATTGAATTCGGAGTGTTGCCAACAATAACGGAAGCAGGTACGGCCGGAGTGGCTGGGGTAGCAGGAACAGCTGGGGTTTCACCTGGCACAGTAGGGGTTGCTGGCGTAGCCGGAGTGGCCGGAGTCGCAGGAGTGACGACTACAGATCCGCCGCCGCTGCCGCAACTTAGAGTGGTAATCGTATTATCTGTCCATGCTGATGCCAGAACATCGCCATTTTCGCTCCTAACGCGAAAAGTATATGAAGTATTGCATGATAATCCAGTAGATGACCAGACTGAACCGGCTATCGAACCGGAATTAGTGCCGGCAGTGGTATTTTCCGCATAATACGTGGTGCCATTGGTCGCAGTCCAAGAAACAAAAATTGTGGATGGACCCTGAACGGTCGCAGTCGGAGCGGCTGCGACGGCTGTAGCCATAGTGTACTTCGCCGCGCTTTGAGTGGAAGATGCGGTCGCGGTTGTGCTGGCGTTCCTAGCCAAAACCACGAATTCATAAGAGGTGTTAGGATATAATCCCTTGGCTGACGCGCCATTAGTTATCCAAGTGGAAGTTGTGTACCAAGTCTGGCTGGTAGAGGTAGCGCCAGTGCTGTCCAAGTACCAGCTTGTGGAACTAACTCCGATTGAGTAAGTCGTATCCGCTGAGGGATTGCTAGCATCAACAATGGTCAAGGGCAGCATGGTGGTAGAGGTTGCAGTGCTTAGTGTCGGAGTGCCAGGAGCCGAAGCTAAAGTATAGACATAAGTAGTGGCCGGAGTGGCTGGAGTGGAAGTCGCAGAACCGTCGCCAGAAGCCACGCGGAAATAATATTTTGTATTTGATTTCAAATTTAAAATGGTAGAGCTGACATTGGCGCCATCGCCGGCAAAAGTGGAAGATCCATAAGTGGGATATCCGCCAGATACTGCCTGGGTAGAGGTGGACTGAGTTGTAGTCGTCCATGTTGCGTTATCCGTTGAGATGCCGACTTCATAATAAAGCGAAGTATCAGCAACCCCCGCCGTCCATGTAATCGTAAAAAGATTGGTTGACGTGGCTGAAACATACGGCACTGTCGGTGCTGCCACTGCAGCCGAAGCGACTTGAGCCGTCAATCCGACGGCAAAAATAACTGCAAAAAATACAGTTAATGTCCTGGCCAGAAATAAAAACCGGCCGATTTTGTTACCTTCCATATTGTTTTTGTGCTTTATTCCGCTCAAGGCGGATTGTTGATATAAAAAACTTGACTTTATTATACCACAATTTTACAAAATATAATATCCCCCTGTGGATAACTTATTATTGGCCAACATCCTTCATCTATTTATTCTTCTTCTCTTCCAAATATTTTATGTAATCATTGATCGTATCCGCCCACTCGGGATGCGCTTGAATCAGCCCGCTGACATAATTAATAGCCCGGTCATACTCGCCGCGCGACTCATAAATAGACGATAGGGCTATACGAGTCGGCAAATAATCCGGATCAGCTGGGATAGCCAAATCTCGTACAACCCTCTCAGCCTCATCGACTTTGCCGGCAACAAAATAATATTGCCCCAGGCGCTTATAGCCATTCGGAGTGATATTTTTGACATTAACTAAGAATTCCGCAATATATTTGTCCATCTCCGCCATTTCCTTCTTCTGCGACAGAATATTAATCAGATTCAAATATTGATCTTCTTCCCAATTATTGATTGCCAGCGACAACTTGAGGTTTTCAATCGCCTTATCGGGATTGCCCTGCAGATAATAGCCCTGCGCCAGAATATTATAAATTTCTTTTCTTTGCGGCGAATCATTTTTTGCTTCTTCCATTACTTTTATGGATTCAGCGGCGTAAAAAGAATTTTCTCCGGCATAACTTTGATAAAGCAACGCCAGAAACACCTTTGCCTGGAAATTATGCGGATCGGACTTCAAATAATCCAGCAACGCTTTTTCTGATGTCTCAAAATACTTTTTCTTATCATCCGAGCTGAATTTATCCGATTCATTAATCTGCCGGTCATACTCAGACAGCTGAAAAGCCAATTCGCGATTGCCGTAAGTACCCAAATTAATCGCCTTATCCAAATTAATTATGGCTTTATCGGGCGAACCGTCAGCATAGGCCGTCGCCCAAGCGCCCAGATAACCGGCATAAGCCGGCTTTAAAACAGTAAAATAACCCGCCAAAACCAATGCGAATAATGCTGCTCCGATAAAAGCGAAATCATATTTAATTAAAATCTTCGGCAAATTATCCTCGCTGTCATCATTTTTCGCCCAAAAGCCGATAAAGGCTAAAATCAAGACCAATGGCAGCCAAGTGCCGATCGTATCGAAATTCAACAGATTGCTGACCAAAAAACCGCTTAAAGAACCGATCAATATGGCGCTTAAATAATAATTGCGCTTTAAATTCTTAGCTAGCAGCCAAAAAGCCAGGATGAAAATCGCCAAGTATGAAAATAAGCCGATTATTCCGCTGGCGAGCAAGGTGTCAAAAATAAAATTATGGGCGCGATCAAACCACATTTCGGATATTTTCGGATTAACATGCTTGTTGAGGCCGTAAACTGCATTTTCCGGGCCATAGCCCAAAATCGGCCGATCCATAAATGCCTGCCATGACACCTGCCAAATCAACAGACGGTTGACCGTACTGGGATCATTGAAAGATATCTGTGTAAAACGGTACAGGAACGGCACACCCTTGACCCAAGCGGAATCCTTCTGCTGATAAGCCAAGCCGCCGAATAAAATAAGCGCTATCAAACCCGCTATCAAGCCGTATTTAATTTTTCTGCCCGCCCGCAATGACTGCGTCTTAGACGCTTCGGGCAGGCCGGCTCTGGCAAAAGCAAAAATACCGATTACAAATAATCCGAAAGCTAAGCCCAAAATGCCGGCACGCGCAGCGTTTACCAGCAAAACAATCGCATTCAAAACCAAAATTGATCCATAAGCAATCCGCCAATTATTATTTTTCTCCAAATAAACTAATATCAAACCCAAAAAAATACTCAACATCAGATAAGCGCCCAGAAAATCAATATTGCCCAAGGTGGCGCCGTTTTTCGGCCAACTGGCGGGAATATTATTCGCGAATTTTATAATCAGCGCGTATGCCGCCAAAACTGCCGAACAAATCAGCGACGAGCGGAAAAGCTTGAGCCAATCGTCCTTGGTCTCAAAAACATTTATTATTATCAGGAAGAACAAGCTCAAGAAAAACAAGGTGAACCACCCGCCCATGCGCTCATAAGTGCTGAAGAATGCCAAGCCGGGATTGACGGCAAAAATAGCGGCCAGCAAATTTACCGCCAAAAAAACCAAAAAGCCCGAAAAGACTTTATGGTTTGAAAAATTCAGCTTCTTTTTTTGCAAAATATAAATAGCGAATATCCCCGCCAAAATCGCCGTTAGCAGGCGGAAGAAGAAATTCTTGGGCGAAATATAAGGAAATATCGCTTGATTGGCAAATATAAGCGGCGTCCATAAGACTGCGAGCGATCCCCAAAGCAGGATATTTTTTAGAATTTTCTGCGAACCCATACTATTTGATATCAATGCTCTGCTCGATCTGCTGAACCTGTTGCTGCTCCTTACTGCCGGTGATCTTCTCGTATTCGCGATTGATTTCCTCCCATTTAACCAAATCTTTCTTCTGCGTCTTCAAATAGATCAAATAATAATCCAAAACCAGCCGCTTGTCATCAGCATTCTTCCAGCCCAACTCATAAATCGCCTGGGCTTTCTCGGGCGCGGTGGAATATTTGAAGTACAAATCCGCCAACTTGGTATAAATCATGGCGTTTTTCGGATAAAGATTAACCGTATCATAAAACTTGACCGCAGCATCCCGCTGTAAATCCATCAGAATATACAGATCGCCAAGATTCATATTAGCGCGGTAATCGGAGGGGAATTTTTCAATCGCCTTCAGATATGACTGCTCGGCCTTGTCATATTGGCCGAGAATCCCCTGGCTGTTGGCGATTATCAGATAATCCCATGACAAGTCCTTGTTGGCCGGATCAGACGGCTTATTATCCTTGATCGCCTGCTGGGATTTCTCAATCAAGGCATTAAAGCGGTCGGTTATGGCCTGAGGAGGCGTCACGCCTGAAGCCGACTTTCTATCGCGATTAACAAAATCATTCTTGATTTCTTCCAGATTTAGACCTGCTTGGCTAGGCTGGTTTTCAATCTTAGGGCCGAATAATTTATCGCGATTGACGATGGCATAATAGCCGCCGGCCAAAACGATTATGACTAAAATCGTGGCAATGATTTTGATGATGGTTTTCTGCATAGAATTAAAAATTAGTAATTATTCCCCTCCTTTCCAAGGAGGGGTTAGGGGAGGTTTTGGATGTCACTTTAAATAAAGCGTCATTCATAACCCCTCTTGATCTCCCCTTGGTAAGGGGAGAAAAAATGCGACATAACAACTTTATTCTACCAAAAAATCCAAGCAAAAACAAGACCGCTCTCCCGATTTATCGAGAGAGCGGTTGCTTGTTTTATGTCAGATTACCTGACTGAATCCTCTTAACTTAGCAGATAGAGACTATCTGGATAAGGTCTGAGAATCGGTCGGCAAGCTCTTGACATAGTTGGAATCGCACCAGTCATCGGATGTAGCGGTATGTACGCCATCATCATCAGAACCGGAACGGTCAGACCAACGGAACATAGTTTCCACGGCATTATAGTTGCTATAAGCTGTGCTTGTTCCGGCAGTATCTGAAGTACCGGTGATCTTAGTGGTAAAGGAGGTATTAGCGGCAGAACCGGTAATATCAGCCTTCAAGACATAAGTCTGCGAAGTGCCCTTAGCGATGGTCTGTTCGTTATCAACAACCATAGCCAGAGTGCCTCCGACGTTTGAGCTCAAACCTGTAGCATTCAACTTAGTGGAATCGCCATCCTTATACAAGAACCAGGTGGAGGCGGTAACTAAGATAGAGGTGCTGCTGGTGTAAGAGAAGCCGATGTATTTCCAAGTGACATCGCCGGCAGCGTCAGCTGCGATGCTGAATTTCTGTACGATTTGAGTGCCGTCAGCCAAAACAGTGGAAGGCAATGAAACTAAGGAAACAGTTGGTTTGGTTTTTCTGACAATCATTAAATTGCCAGTTACGCCGATCGTGCCGGTGTAAGCATAAATGGCAGAACCGGTAGCCTTGCTGATAGCTGCAAAAGTTGTAGCAGTATCATCAGACGGAGCCAAATTCAAGCGAATTGAATCGCCGGATTTTGCGCCTGTGGCATCAGCAATCATAGCCTTAACAGATACGGTCGTACCAACACCCTTAGGCACCCAGATGCTCAAGTTATTGAAGGTGGCATTGCCGCCGCTCAAGTAACCTGTGGCAGTAACGGTGCTGCCTGCTTCGTTCTTGTATTCCAAGATGACTGCGCCGATTGATCTGTCGGATTGAGATCCGAAAGCAGTCGAAGTAACAGTCAAATTAGTAATAGTGTAAGAATCGTTAGCGGCAAGCATCGTGAAGGCGCTGACAGCAGTAGTGGCTCCGGCAACAACAATGGCTGAATCCGGTTTAGCGCCATTAGTATCAAGAGTCAAAGAACCGTTGCCGACAGTGATAGTCTGCAATACCTGGTTGGTACCATTTGCCGTGGTGTTAGTCGTCGGCGTGGTGCCGTCGGCATTAACACTCAGGATAATGGAGGAGGCATTCAAGCCGGAAGCGATATCGGCATAGATATCAACAACCTTAGTTTCACCCTGCGCCAAATTCAGCTTGGTGTTGACCGAAATAGTCGTAGAAGCGTTAGTGGCTGAGAAAGAAGCCTTAGTGCCGATAATCGTAGAACCGACCTTCAAATTCATGTTGGACAATTCACCGGAAGTGGCTCCGCTGACATAGATATTCTCTACAGTAACACCCTCGCTAGCCGAAGCGGCGATCGTGAATGAACCGATCTTAGCCTGGGAAGTCGGAGACGGCATAGTCTGCGCGCCATAAGCGGCATACTTAGCCATAGTGATAGTGGAAACAGCGCCGACAGTCAAAGCATTGCCGCTCTGTGTGCCAGCAGTAAGGGCTGTCAAAGAGACAACACCGTTAGCATCAGAGGAAGAAGCGGAAATCTGCACGGTACCGCCAGTGATAGCGATGCCGCCAGTTGTCTTGATGTCCGCATAGATATCCAACAATTTGGAAGTTCCTGCAGGGACGATCAAGCTGGAACCGAAGGTGAATTCAACAGTGGTAGAGGCAGTCAAATCCTTGGTAGAACCGACCTGTACGCCATCATAATAAACTTTACCATTGTCTAAGCCTCCGCCCGCTCCAGCAGCCTGGACAGCTAACACGTTCAAATTCTTAACCTTGATGTCTTCACCAGTGGCCGTCAGCTTGAATGTAGCCAATTTAGCATTGGTAGCATTGCTAGCGACTCCGCCGGAAGCAGAAGTGGCATCCTTGGCCAAAGTAATCGTGCCAGAGTTAATAAGATATTCTCCAACTGCGCTTGTAACTGCACTCCATGTTACAGCACTAGTCTTAAAGGATTGGGTATAAACATTATAGCCCTTATCCTTGACTACGATATCAGAAGCGTACTGGATGGAGAACTTGAAGGTTCTAGTAGAACCCTTGACAATATCAGCCCTCAAAGATAATGTCTTGGAATTACCCTTGGCGATCTGGAAAGGAGCAGATGATAAATCAAAATAAAGCTCCATATTATCGTTAAAGCTGGCAGTAGCCAAAACAGTTCCACCATACATCAACTTAATATTAGTCAAATCATCCTTGCCGATTGAACCGATTTCCGTCAGTCTCAAGCCTTCCAACTGCATATCCTGATCGGTAGCAGTCAAAGTGACTTTGTAGACCTCGAAATCCGTCTCATTGGAATTGACTGTTGTTTGATCAGCAGTTGGAACATCGCCAGAACTGATAACAGCATAGCCCATATCAGTAACCAAAGCGGTGCTCATCAAGTTACCAGTTTGAGCGGTGCCGGAAACGGAAGTAGCATTGGAAGTGACACCGGTCAAATTAAAGCCGATGCTCTTGCCGGCGCTGGTATTGATGGCCGTATCGATCTTCAACCAAACAGTCTTGGTCTGGCCGGCCGGAATCGTGATGATTCCAGAAGCGTAATTGAAGGTCAAAACCTTGGAAGAGATAGAACCGCCTTCAACCAACTTAGTGGTGCCATCATACAAATATGAAGTTGAAACATCAGTATCATTGGAGATGCCAGTGCGTTCAAAAGTCATACCCGTAACTTTGACATCGCCAGCTGTTGAAGCAGTCAAATTGACAGCCAACATAGGCACTAAAGCCTGGCTGGTGTTGACAGTGTCAGAAACTAAAGTGGTAGAACCAGGATTAGTTGAAGCTAAAGCAACAGCTAAAGTGCCCAAAGTGACAACCGGAGCAGTCGCGCCGGAAACAACATTAGACATACTAGCGACTTTGCCAGTGATGACAGCGCCGGTGGTATAGCCTGAGATGTTAGCGACTGAATGCTCATAAGAAGCCTTCAGGAAGTTGGCAGTGTAAGCATCGCCCGTAAGCATGCTCAATTTGCCGTCTAAAACCAAATATGTAGCGGTGCCGCTCTTAACAAGAGTGCCATCCGGATACATAGATGTAGCGGTCAAAGAAGTAGCTGATTTGGTGTAATTAGCTTCGAAAGAAGACTGGATTACGATCGGAGCAGCTGCGCCGTAAAGGGCAACCTTAGCAGCGTCGTTTTCCAATTTTACCAAAACAGCTCCAGGAGTAACAGCGTAGACGTTGGCGGAGTTATCGAACTTCACCAAGCTGACGCCCGGGCGAGCAGTGATATTGCCGCCTAAAGATAAGGCATCAAAATCTGCCTGTGAAACAACCTTCAAACCGGCAAAATTGTTGTTGGCATCGCCAACGACATTGGCCCAAGTCGTGTAGGTTACACGGTTGACAAAAAGATACTTTTTGCCGCCAGTGACGTAATAAACAGCAGGGTAGGTAGCGGTCTTGATCAGATCGCCATCAGTTGGAGTGTAAGCGGCAGCGGCCGGTAAAACGGCGCTGATACCCATAGACCAAGCGATTGTGGCTACGACTACTGAATAAGTTAAAAACTTTTTCATAGTTTATGTTATTTGTTAGATTAAAACCCTATCAATTCGAGGCGGAAACACTCAGAATTATCCAGATCGCAGAATCAAAATATCCCGTTGTAGAGACGCAGCGTAAACCGCGTCTCGTCCAGAACGTTAAGCCCCTTTCGAGACGACGCTCGCGCGGCGTCTCTACAGGCATCAAGATCCTTAAAAATGGAATGAACCGACGATCCTATAAGCCTTGGCGGTTGCCAATTCGGCCTTTACCGATAAGATCGCGGAATCCTGAGGCCGAATCCCCGCGACAGCGAGGTAAGCCCTCAAATCCCTTAAAGTTTCAATTTGTTTCCTGTTTGTTTCCAAACAAGGAGAGAAGTCCGGCAATTCCGGGCTCAAATCTCTGATTGGAAAATATCTTATAAAATTCTACTTGACTGCTGTACTCGTCGCCGTACTGCTGACGATTTCCGTCCTGATCTGCGCATCCAGAAGCGGGGCTTTTTCAAAGACATCAGCCGCGATATTCTTACCCTCGACAATCTTTAACAAAGCGGAGCTGAAATCCTTCTTATCTAACAAGTTCTTGGCTTCATCGACAGCATCTTGAGCCGCTTTCGGCTGATCAGAGACCGCTTGCATCGCATCTTTCAATGTCGTAGTAGTAAGCGATGCAGAAGTGCTGCTGGAAACCATAGTGACTTTATCCATAATGATGGCGGCCGTTCCAGTAGCGATCTTATTGACTTCGGATGCGGCGGCTTCGACCGCTATCTCCATATTCTTTATTCTGTCTCCCACTCGAGCCACCAATTCCTTGTCCGATACGGCCTGATTGGCATCTTTGACTTCCTTTTCGCCTGACTTACTCACCATGACCGACAATGCCTGAGTACCGGTAACTTCTGTCTGAGCGATCGCTTCCTTAACGTCCTTGGCAACTTCTTTCTTGACTTCGGTCGAAAGCGAAGTGTGCACATCAACTATATCCTTCTCGACTTTCAATGTCTTGTCATCAACAACTTTAGCCGTACTGATTAATGACGCGGCAGAAGCATCAATCGTCATCTTATCAATCTGAGTCTTAACATCTTTGACATCTTCAGTAATCTGCTTTACTGTAGCGGAAATTTTGACTGATTTTACCATCGGATCTTCCGGAGTGCGCGCAATCTGCTGGAGCTCATCGCCGCGGCGGGAAATAAAATCCATTTTTAGCTTGACTTTGCCCTCATCACCGAATGTCGTCGCCATCTGCAACTTCTCGCCCAATACTTTAATTGGATACATCGCTTCACCAGGCAAACTCGCCTGCGCGGTCAAAGTTATAGCACTATAACCGAAATATGCGCCGAAAACAAACACAGCCATGAGAGCGGGGCGCAAAACCTTGAACTGCAACATCTCGCTGAAATATTGATAATAATACTTCGTTAATGAGTTTTCCTCGATTTTTTTATCCTGAGGATTGATCTGGCTCATCAAAATCTCCCGATTAGACAAAACCCAAGCCGCCTCGGGACGGCCGATCGTCTCGAGGTTTTTTACTGCTTTTAGGTTGTTAATCAAGGATTTTGACACAGAAACAAGTTTATAAAGTTTGTAAAGTTAAAAGTTTATAAAGTCAGTATTAAATCATTTTAGGACGAGGAAAGGGTACCATTGATGACACCTCTCTATCATCAGACTCATTAATTACTTTTCTCTGCAGCAATATTTCAGACAATTTATTAGTTTTTGCATTACTATTTTTAAAGGCCTCAACAAAACTGCCTCTCAATTCCGCTACTTTCGTAGTCACAAAATCCTTGCTCGGCAAATCATAATGCATAAAATCTATTTCTTTCCTTATTCTGGCTTCACTTTCCATTAATTGCACTTCCGTAGCCGCATTCTGTGTTATAAAATTCAAGCTGCCGGCAAAGTCACTAATCATAGATTCAAACACATCCTTAGTAACCATTTTTGATATAGCAGTATCAAACACATCTTTAGTAACCATTTTTGATATAGCAGTATCAAACACATCTTTAGTAACCATTTTTGATATAGCAGTATCAAACACATCTTTAGTAACCATTTGAGATTTAACCTCATTGATGACTGCCAATAGTTCATTATTCGAAACTTGTTTTTGCTCTTCCATATTATTTTGACTTATTAATAGTGGATTTAAGAGCATTAAGCGCTCTATATAACAGCACTCGGACGGCGCCGGGAGATTTCTCCAGTATCTGGGACATCTCTTTGGCCGACAATTCATTCAAATAATGGAGAATGATCGCTTCGCGATATTCGTCTTTCAATTGTGACATAGCTTTTAAAACTTCTGATATTTCTGCTTGCTTGATGTGTTTCAGGAGCGGGCTATCGCCGCCGATGGCCAAATGGGCTTCATTGATAAATTCCTCGTTATCATCTTTGCGGGAGCGCTCGCGGTAGAAATCGATGATGCAATTCCTAGCGACCATATAGACAAAGGCGTTCAAATTCTTGATAACTTTGTCATTTTTGATATATTGCCAAGTTTTCAGGAAAACCTCGGAAGTCAGGTCTTTAGCGTCCTCGGTCGAATTGACCTTAAAAAATACAAAACGGTAGATCTTATCGACGTATAAATCGTAAAACTGGCCGTAAGCCTCATGATCTTTATTCTGAACCCGTAAAAACAGGATTTTTGTAACTATGGGGTTGTTCATCTTATTAGACGTATAAACGGTCAAAGTGTTACACAAATAGTTAAATTTAGACAAATTAAGTTAAGCACAAAAAATTGACGAATATAAAAATCGCCTAATTTTATTGAATTGTTGCACTTTTTACTAAATTTTCCTTGACCGCTAAGAAAAGGATGAGTAAATTATAGCACTAATTAACAGTTATTAGCAAGACATTATCCCCAGCCTAAACATAATTCAGGCAAGCTAAATTTATTGGAAATTGGAAATTTGACATTGGAAATTTCCCCTTTTGACTTTATCCCCTATCCATGCTATGATTTGTCCAGACATGCCTGGACAATGAACGACAAAAATGCCTGAAAAAGTGCCCGTAAGGGTGACAATCTCCCAAGCAGCCAACCTGTTCGGGGTCAATGAGAAAACCATCCGCCGCGCCATATCCAACGGCGAGGTTATTTATATTGTCGTCCGCGGCGTCTATAAGATCAATTTCGAAAGCCTGCTGAAATGGTCCCAGTCTCGCCCAAAACTCAAAAATAAGCTGGAAAATGACGGAATCGGCCAATTTGTCGGCAATTGGAAGATAAAAAACAAGCTTTACTCCCCTAACCCTGACACGGCCATCAAAAAGCCCAGAAAAGAGCCAAAAATCATCATTACCGAAGATCCGCAGGAATTCAACAGCCAAGGCTAAGATTCAGGCTTGACATCTCCACCTTATTTAAGATATAATACTTGTGTAATAAAGATCCGCCCTGAGCGGATTTTAAGATACGAAAAATATGCCATCAATCACTGAAAAAACAGCTCAATACCTCAAGGAATCATACTTTGAGATGAAAAACGTCACTTGGCCGACCAAAGCCGAAGTAAAGCAACATACTATATTAGTAGTCGCCATATCTCTGGCGACCGCGGCTTTCCTTGGCCTTTGCGACTACATTTTAAGCATCGGACTCGAACAGCTGATCACTTTAGTCAAATAATCTAACTTACAATCGCACCTTAACTCCCGATTTAATCGGGACAAGTAAAAATATGGCAAAACAAACGTTACAACTTGGACGGCGCTGGTATGTCATCCACACTTACTCCGGTTTGGAGGAAGCGGTGGAACATAATTTAAAGCAGCGCACGGAATCAATGGACATGGAAGACAAAATCTTCGCTGTCATGATTCCCAAAGAGAAAAAGATCCGCATCAAGAACGGCAAGCGCAAAGTCGTGGAAGAAAAAATTTACCCGGGCTATGTCTTGGTGGAAATGATCGTGACCGATGACAGCTGGTACGTCGTGCGCAATACGCCGCACGTAACGGGCTTTGTCGGTTCGGGTAACACTCCGACTCCGGTTTCCGACGAGGAAATCAAAGCCCTGCAGAAACGAATGGGCGTGGACGAGCCGGAATTCCAGATCGATTTAGGCGCTGGCGACTCAGTCAAGATCGTCGACGGGCCGTTCAAGAATATGGAAGGCAAGATCATCGAGATCGACGAGACCCGCGGCAAAGTCAAGGTGCAAATTTCCATGTTCGGCCGCGAAACTCCAGTGGAATTGGATTTCTTGCAGATAAAGAAAGTTTAAGAATTTAGTAATAAGTAATATGTAAAAAGTAATAAGTAATTTTCATAACGAATTTTAATTTATTACCTGTTACATATTACTTATTACTTGTTTAAATATAAAAAATGACATTTGTGCTTCTCTTGCCGGAAACGGCATGTCAAATTGTCAATTTAAGAATTTATCGATTCTTAATTCTTAATTCATAATTCTTAATTGATTAAAAATATGGCCAAAAAAATAAAAACAGTCATCAAATTGCAGATCCAAGGCGGAGCTGCCAATCCAGCGCCTCCAGTCGGCCCAGCTTTGGGCCAGCACGGCTTGAACATCGCCGAATTCTGCCAGAGATTCAACGCTGCGACTCAAGATCGCGCCGGTGAAGTCACTCCGGTAGAAATCACCGTTTATGAAGACAGGACATATGATTTCATTTTGAAAACCGCTCCGGCTTCCGAATTGATCAAGAAAGCCATCGGCATAAAATCCGGTTCCGGCAAATCCTTGAAAGAGAAAGTCGGCACCATAACTAAGGCGCAGTTGGCAGAAATCGCGAAGAAAAAGATGCCTGATTTAAATACTACCAATCTTGAAGCTGCCATCAGGACCATCGAGGGCACTTGCCGACAGATGGGCGTGGAGGTCAAAGGATAGTCGAAAGTCAAAAGTCCTTAAAGTCCATAAAGAAATTAAAAATTTTAATTTTACTTTATAAACTTTCGACTTTATTGACTTTACGGACTAAAAATTATTAATTAACGTGGGAGTCGCGAATTAATTGCGACGTTTGAACCACTAACCGAAAAATATATGAAAAAGATTGAGCATGCGCCGTCAAAAAGATATGTCGCAGTAGAAAAATTAGTCGACAAGAGCAAGACTTATACAATAGCTGAAGCAATAGCCTTAGCAAAATCAACTTCAACCACCAAATTCGACAGCAGCCTGGAAGTCCACGTCAAATTGGGCATCAACCCGAAGAAGTCCGACCAATTAGTGCGATCTTCTGTCGCTTTGCCTAACGGCACCGGCAGAACCGTACGCGTGGCAGTCATTTCTACCAATGGCGATCAGATCAAGGCGGCTCTCGCAGCCGGAGCTGATATGGCCGGAGACAATGAATTGATCGCCGACATCAAGGCCGGCAAAATAAATTTCGACGTCTTAGTCGCCACTCCGGAAGCCATGAAGCTCTTGGCGCCAATCGCCAAAGTCTTAGGGCCGAAAGGCTTGATGCCGAATCCGAAAGACGGCACCGTCTCAGCCAATGCCGCTGAAGCCGTCACAAATTTAAAGAAAGGCAAGGTCTCTTACAAGAATGACGATTCCGGCAATTTACATGTCATGGTCGGCAAGATTTCCTTCGATGAAGCCAAACTCGCAGAAAACTTCAAAGCGCTGATGGACAGCATCGTCAAAGCCAAACCGGCTGCATCCAAAGGCACATATATCAAGAATGTTACTATCGCCTCGACCATGGGCCCTGGCATCAAGATAAGTTTGTAAAGTTCATAAAATTTTTAAAGTAAAATCTATATGCAAAAATCCGCTTTCAGGCGGATTTTTGTTTTGTTTAAATATCTGATAAACTGAAAACATCCCGCTAATGCAGGATGCCCCAGGGTCTGGACCCGACCGGATTTGAACCGGCATCTCAATCTTCGCAAGATAGCATTCTAACCATTAAACTACGGGCCCGGTCAGACCATTATAATTTTATCATAAAAACAAAATCCCGGAAATTAATCCGAGATCATGTTTGCGAAGATTGATATTTCCGTAGTTAATGAAATGCTATCCTTGTATATAATTATACAAGATTTAAGGCTTTTGTCAATAGTATTTATCCACAATTAATTTTATCTAATTTATGCCAAAAAAACTCATCATCGGACTCGTCGGAGAAATCGCCTGCGGCAAAGACACCGTCGCCGCATATCTCAAGAAAAAATACGGGGCGGAAACAATCAGTTTTTCCCAGCCGCTGAGGGACATTTTGGATCGCATTTTCCTGCCACAAACCAGGGAAAATATGGCTAAGCTGGGAATCGCCTTGCGCGGAATATTCGGACAAGACATGCTTTCGCGCGTCATAGCCGACGAAGTCAGAGCAAGTAAGAAAAAAATCGCCGTTTTGCCCAATGTCAGATTGCAATCGGATATAGTCCATTTACAGAATGAACCGGGATTCATCTTGATCAATGTCGATGCGGATATCAAAAAACGCTTCGAACGGATTAAAAATCGCGGCCAGAACGCCGATGATAAGGGCAAGACTTGGGCTGAATTCTTAAAAGACGCGAAACTGCCGACAGAAATCCAAATCAGGAAGCTAGCTAAAAAATGCAAATATAAGCTTGACAACAACGGCAGTCAAAAGGATTTGATACAACAGATTGATAAATTGATGAAGAAAATCAAGGCATAATAAAAGAGGGTTCTGCGGGAACCCTCTTATCAAATGTTCTATTACGGCTTCGAGGGTAAGGCCCTCTTGATTGCCTCAATCACCTCTTCCGGCTTTTCCATCGCGTCAATCAGCTCGACGCCCTTTTCAAGACACTGCTTCTCGAGCTCTTCCGAGTAGAATTTGGATGTCTTAACGACAATTGCCAAATTCGGAAAAAACTCCTTCAAGCGCAGTGCCAATACGATGCCAGTTACCATGCCGTCATCCGTTTCGTGTCGGCCGATATCGGGAAATCTGCCTTGGCCGTCGATGACGCTCGGTCCCATAATATCCAGGATCAAAGCGTCATATTCACCGATCGATATGTGAAATCCCAATTCATCGTAACGATCATCAAAATCAAATTGCCATTCCGGTTGCCGAGCATTGATGCACCTGGAAACCATGGCAGCTACTGAGCCGCCATGATGATGTGCTTGCAGAATCTTCATTGCGAAATCCTCCTTTTCTACTTTAAACACTTTGACCTGCAAGTTACTCTTGGCCATCGTCTTCGACGATTTTCTTGGCCATGGCGCGAAGCCTGATAAAACTGTCGACGTACTGAACTGGATAATGCTTCAGGCTGCCGAACTCGGCATAACAGATATCCTGATCGGTGCATTTCACCAACAACGTCCTGCCACGCATGCCACCAGGAATGCCAGCATCGCCTATAATGACGATCGGCAAATCGGGGTAAACTTCTCGCAGCCTTAGCGCCAGCAAGAATGCCGTCAAAGATCCATTGTAAGATTCATGCTCACCAATATCCGGAAACAACCCTTCGCCGAAAAAGCCGTTCGGACAAAGCATATCGATGAACAACGCTTCGTATTTGCCCGTCTTCAACTCCTTGACTAATTCATCGTGTTCGACGGACTTGACTCGCCAATCGCTGATGCCTTCGAACAACTCCTCAATTGCAGTCGTCAACCCGTGGACCAATAATACGTTCTTCATTTCCTTCTCCTTTTCGGTTTACGGCCATTGGGATAATCCCATTTCAATATTATGTGCTGCCTACATGATAGCACACTTTAGATATTTTGTCAATAGCTGGAACTATTATAATTTAATTTGCCTAAATTTAGAGATCAAATTGATTAAAAATATTATATATGCTAAGATTTTCAAACAATTCAGCACCTTACAATAGATTAAAATCAACGGAAAAGGAGGACAAAATGAGCAGAAAGGCTAGGGGTAAACTGATTGTTTTTGAAGGAATGGACGGCTGCGGCAAAGGCACGCAGGCCATGAAGCTGCAGGAATACTTGCATTCCAAATCTTTAAGATTTGCTGGTAACACACTTTCTGTCTTGATGCACGAGCCGGGCGGCACGCCGTACGGCGAAACTTCACGCAGCATTCTGAAAGAGCCGGAAAAAACGATGACGGCTATTTTCGAAAAATTGAAGGGTCACAGCGACTATCCGCTCTTTCAGAGATTCCTAAATCTAATAGAGGCCGGAGAATTCGATTTTAATCGGACGCCTGCCTGCGAATTATTTTTATTCGAAGCTTCACGAGCCGAATACGCTCCGCTCCTGAATAAAATCCTCAAAAGCGGAATTCACGTAATCTCTGACCGCTTGCATTATTCCACTCTCGCCTATCAAGGCGGCGGACGCGGTTTTCCTATCAAGTATATCAACTTGATGAATGAAATCGCCTTAGGCGGCCTGACAGCCGATCTGGTAATTCTTCTGGATATTCCAGTGGAAGTCATGCGTGACCGGATGAGCCGAGAAGGCGATGACAAACTAGCGCACTTTGAAAGAAAATATAAGGATGATCCTATGTTTTTTGAAAGGGTAAGAAAGACTTATCTGAAAATCGCCAGAAAAGAACGCAAGCGCTTCGTCGTTATCGACGGCGATCAGCCCGTTTCCATAATCTCCGATCAAATCCAAGCGCGTGTAGATGAACTGCTGGGCATTGAATGATGAAAACTAGGAAAAAGGAGCAAGATCATGGCTACCTGCGACAGATGCGAGAATAAGATTCCAGGCGAAACCCTTGAGCCTTGCCCCGTCTGCAAGCACTGGATTGAGAAATTAGAAATTGCCAATGGAAAAAATATTATCCACGATGAAGACTTAGTGGATTGCATGGCAAAATTAATTGCAGAAAACTCACAGCTAAGACGCGAACTGGAAAAATACAAACCGACCGAAAAGGAGCCAAGCGATGAATCCTAAACCTGGACGCATACCTACACTTCATGTAATCGGCGAGTCGATTCCTCAAGCTTATTACCGAGCGCTTGAAGCTGTCTGGAATAAAGGCGCTCTGATGCCGACCCAATACGATCGGCATGACGCCGCCGGAAATCTCCTTGATCCGCCCGGCCGCGATGCCCGCGTACTTATCGAGGTACTCGATCCTTTCACCCAGCCGCGTTATGCACCGATTTCCAACTGCGAAATCGGAACATACATCGCTGAAATTCTTGGCGTAAAGGATCATCGAGTTATCCCCATGTATCTTTTGAATAAGATCATCGCTGAGAAAGATTTGACGGCCGAGGAAGAAACTTATGTAAATCATTGGCCATACACCTATCATGAACGCCTGTTTAATCATCCGGAAACTGATGGCAACAGGGTTAATCAGGTCGAATTGGCGATTGATCTGGTCGCCGCAACTCCTTATACCCGTCGAGCCATGTGCACGACAGCCGTACCGAATCTTGATCCATTCCTGAAAGAAGACGTCCCCTGCCTGCGTGAAGTGCAATTCCGCGGTGTGGAAGATGAAAACGGCGGACTACTGCTGAATGTGTCGACTGTCTGGCGCAGCCGCGATTTATTCAAAGCCTGGGGCGACAATGTCATCGGACTTACCTTCTTGTTCGCGCGCGTCGCCGATGCCATTAGCGCCAAAATCGGACGCCCCGTCAAGCTCGGTTCTTACGCCGACTATTCGATGTCGCTGCACATCTACGGCCAAGACTTTTCTCATTTCAATGGCGATGAATCCAAAGGCTTGAGCGGATTTTTCCAAGCTTTCCCGGATGAGGAAGCCTTCATTGCGAAAGCATTGACCAGTGAAATGGCGAGTTATATGCTCGTCGTGGACCAGTTGGAAAATCTGAAAACTCCCAAACAAATTGCACAATGGGAATTCGAAGAATCTTCCCTTACTATCATCAATGATTTGATTGACGGCATCCAGTCCGGCAGATACGTCTGCTAGTAAGATAGGAGAAATAATATCATGGGCAATCCATACGATGTTAATACTGGAGCAAGAATTAAGGAAAATGCCGATAAACGGCGAACGGCACGAATTGCCAAATTACGAGAAGAATTAGGCAGGATACCGGCAAAAGATCGCAATCCCTATGATCTTAGTTGCAGATATATGACACTTATGCACGATATCGCCCGGCTGATTAATAATAATTGATTTTGCACTTTCCTGACCGCCACCCAAGAAACTTTTGGGTGGCTTTTTATCTGCTTGATTTTTGTGGCATAATATTGTAGAATATTTGAAGAAACAATAACCAATTCGCCGCGGCGAACAATAATCAAGGGGTTAAAATTATGTCCAAATTTGCGCCAGTCATCGGCATGGAAATCCACGCCGAACTCAAAACTAAAAGCAAGATGTTCTGCACCTGCGAGAACGGTTATGAATTGAAGGAGCAGCCCAACGTCAATATCTGCCCGATCTGCATGGGCCACCCGGGCATGCTACCTGTCGCCAACCGCCAAGCCATCGACTGGACGATTTTAGTCGGCCTGGCTTTGAATTGCCAGATTGCCAAATTCACCAAATTCGACCGCAAGAATTACTTCTATCCCGATCTGCCCAAGGGCTACCAAATCTCCCAATACGACCAGCCGCTGACCTTCGACGGCAATCTTTTAGTCGGCAAACGCGATATTCCGATCATCCGCATCCATCTGGAAGAAGACACCGGCAACCTCAAGCATGGCCCAGACGGCGCTTATGTCGATCTGTCGCGCGCTTGCACGCCTTTGATCGAGCTGGTTACCGGTCCGGCGATCGAGAGCGCCAAAGAAGCGAAGGAATTCTGCCAGCAGTACCAACGAATCTTGAGATACTTGGAAATTTCCGAAGCGGACATGGAAAAAGGCCAAATGCGCTGCGAAGCCAACGTCTCATTGCAAGAGCCGGGAAAATTCTTCATCGAGAACAACGAAGTCAAAGCAGTTTTGGATTATAAATTGAATCCTAAGGTTGAATTGAAAAATATCAATTCCTTCCGCGCTTTGGAACGCGCCATCGAATTCGAAATCAAGCGCCAGACCAAAGCCTTGGAAACGGGCGAAAAATTAGTGCAGGAAACCCGCGGCTGGGATGAGAATACCCAATCGACATTCACTCAGCGCGTCAAAGAGACTGCCGCCGATTACCGCTATTTCCCCGAGCCTGATCTGCCGCCGCTGGTCATCGATGACAAGCTGATCGAGGAATTGAAAGCCACTCTGCCAGAACTGCCGCAAGCGAAATTAATGCGCTTCGTTTCTGAATTCCAATTCGATCCGGATATCGCCGGCATCATTATTGATGACAAGAACATGGCCGCTTATGCGGAAGACGTCATGTCAGAAATGATCAGCTGGCTCGTCGCTCTGCCGGAAACCGAAGGCACGGAAGCGGAAATCATGGCCAAAGACGGAAAAAAACTGTCCAAGCTCGCCGGCAATTGGCTGGTTACCCATCTTTACAAGCATCTGAACGAGAATAAGACGTCAATAAAAGACTGCCCGATAACGGCAGAAAATTTTGCCGAATTCTTGACTTTGATCTATTCCAGCAAAATTAACAATACCACAGGCCAACAGATCCTGGAAACCATGTTCAAGACTGGCGAATCGCCGACAGAAATAATGACCAAAGGCAACCTCGGACAGATCGACAACTCCGCCGATCTGGAAAAGATCATCGACAAGATCGTCAGCGCCAATCCGAAAGCCGTCGAAGATTACAAGGCCGGCAAAGAAACCTCCTTCAAATTCCTCGTCGGCATGGCCATGCGCGAAACCAAGGGCCAAGCCAATCCGGCAGTCATTAATAAATTACTAGAAGATAAGTTGAAGTAAATATGCCCCTTTTCAAAAAATCAGCAGCGGAAAAATTCACACCGAAAAAAATCCAATTTTCAAAGTATTATAAAAGCACGACTCAAGGCGGCAAGCTGGGCGATAATATCCTGATGGATGTGAAATCTTCCCTGCGCCGATCGGGATATACGGACGCGCAAATCGCCAGGATGATTACGGCGGACGAACCGCTACCGGTCGATAAAATGAAGCAGATAGTCAGCACACTGAACAAGGATAGAGTTTACGGCTTTGAAAAAGACCCCGACCAATCAGTCAAAAAATATTTAAATAAAGAGCGCGTCAAAGCGCAAACCATCGCCCATATCCGCAAAGAGCATATATTGGAAGCGGCCGAAGAAAACTTGGCGAGTGCCGGCACCACCAGCTTGAACCAGCGCGCCATCGGTCCAAATTCTTCCAAGGCAGGGCAGGCCTCCGTCTTATCCAGACGACGCGGCACAGCGGCCGCTTATTCCATATCAGGAAAATCAGAATCAACAAGAACAAGCTCATTAACTTCGCGCACAGGTTTCACATCGATTTCCCGTCCGGGAGTCGGCAAAGCAGGCTCGATAGGAGGCGGCATCAGCATAAAACCTAAATTTTAAATTTATGCCAGAAGGAGAAGATCGTTTTATTCGTCCAACAGAAGAAGAGGAAGTCCTGCCGCCAATATCTACCGGCGATGATCTTGAAGCCGACATTGAAAATGATAAGCAGCCTCGAGATAAGGACGCAGAAGAAAACTATGATTCTCCGGAAAGGGCTCGCTAATCAAAATAATTATTCCATTTCAAAAAAGACCAGCTATTGAGCTGATCTTTTTTTATTTCAAGAATTTCTTGATTGCTTTTTCTGCTTCTATGGCGCCGCTTATCCATATTATATCCTGGTTGCGCTTGAACCAAGTCAGCTGGCGCTTGGCAAAATGATGGATGGCGTTTTTTAATTGTTCGAGCATTTCTGCTTCCGTGATTTGTCCACGCAGATAGCGGGAGACATATCTGTATTCCAATCCGAATCCGTCCAACTTCTTCCAGCTTACTCCCTGCTGGCGCAGACTCTTCACTTCCCTGATCATCCCCTCTTTCATCCTGCCCGACAAGCGCTTGTCGATTTTACCGTAGATTTTTTCCAGCGGATATTTAATCCCTAATACCAGAATGTCATAATCCGGCGGTGACTTCTTATCTATTTCAGATTTAGTCTTGCCCGTCTCATAAAATATTTCCACCGCCCGCTGAACTCGTCGGCGATTTTTTTTATCTATTTTATCAAATGTTTCCGAATCAATTTTTTTCAATTTAACTAAAAGCTGTGCGAGCGTAAGTTTTTCTAATTTCTGACGTATTTGTTTTATGTTATATGTTCCATGTTCCATGAATTCATAACCTTTAATTACTGCATCAATATACAACCCAGTACCACCGACTAGCATCGGCAACTTGCCTCGCGATTGCACATCCCCGATGGCCTTGTAGGCCAATTTTTGATACTTGGCGACGTTGAAATCCGCCTGAGGCCGGATTATGTCTATTAAGTGATATGGCACGGCTGAAGCCGTTTTTGAGCCCCCAGATGCCCTTCCTGATGCCCTTTTGGAGGCCACAGAAGGCGATTTTAGGCCATATTCTCTCAAATCCTTCCCAGTGCCTATATCCATCCCCCGATAGACCTGGCGGCTGTCGGCCGATATTATCTCCCCTTTGAATTTGCGCGCCAAAGACACCGCCAGCTTAGTTTTGCCGGTGGCGGTTGGTCCGAGAATAACAATTAATTTTGGCTTGCTTGAGGGCATAATGTTATCAGCTATCATACAGTAAAAATCTCAAATATTCAAGACGGCAGGATCGCACACTACAACGCCCTGACAAGGGCAAAAAGGAGAAAGACGATGGACGAGCAAGAGACGAGAAAGCCGTTCCCGGAAACATTTAAGCACAATGCATTTCTGGATGAATTGAAAAATGAGCGATTTCATGGTACGAATATTCCGGATTTTTTTCGGCAGCATAATTCATTCGAACTGAGAAAAATAATGATCGACATGTTCAGTCGATCATCTGATACTTTTCAAATCCATTCTGATGCGCAAGCCGACTGGGAAGAATTGCTCACATTCCTAATGAAGGAATCTGAAGGCCGTTACGGCGAAGGCAACTATGATGGCGGGAATCTGTTTTTGGATGTCCTGTCGGCATATATCTTTAAAGCAGATACCTTGCTAATAATTCCTGCTATGCGCTTCGCCATAAATTCGATTGGGGAAAAATACGGCCATTTTAGGCGAAACGATAATGAAATCGTGAAATTGCTTTGTGGCTATATCAATAAGGGCTATATCAAATTGGATCTTACGCACCACAGCCCTGAAATAAGAGAATTATCGAAAACATTCTGCCTAGAAGGCTGGTTCGGCGCCCTGCCGGAAATCAAACCGATCATTCAAATGATGCTTAATGAGCTTTTTGATTTTGGCTCGATAATTCATCAATCAGAAGATTTAAAAATTAGATACGATCAATCAGGATTTGTTCAAGTGCGCCGAGCAATCGACATCATTCTTCGTGAACGGCATTATAACACTGACTTCCTGTCCTTCGTCGAGAAAATGGCGATCTTACATAAAGAAAAGCTTAAAACATCTCGAGCAGGAATTAATTTCTCAAGTAATATGGATCGAGATCGCAATCCTCTTTTATTCTACCCGACAAATCAAGCGATTCTAGACGAAACTGTGCGGCTACTACGCCAAGCCCAAAAAGACAACATCAAGAACGGCGCAACTCGCCGCCAAGAAATACTAGACCTGATTGATAGATAGCTCACTTAGCACTTTCGTAAATAACATCGCCGCCCCGATATCCGGGACGGCGTTTTTTTATTCTTAATCCACTAATAATCTTGCCAATCTTATCTCATCGAAAGAGAAATCGTCGCCGAGGATATTCCTGACTGGCGACAGGCGATATTCGCCGTTCTCCTTTTTAGTCGAGAGAATCGCCTTCTTGATCTGCTCCAGCCGGCCGCGCTCGATTTCGCGCTGGACGATCGACAGATCAGACCCAACTTTGGATTTCTTTAGCCGTTCCAGATGGCTGACTACCGTCCCCCAAGCCATGCCGCGCGCCTTGGCGATCTCTTTAATCGACAAGCCGTCCTTGAGCAATCTTTTCGTTTCAGAAATAGTGCTGGCTTTCTTCTCCTTAGCTTTGGCCGGCTTGGCCGTACCGCCGACTCGTGCCAGAAAATCATTTTTCAATTCATCTTTATCCTCGGGAAACTGATTCTTCAGCCATGAAGCATGTTCTGCTGATTGCTCGCGAAATCTTTTATCGTATTGCATGACTTCATCATCAATCTTGAGCGCCATCTCATTCAAACCTAAGAGCGACAAGCCGGCCAAACTGCGAACACGCGATAAGGCGACATAGCCCATGCCCTTTTCGAACGACTGCGACAGATCGATCACGGCCGCGTCCAAACTCATGCCCTGGCTTTTATGAACAGTAATCGCCCAAGCCAGGCGCAAAGGATATTGCGTGATTGAAGCCTTGGCAACACCGTCTTCTTCGATCATCCAAGTCGCCGGCTCGACATCGATCAATATGCCCGAATTGGTCTTAACTCTGATTTTATACTCACTGCAATATTCCACGATGCCGACAGTGCCATTGACGTAACCCTCTTCGAAATTGTTCTTGACGAACATCACGCGCGCGCCTTTCTTCAATCTTAAGGCCACCGGCGCCAGGCAGCTTTTTTCCAGCATTTCTATCAGCGGCCGTCGGCCATGATGCGACATGTTATAAATCAGCAGATCGCCGGGAATCTTAGATAGTTCTCGCTCATTCTCCGCATCGACGTTGACGTTGTGCGAATATAATTTCGTCGGTTCCGCATGAGCTGTTTTTTTCTCGAAGCGCGATTGCAGTTGGCCGAGGATATCAGCCGTTACAGTATTATCGCGAATCGCGTTAAGAATCTCCAGATATTTCTTATCGCTCTGGCGGT
This sequence comes from Candidatus Buchananbacteria bacterium, assembly GCA_041666505.1. Taxonomy (GTDB): domain Bacteria; phylum Patescibacteriota; class Patescibacteriia; order 2-01-FULL-39-33; family 2-01-FULL-39-33; genus CAISTG01. Next base: position 1,086 of record JBAYGU010000007.1, on the reverse strand, counting down.
GCTGTTCTTCTAAATAGCAGACTCTGATGCCCATATTCTCCCAGATATCCGAGTGATAAGCGAAGCGCGCCGGAGGCTCGCCATAACGGCTGACTGGCGGTAATTGGAAAAAATCGCCGCACAAAATGACTTGCAAGCCGCCGAACGACTCATCATTTTTCTTGAAGGCGCGGCAAATCTGATCAATAAGATCCAAGCGGAAATGATGCATCATCGAGACCTCGTCGATGATCAGCACTCTGACCTCATCGAATCTTTTCTTCAAGTACGGCTTTTCCAACAGATCCTGCAGCTCATATCTATTCAGATTGTCTTTTATTCCCAAGCCCGACCAGGAATGGATTGTCACGCCGCCCATATGAGTGGCGGCAATGCCAGTCGAAGCGGTAATTCCAATACTGACTCCGGCTTGGCGCAGGAACTTTATATATTCATTCAATAAATATGTTTTGCCGCTGCCGGCCGCGCCCGTAATGAAGGCGCTATGGCCCATCTTGAGTATTTCTAACGCTTCTTTTTGTGTCATATGATGTTCATTTTCTCACGAATCGAAGCGATTGTCAAAACATCAGGAATTCTTGCGCGCTTTCTTCCTTTTCAATTTTTTCTTCTTCAGCTCTTGCCAATAAGCCTTGAATTCTTCAGCGGAATTAAAGCTGATTTTTTCCGCTTCTTCATGATTGTGGCGGACGCAATCGGCTTGCTTGTAAGCACGACAAAGCTTCGGCCGGTTATCGTAAATCTTGCACAATTTTGTCTTGAGATCAAGCATCTTGCAGGGTGTAGCGAATTCCACCAGCCATTCATTATCAAAATTAATGTAGACATGCACGTTCTTGTGCAGCAGGAACCAGATGATATTATCGTAATCCTCCTCATTCTTCGGCTTGTCTATTTCCATGGCGATATAGCGGCAGCATTCATCACAGTTGTCGCAGAGCATTTTATTCTTTTCTAACATACTTCACTAGTGTCCGGTTAAATTTCCAATAAACACGGTTGTTTCAGAGTAGTCTCCTCAAATGTTTGTGGAACGTATTCTGAAATCAGCGTATTTATCGGGGTTTTAACAAATTGGGACACGCT
>JBAYGU010000006.1:0-45553 GCA_041666505.1 Candidatus Buchananbacteria bacterium | reverse complement strand
TTTCGCCTTTAAGGGCGGCTAAAGCGATGGACGCTTTCTTTTTCGGGGATAGATTTTTCATACATTGTAATTGTACCATATCCACCTAATACAGTTGTCCAGTACCTGGGGACATTATACATATCCACCTAATACAGTTGTCCAGTACCTGGGGACATTATAAACACCGGAAAACATAAACCGCTTATAGATAAAGATTTGTGGGAACGAGTCCAACTGGTTATGGCTGAACATAACCGTTATGCCTGCCGACGGCAAAAATTCAACTTCATTTTGCGAGGTCTGACCTTTTGTGCCAACTGCGGACAAAGATACACCGCCGAACATCATCCCAAGAAAAATAAATCATATTATCACTGCAACCGGTCCGGTGATCAGATTAAATGCCAAGACAAATATGTGGAAGTCTGGGATATAGAACAGCAGGTCGCTGACTTGTTCAAATACATTGAATTTACTCCCAACTTTACCGACAGACTGGTGGATAAAATTGAAAAGATTTACAGCGGTCGCAAGGAAGTAATTAATAAAGATAAGAAAGCCCTGAATACTCAAAAGATGATGTTTGAAAAGAAGCGAGATACTGCGGAGGAAAAACTATTTGCCGGACTTATCACGGATGACGACTTCTCCAGAGTAAAAGTAAAAATCAAAGAACATCTCGAGCTATTGCAAGACGAACTGTATGCCCAAGATAAAAAGCTAAACATGAGAATAGACGAATTGCAGGATATGCTTTTATTCGTCCGCAACGCTTACGAAGCCTACACTAAATCACCGGATGAAATGAAAAGACTATTCCTTGGCCTTTACTGGGAGAGATTTGAGGTGGCCGACAAAAAAATCCAAACCGTAATACCATCGCCGATCATCAGAGGCCTGATGCAAGCGGAGGATTTGGTCTTTACCAAAAAATACAAAGAGATTGCCGGTCCGAGAATAATAACCGACTTAGCCGTAGAATTTACGCCATTCGTAGCTGGTAAATCAAAATCCAAGATTGCCCCTAAAACGCAAAAATCCCGACAAATTGCCGAGATTCCTGCAATGATATCCAATCAACCGAACTCGGTTATATTAGATACCGTTTGGGGTCAGGCACTGTCCAATCTCATAACGGTACTGGAGGACAAGCCGTATATGGTTACTTTACGGGAAAAAATGAATAATATCAAGAAAGTTGCCAAGTTTTACAACTACGACATCCTACTAGCCAAAAAGTAAAACGTTGTTGCCCCGTGTCTGCCCTTGGGGCGAGTTTTGTCCCCCGGGTAGACCTTTGACACCTCCTGCGACATAGCCCAGCGGTTTGACGAAATTTGAGAGCTTGGGACGATTTGCTTAACTTCGAGAAAGTTAAGCAAATATGACTCCACTAGACTTGTTCCGACGGCAAGCGTATGTTCTTGCTTGCTATGGAGGACTATGACATTGAGGCGATCATTGCGACCGCTAAAAACATAAGAATGCCACATCGACGTGGATCGTTTAATCCGTTATCTTCACTTCCGGAACCGAAAGCCAAACTCAAACAAGCGATCAAGGAACGAATCAGACTCTTGGCCGGTGCTTATATCTCGCTGGCCGGTTTTGTGGACGATGACGATATCCGGTATGCCGAGGATAATCCGAAGTCAAAGAAAACTCGAGCAATATATCTCAAAGTTGTTGAGGATATGGAACAGGCTAAAAAAGAAATGCGGGAATTTAAGATTTACGAAAAATTAACTTGAGGCAAAAATAAATTCCATAACCCAGGATAGCACCAAATACATTTAGCAATATATCGTCGATATCAAATATACCCACCCGGAATATCCCCTGAGTAATTTCTATCGCAACGCTAATAATAAAAGTGGCAAGCAAAACAAACTTCCAAGTGATTGAGCGACAAAAAAATGGCAAGAAAAAACCAAGCGGGACGAAAAGAATAATATTGCCTACAATATTACGAATAGCTATATTCCAAGTGGGCTCGCCACTAAGATAATTCAAAATAGTTTTAAATGGTACATAATTTCCATTAGTCATGTCAAAGACCATCATTGCCGGGTATTTAAAAAACAACAGTTTTATCAGAACTACTAGGTAGATAAAAAATATAATGGCAATCGGAATGTTAAATTTATTATTCATGTACTAACGCAAATATTGCTCAATATTGGCTTGATGTTCTTCATAAGTCTTGGCACAATGGATTTGCCTATCGGCATCATGCAGATAGTAAAGACATGCCGTTTTGGCCGGGTTTAGCACGGCGGATATGGCCTCAATTCCCGGATTGCAGATAGGATGGGGTGGTAAACCTTTATTAAGATAAGTATTGTATGGCGATTCAATCTTTATGTCTTCGGCTTTGATTGGCGTCCACCAACCGCCTTCGCTTGAGTAATCGAGTGTCAGTTTGTTGTTATTAGTATTGTCGTAGTGAATAATATTATCTCGCGCGTATTGGACAGTGGCATCAATTTCCAATTTCATCGGCGGATTACTAAGCAACCTGTTCCAAAGAACGCCGGCGATAACCGGCATATCATCTTTGCCAGCCGCTTCTCTCTGAACGATTGAGGCGATTTTTAAGAGGGTATCCCATTTAATATTCTGCTTGAGAGATTCCTGGTAATACGGTTCCAGCATCATATTAAATTTAGTACGCAGGCGATCGGCCACTTTAAGAGGTTCTTCGTTCCAGGGGATTAAATAAGTATCGGGGAAATACACGCCCTCCACTTCTTCATACTTCATGGCCGTATAATCAGTGACCCATTTCTTCTTTGTTGTTTCATCCCAGCGTAAGGCGTCGCCGATAATGTCGGCAATCTGTTCTTTCCGTAGTCCTTCGGGAATCACGACCCATTCCATGTCTGGGCCTTTCTTTATAGCGGCGGCTATTTGCCAAGCGGTCATGCTTTTGGAAATTTGATAAGCGCCAGGACTGAAACAATCAACGCAAGTCGTTCCTAAAAATCCCGTCAGACTCTGGAAAAAAGCAATCTTAAAACCTTGTTCGCTTTTAATAAATCCTTTGTTTTTGAGAAGTGCTGCTAACTCTGTGGAATCACTCGCTTCCGATCCCAGCGACACGGTGAATTGTTCCAATTCCGCTTTTCTTTGCGGTGCTCCGAAAAGCAAGGTATTAATGCCAGCTAAAATTAAAAATACTCCCGCAACAATCAAGGCAATTTGTATTTTTTTATTCATAAAATTATTTTAATTGTTTAAAAACTTTCCCTTACAAAATTGAAAGAATCGGATATTTCTCCATCAAAGCAATTATCAGACATAAATCCTAAGCCGACATTACATTCCTGGCCAACACTCCAAAAACACTAAATATTTTATTTCTTTTTGTGTTTAGCGTATTTTTCTATTAATAAAGTAGTACCCCTGATAACAATTCCCACCAATCCGCCAAAAATACATACGATTGAGAAAAACAGAGCCATTTGTAAAGCCCCTAGAAAAATAAAATGTCCATCATAATCATACTCAATTAATTGCCACAAAGTCACAAATACGAAGCTTGTCAAAAATGAACCAATGACTAGTTTAGGCAAAAAATTATAGCTCTTATCTTCATTTTGTATTAACACCATTAATATCCCTGCGGTAAATGGTAATAGAAGAAGTTGCCAACCCCATAAAAATTTAAACCAATCCGGCACAAGAACAAATAGTAGTCCAGATAAAATAGTTAAGCCGGAAATTATGTAAATTTTCTTCATATATTTACCAATAAATTATATTTTCATCATCTAACCAAAAAACATATTCGTATCTATTTTTAGATAATCTATTATTTTGTTTAATAATTTCTCCCGTTTCCGTATCAGCAATAAACAAGGTCCAATACTCATTTGGCGTATCATAATCAATCTCTTCAACTTTAACCTCAATCGCCAATTTTTTATTGTTAGGCGAGAACATGGTTTTGCCAAAATCTAAGAACCTCTTATCTTCCTGACGGTTCATTTCATAATAATGATTAATAGTTATGCCTTCTATATTGTTTTTTAAATCAATCAGACGAAGGCTTAAATCTTGATTATTACAATTGCGGTCAGTTTCCGGAGTTAATGGATATTTATCGCAATCACTTTCCAAAAAAACTACTTTTTGTCCGTCCGTCGATTTAGAGATCAACCTCCCTTTCGTTGGTAATTCAATTTTTTTTCTGGTTCTAAAATCTAAATAATAATTATAGAATGGTCCATTATACAACTTTGAATCTTGTGGCCATTGCCAAGCTGAACCAATCAAAGTATTTTCTGACAAAGGTGTAAGTATTGGGTCTATATAGTTAGTATAGAACCCCAAAGAGTCTTTAACCTCATTATTTTTCATTATTCTAGTCCAACCAACTCCGCCTTCGCCTTTAATATGATCAAAAGTAAAGACACTTTCATTTTTATCAATATTAAAAACAGACGGCTCATTTAAACTTCCTATTTGTCCAGATAAATTATTAAACTCCTTGTCTATATCCTCAAATTTATTTTGTATATGGCAATTAAAATATGGCGACTGAGCTAAACAAGCGTCACCACGTTTAAGCCAATAAATACCAACAGCGATAATTAATAATAAGAAAGACGTTAAAATAATAAAAATTTTCTTGTTCATATTTTATGTTTTATGCTTCTTATTTCGTTAAAGTTATAAACGATGCAAATTAGCACATAATACCAAATCAAATTAATAGCTACGAATCCAGCGTTCACCCAATTAGAAAAGAATATATCTGGTGCTTGCTGACCGATATAACTCAAAAATAAGCGGTATAAAAAACCAAAAATAGTCAAGAGCGTGGCAATTTTAAAAATTGCGTAATATTCCCCTTGAGGCGAAATTTTCTTTTTGTAGAAAGCAATCGTTAGATAAGCGATAGCGATATACCGAAGAATACTTATAAAAAAATTAATAAACTGAATTAACTGATGATAAAATATTTGCCCATTCGAATAAAAGTTAAGTATTAAAAAACGATTAATCAGAATAGACAAAACGCCAACCACAAAACTGGCAACAATCATTGCTAAAAATAACTTAGTTTTATTTTTTGTTAATTTCAGAAAAACCATTATTTTTGACCATTAATTATTAAGATTGTTTCTTATACCCGTCCACTAAATACAGAATTCCTGGAATGATAGGCGCTGCTAAGTTAATACTGAGATTGGCCTCTGTTAAAAGTCCGACAATTAATCCGATTGCAATAGAAATGATTATAAGCCACCCTCCAACTTTAGGATATTTCCAGCCCAGAGCTAAACCGATAAACACCAACGGCATCATGGCCAAGGCGACATTTTCCCATAATGAATAATCGGGCTTGGCAAATGGCAATGGATTGCCGTAGCCGAAATAAAACGGCAGAGCGAAAATCAAGATGCCTAATGCCAATATTCTGGCTGTCCATTTGATTGTTTTCATATTTTTTTATTTTCAACAAAAGTCCGGCCGTCCGGAGTGGCACACTGGGGAGGATTAGACTTCATAATGGAAAAGCCGGCGTTAACGCAAGAAGAATAATCAGTAATTTGTTTTAACAACTCGTTGCATTTTTCGTGGCTGGCGGTATCACTTTTAGGCAGACAGTCTCTTAATTCATCTGTGAGGGTTTTCTGTTCTTGTTTAACAACCACGCTTTGAACTATACGATCAACTGTGCTATCTATGTCGAAAGCTTCTCTTTCGCTGGTGCAAGCTTGGCTTTGTCCCTCGTCGTAGTTATTGCAATTAGGATATTGTAGAGTAAAACTGACATTAACAAGCTTGCTATTCTTGGTGGTGGTGTAAACATAGGACGAATAAACACTGCCGGCCGCACCTTCATTTTTTATATTTACGCAATATTTCCTATCATCAACCAACCTCTCCGAAGTGATATCCGACATACTGCTTATTTCCTGCGGTGTGGTCTGGCAAGAATATGTTCCAGTCTCAATTTTTATAACCGGTGGCCATTCCACAACGCTCACATATTTTGCCAGCAATTCTTTGGGGTATTGAAATGTTACACCCCGAGCATCAGTAGTTGTCGTCCATAAATTATTGTCGTTTTCAGTAATAGTCCAAAGCGAATAATGGCGGCTGTAGTATCTATGAGTGGCAACGACGATTTGTCCTGTTGCAGACCTAAAAAAATAACCTGAGCCCATTTGCCCGGTAAATTCGTATCCTTTAGCTTTCATGAAATCATGTATCATGGTCCCGTTTTTACTTTCGGTCATAAATTTATTATCCGAACCAGACAACTGTACTATGTCTTTACCGCTAAATTTTAATTGGGCTATTCCTTTGATTTGAGGCCAAGGGTTGCCTTCTTGAAAAATGACTTTGGAATAATTATAAATTAAAGCACCCAAAGCAAAGCTAACAATGGCGATTATTATGGCTATATTTTTTGTTGGAGCTTTGAAAGACATATTATTTTTGTTGATGTTTTAATATCATTTCGGCTGGGAATATGCCACCGAGAACTTTGTGCGGAAAATAGTTCCAAGCATCGGTTACGAGTTCAAGCACATTGCTCAATTCCGAAACATCTCCGCCACGATCAAGCATCGCCACGGCTTTCATCATGTCGTCGTTATCATCTTCGTGGAAAATAACATCTCGAATATGATCAAGGGTAAAATCGCTCTCGGTCTCTTTTAGCATTTCAACGAGTTCCTGCTCAATCTCTTTTCGACGTTCTAAAATTTGTTGTTTTGATTCGGTTTGCATAATTTATTTCTCAAATTGTCTGCGAGAATTCCAATAGGCACAATGATCGCAACTAATACCGGATTGCGGTATCACATCGCTATCCAAACATTTTTTAATTTCAAATAGAGTCTTTTCTACCCAAGAATCAGTGCCTTTGTGTTCTATGAGATTTACATCAAAATCAATTCGCTTATCAAAAGCCTGCCGGTCCATTTTACCAGTACAATAAACAAAATAACCGGTATCGGAAACTTTCAAACCATTCTGCCGTAGAAGCCACTGATAAACTTCCATTTGGCGTTTGTAGCCGTCCTGCCATTCTTTGTCTAAAGCTTTTACTGCCTCGTCCTTTGCTGTGGCTTTATAATCAACGACAATATATTCGCCTTTTCCATTGATCCATAAATCATCAATCGCACCAGTTACCAAAAACCCTGTTGGCTCGTGTAGATATCTAACACCGCCAAAGTTTCTTCTCCATTCATCAAGCTCGGCGTGAGACATCGGCCGTGCATCTATGCCATATTCCTTTTGCAAAGGATGTTGTTCATTTTTTACACGATAAGAATCAAACTCTTGCTTAAGAAGATAATCCACTGCACTGTTTATAGAAAAAGGAAATCCGGGTACTCGCTTCACGCCGAGTTTATTATCCATATAAAAACATCTTGGGCACTCTAAAAACAGATCAATCTTTGAACGACTTAGTTTCCAGTTTTTTCCTCCGTAGTTCCATGAGGCGTCTCTGTTTGAGTTGTAGTATTCAGACATAAAAATTTATATATTATTTTTATCTTTCCATAATTCATCCAAATCAATTGTTCCGCTTTGAGGTCTAATATCTTTATCTAGTAGTTTTACTTTTACTGACAAAGGAAACTGGGTCATTTGTCCAGCTATAAAACAACATCCAACGGAAAGATTTGAAATAGAGTCAAAAGAAAGCTTATCAAGATAACTTACTGCCTTATTAATTGACCGCAGATCATTTTCATTCATTAGCCTGTGAATAAAATAATTATGTAGTTGAGAAATAATAGTCGGTGATATATCTGACGGTCTCTGGCTGGCTATTGTCAAAAAAACACCAAACTTCCTTCCTTCTTTAATTATTTCTTCAAATGTTTCCAGGCGATAATCCTTCCAAGTTTCAGATTCTCTTACAGAATTTTCTGATAGTATATTATGTGCCTCATCGATAATAATATGAAAAGATGACTTATTTTTATAAGTACTTTTTTGTTTTTCATATAATCTCTTCAGTATTACCAACGGCAAGGATTTTTTGATATCTCTATTTGTTGATTTCAAATCTATGATAACCACATTACTCCTTCCAAAAATATTTCCACGATTACTTACATTAGTGTCAAAGACTTTTTGTATACTTTTTTTAATACTTTCTAATTTGGTTATGGCTGGATAGATATGATCATTTTGAGCTCTATTATCTAACAAATCATACAGCAGTTGCATCCTTGAAAAATCTAAAAACTTTTCAATTACATTATCGGGGAATGTGTATTCGTCTGGTTTTGTATATACTGACTGTGATTTATATTGCTCGTCTGTTATATTATCGTAATCAGAATCTCCCCCACATTTAAAATAAGAGTGGGTATTATGCCATTCTGGTAAAGAAAATTCGGCATCGTCATCTTGGATTTTTAAAATTTGTTTATACCTATCTACACATAAATATGCCAACTCCTTATTTTTTAATTTAAGAATTCTTATGGCAATTAATTTCAAATTGTTTTTAAAGTAATTTAAATCATCAGGTACTTTTGTAATTTTTTTATACAAATTGATTGTACGATTTAGAAAAGGTTTTTGTGTTTTTTCAGTGGCATTTGATAAAATAGATAATAACTCGATATCTATAAAACTATCCTCATTAATTGGTATACGATTTTTTTTATTAATTTTTTCTAACTCCAATTCAGTAGATAGTTTATACACCCTTTTATTGTCACTCAAAATTTTATCTCCGGAATACTCTCCATTAAAATCTATGACAACAAACTTAGATTTCTTTTTAAAATCACTATTTAGATTTTTTAAATTAAATAACTCTGTGTACATCTTCGCAAGAGTATTTGATTTTCCTGATCCGGTATTCCCAAAAATGCCAATATGTCCTGCAAATAGCCCTTTGACAGAAATACCAATTTCTTGTGTCTCCTCATCTATTAATGAACCTAATATAATTGATAACTCATTCTTACTAGATAACTGATGCAGAATTTCAAATTCTTTTCTTGAAAGTAGTCTACACTCACTTCCAATTAAAGGCATTTCTTTTATGCCGTGTTGAAATCTACAATCGTGATCATAAAATCCAAATACAGAAACATTAAGAAAACGGTCTATTTTCTCTTTTTCGTTTGTGTATTTCTTACTTGTTTGATATCTGTCTTCCTCTAGATATTCACCTTCAACCTTACAAATAATTTCAGTAAACCCTTTAATAATTTTTACGTAATTCGAGAGCCCGACTGAGACATTTTTAATTGTTCTACCCTTAAAAAATAAATGGGGAAGATTTTTATCTTTATTAACTTTGACAACAATATCTCTCCCCTTGACGCTAAAAACACTTCCAATAGTGAATACGGAATTATCAACTAGTCTTTCCTGTAAATTAAAATTATTTTGGGTCATCTTCATACTGTTCAGAAACTTCTTTATTTTCAAAAATATCAAGGAGGTATTTAGTATTTTTTTCAAAAGAGAAATCTGCCTCAGGAGAGATCACATAAAAATTCGGATTTTTGTTTTCATCAAATTTGTCTAACGCTTCATCATATTGAGAGTAGGAAAAATAAATTACTACCAAGGTGGGATTTGATTTCATAACCCCATAAAGTAGATTTTTAATATGTTTATCTGCTAAAGAAAAACCGAAGATCATTAAAATGCTGTTTTCTTTTTCCAGTTCCAAAGTAAACTTCCTCAACATAGAAGCGTAATTCGTATCAAGAACAGTTTCAAAATGCTTCTCGGCGTTAGGGTTGATCACCGCTATCTGACTATATCCATTATTGAAATCGTCTCCTGTCTTAGTATCTAAATCATCGGCTATATGAGAACCATCTGAATAAGCAATCTTTTCACCATTTGCGACCCAAGAGGCCGATCCATGCAGTTTGATTATGTTAAATAGTGGAATATCAGAAGTGTTGTCAAACTGCAAACTCTTATATTTTTGTATTTTGTTAAAGTTCGCAACATTAAAAATGGGACTGATCTGACCAATGAAACCGTCGTTATAAGGGATTCCTAATCTCTCACACGAGTCCTCCATGAACATATCAAAATTTGTCGTAAAAATATTTACCTGCTTATTTACAATATGAAGTGACCTTTTTGATATGGTGTCAGCCCAAAAATTAAGAAAAGAATCATAGTTTTGTTTTGTAGCTGTTAACTTTGTCTTCTCAACATTATCTGTCTCAAGCACATCATCTAAAATCGCCTTAGATTTTTTTATCAATTTGTAATAGTCTTTTTGGGCGATCTCTCTGGTAGCTTCAACATTCATTTGGTCTTCGATAGTTTTCAATGTTGAAAGATATTCAAGCGAACAGCCAGAACCGATGAGTAGGTTAAGATGCCCGCTTTGAATGATTTCTTTTAATTCTTTTTTATTAATTTTTTTCATATATTTTTAGCCTTGATACTTGCTAAATAATTTCAAAAATTGTGTCTTTTATAGTTTCCTCAACTTTTTCTATTTTTTCTTTCATCTCCGCAATATCTTTATGCTTTGAACTAACTTTTTTTATAATTTCATTTTGAATTTCAATTGGAATAATAGGAACTTTAATTTGCTTGATATCTTTGTTAGAAATATGGAGAATATTTACCCCTTTGGCATAAGTCGATAACTCTTTTTTCAAAGGAAAATTTAATAGCAGAGAAAGAAATTTTGAATTAATTGTTTTATTTCTTGTTCTAATAATATTTATATCTCCGCCAAGAATTACTCCGTTTTCATTCAAGGCTCGAGCGATTGCAATCCCCATAGCATCTGCTGTTGTAGTTGAGGGAACTAAAACGTCTCCAGAAACAGACAAAACTTTACCTTTAATATTTGTCTTACTAAATACTTCTTCGATAATGGGGTAATATAAAGTGTATAATTCCCCGTAGTGTATGCACTTTGTTTTTCCGTCTTCACAAATATCCTTTTTTGATATGCCTTGCCCTCGCAAAAATTCTATTACACCTTTCTTCTCTAATTCTCCCAATGTGGCCATTGGCCATTTAGCGTTTGAATAATCAATCGCTATGCCGTAACGTTCACTACTAAGATTATAATCACCATTTTCTGCAATTTTTTCCTTAGAAACAACGAGTGCTAACTCTTCATCCTTTCTGCTTAGTGAATATTTCTTTCCCGATGAAATAGATTCCCCATATTCTTTAATAATTTTTAAGGCAATTGGTAAATCGCTATCCTTAATCTCCCGTCTTTGAGATCCGAGATCAAAGCCATCCTTATTAATTTTTACAAATATAATGTCCTTAGCTTTTTTGGCCAAAGAATTATCAAAAAATAGTATACTCGTTTTAACTCCTGCATATGGGTTAAAAACCCCGCTCGGTAAAGACACAACCGCAAATAAACCATCTTCAATTAAAATCTTTCTAAGTTGTTTATAGGCACCAGCAGACTGAAAAATAACACCTTCGGGAACAATAACGCCAGCTCGGCCGTTAGGTCTTAAGTGTTCTTTGATGTAATCAACAAAAAGCACTTCAGCACGATTAGCCTGAACACTAAATCGCTTATGTGGTCTAATTCCACCTTTTGGGGTCATAAATGGCGGATTGGCCATTATTACGTCGTATGTCTCGTCCCATTTCTCTTCGCTAGAAAGCGTATCGTATTCGTAAATCTTTGGTTCAGCAAAACCATGCAAATACATATTCACTTTTGAAAGCCGAACCATATCAGGTGAGATATCATAACCAACCAGATTCTTCATTAGCTTACTTTTCTCGTCCGGATTAAGTGGTTTATTTTTATGCTCTTTGAGAATGTGTTTATAAGCCGAGATTAAGAAGCCGGCCGTACCGCAAGCTGGGTCCAAGACGGACTCGTCTTTCTTGGGAGCAACAACTTCGACGATAAAATCAATAATGTGACGAGGAGTACGAAATTGGCCAGCATCACCTTGAGAACCAAGAACAGAAAGCAGATACTCAAAAGAATCACCGAGATCTTCACTGTGATCATAACTAAAACCGTTTATCTCTTTCAAAAATAAGCTCAAAGTTTCCGGACTGCGATATGGGAGGAAAGCATCTTTGAACACATCCCGAAACAATTGTGGAATATGCTTATTCTCGGACATTCTGGTAATAGCTTCGGCATACAATTCCAGTCTCTCATGACCGCCAAGCTTTTGATCAAGAATTTTTGACCAAGCATACTTCTCGTAGCCGTTGGTGAAAAACTGAGCTTTACCGCCAGGAAGTTCTTGTGATTGCTTATCCATATCATCCATAAACTTATAGATGAGGGCGAAAGTAATCTGCTCAACTTGAGCTTTCGGGTCTGGCACTTTGCCGACCAGAATATCTCGAGCGTTCTTTATTTTTTGCTTGGTGTCTTGATTGAGCATATTTTTTAATTCATGAATGTATTAAGAGAAACATAGTCCTTAACATATTCCGGAACGACCTTGATCCAGCCGTTAAGCTCTCTTAAGTCCTGTAATGTTAACTTGGCATTGGTGGCTAAGCGAGGGTATTCTCCACTTTCAATAATGTCGCGGATTTCGCCGTCAGTAATGTAAGCCTTGATGTAGTTTTTGATCGGCATAGCATATTTGCTTTCCGGTTTATAGATAGATACGAATTTGTCGTATTCTTCATCGAGCAGTTCGTCTTTATTCTTGAAGTTATCCAGACGGCCGAAAATTTTATCAATAATTTCTCGCAAAGAAAGACGGCGATCAACTTTGACCGACTTACGGAGTTTGTCCAAACTGAAATAATCCTGCGGTTTATCAAAGATTTCTGTCTTCACATAATCCTCAACTGCTTGAATGTCGCCCTGCTCGTATTTTTCTTTAATAAACGAATCAGCTTTAATCGCTTCCTCAAATTTATCAAACAGCTTGCGATCAACTTTCATTCCTTGCGGTCCAATAGCTTGCTCTTGAAAGGTTTTGAGTGGATCAGGAATAGCACTGATGACCTCATCAATATTTATTGGTTCCGGTCCGTCTCCGCCGGGGCCAGTCATAATATGTGGCAGTTTGAGAATCTCATCATAGTCGTACTTCTCTTCGAAATATTCGCAGTTAGCAAAGAAATCAAACAGTTTAAACTTATCCTTGGCTTCTTTGATGGTTTCTGTCTCGCCATTTTCTTGAGTTTGGTTAGTGAAGGTGTATTTGCGAGTACCACGGCCTTTGATCTGGATAAAATCAGTCGGGGAGAAAATTGGCCTCATTAAACAAAGATTGAGAATGTCCTGACAGTCATAGCCTGTGGTCATCATACCGACAGTCACGCAAACTCTGGTCTTGCTGGACTTATAACCCTCAAGCCACTTGGTATAGCCGTTGAGATTGTTATTGGCAAAATTAGTGGTGAAAGTTTGAGCGTCTGGAATATTGGAAGTTACCTGTACGGCAAAATCAGAATTATATTTGCCCGGCCAGTGTTGGTCGGCTAATTGATTTAAAAGCTGAGTAACTTTGCCGGCGTGCTTTTGACTGACACAAAAAATGATACCTTTACCGACTTCTTTGCTTATTGGATCAAGTAAAGCATTTTTAAGAAAAGTCTCACAAAAAATTGCGTTGGTCTTATCTGAGAAAAACTTCTTTTCAAAATCGGCTTGATAAAAAGTCTGTTCCTCTTTTCCTTCTTCGGTATCGATAAGCATCGAGTATCCCTCATCAGACAAAAGCTGGGTGGTGATTTCTGTTCTGGCATCGGCCACAATCGGATTGATTAAATAACCGTCTTTTACGCCATCGAGCAAACTATAGCGGAATGTTGGCTCACCAGTTTCGCAACCGAAAGTTTTATAAGTATCAAAAAGTTGACGACGTTCCCATGCTCGAGGATCACGGTCGCCAAGTTTGGCTGGATCAATACCTTTGAGGTAATTCTTGGGAGTAGCGGTTAAACCAAGTTTGTAGCCGACAAAATATTCAAAGACCGCTCGGCTATTGCCTCCAATAGAACGATGAGCTTCATCTGAAATTATCAAATCAAAGTCTGTGGGAGTAAAAAGTTTTTGGTATTTATTGCCAGCCGACAAACTCTGCACGGTTGAAACGACAATCTCGGCCTTTCGCCAGTCATCCCGATTTTCTTTATAGACAACAGTAGTAAAATCATTGGCCAGCCATTTCTTAAGATTTTTGGCGGCCTGATCCTCAAGCTCAATACGATCAACTAAAAACAAAACTCTCTTGGCGTTGCCGGTCTTTAAAAATAGTTTAATGACACCAGCACAAGTCAAAGTTTTACCGGTCCCAGTAGCCATTTCAAACAAATAGCGATCCTTGCCAGCTTTAGCCCAATCCTGCAAAGCTTCAATAGCTTTAAGCTGATATGGTCTTAGGAATTTAAGATCGTACTCCTTAATCATTTCTGGTTTCAGATTCTCGTCGTTCCAACGAGGGTCTCGCATATAAGCCGGATTCTGCGTTAAGGCGATATAATCATCGGATATTTTCTCTTCCACTAATTTTGTCGGGTTCGGTTTAAAAGCTTCAAAATGTTTGAGGGATTCGGCTGTCGGGAAAACAGTAATGATTGTCGGATTGCCTCGTTCCAAATCCCAAAAATAATGCATGTTGCCGTTAGACAAAATAACAAAGCGAACATTTTGCGATTGAGCATAATGACGAGCCTGTTCTTTGCCATCCAAAGGATCTTTATCTTCAGACTTGGCTTCAAGGACTACGTAAGGGAAACCCTTGTCGTCGAGCAAAAGAAAATCAATAAAGCCATTCTTGGTTTTATCAAAGTCGTTGCCCAATTCATCCACGGCTTTTTTAGTAAGTTTTACGTTATTCTCCAAAACAATATTGGCGTGACCTTTTTCATCATCAAAAAATCTCCAGCCTGATTCTTGGAGGATATTATTTATTTTGATTCGAGCTTTGGCTTCTTTTGGCATATATTATTTATCAATTATTTCGTAATTCTCTTTGTCGCCATTTACCCGGACATAATCTTCGCAACCATCAACGGAAACAGACTTGCATTTACAGTAAGTCATCTTTTTCTTGGTATCACCAAAAATCTCATCACCGCATTTTTTGCATTTGATGAAAGTTTGCTTTTTGGTTTTGTTGGCGATTTCCTGAGACATATTTTTATTTTTCGCTCTCCATTCGAGCTCTTAATAAAAAGATAGTTTCTGATTTTAATTTGGCTCGAGCCCAATCCTTTTGCGGTTCTGTTAATGCTTCACCTAAACCGACTAATAAATTACGATCCTCGACTTTTTCCATCTGGTCAATACATTTCTGCAATGTTTCCCCAAAAGAAACCCCCGATCTCATCTCGACTATTTCTTTGTTGATCGGCCAGTTGTTCTTTAAGAAAAACCAAACATCATAAATATCACGGCTAGTTTTACCTACTCGTTCCAACATTGCTATTAACTTATTGGCAAACATATCTTCTGGGATCATTACCAACATGGAAATACCCAGCAAGACCTTCACATCAAATCTTGATCCAAAATTTCTTCTATTAACCTCAATTTTTATATTTTGCGATACGGTGTCATAAGAGATTACATTCAATAAATTAAATTTTTTGATTTTTGAATCAATAACCTTGCCATAATTTTCGGCAATCTTTTGAATTTTTTCAAAAACCTCTTGTTCTTTACTCTCATCTAATAAATCAAAGTCTAAATCAAATGAATCTCTATTTAAACCATAAAAAAGATGTGCGGCGGTTCCACCTTTAAAACCTAAGTAAGAAGAAATGGATGTGTCAGAGTAAACATCCTTTAATATTTGCAACAATATGTTTTTGTGTTTGGCGTAATTAACGGTCATACATTTGAACTTTTATAAAATTTAAAATAATCATTAACTCTTTTTTCCATTTTTTTGTTATGGTAAATCGGCAAAACTTCAAAAACCTTGTTCCAATCCAAGGCGTTTAAGTTGTCGAAGTGATAATCCTTGCTAACATAAATCCTATCCAAGAAAGCCCGCTCTTTAGTGGCCACGGCTATACCTTTTTCATGATCAATGCCGGATATATTACTTAAAACATAATCCTTCATACGGATGAAAGATATTTTTTGCCCTTCTATATCAATTTCCCGGGTAATATATGAAGCTACAAAAATACTGTCATACTTTTGAAAATTTATACCTGATCGAGTCAAAACTGTTTCGAAACTAACATAAGAGGGAGTATAAATTCTGGTGGCCAATTCAAAACGATCGTAATCTTTATCTTTTGCATAAAAGCCACGGCGTAATCTGAATAACTTCCCAGCCTTGGCATATTTATTCAATCGTGATGATACTTTTTGTTCTCGTTCTTCTGCCCACAATAAAGCAACATCTTTTACCGAAAAGATGGTTTTAGGGGATCTTAACAAAATATCTAAATATTCTCCTTTTGATGGCTTTTTATCCATATGTTTACTGTTATATACCTTAAAGGTATCTTGCAGTTCAATTATATGCTATAATGAACATAAATGCAAGTAGCTAAATAGTGGATAATTAAGGATATTACTCAAAGCTTATAATATAATAAGCTTTATGCTAAGTTATTAATAAGGTGTTTATAATATTATAAACACCGAATGAATAGTATGAAAAAACAGCTAAATTTAGTAATAAACAAGCTAAATAAACACCCCTTGATATCTCTATCCATTGAGGAATTGAGGCTGTATTTTGATTATAGACTGGAAAACCTAATCAAAGACAAAAAGGTGCTTACAAGGAAAGAATTGGATTATCTCCTCTCGGAAACCGGTCCGGGCAATAGGCGTATTGATCCACAAATCATATCAGAAATGATTCACGATGATATTTTTACTTGTCCCCCATATTCGGACATCCCCGAATTTAAATCTTTAGCTGATCACAAGAAAATTCTTGACGACTATGTAGCCGTAGAAAAAATATCTAACAAAACAAATGATTTAATTGTCGAACTGCTGGGAAAATATTTGGATGGCATAAAAATTATTAAAAATCAGCCCTTGATTGTTGAGGCAAATTTTAATAGTACCCCTGTATTTTGTTTAGTTAAAAATGGAGATTGGATTATTCCAGATACTGAACTATTTACATTTCTGAAACAATGCCAAGAACAAAAACGGATGCCCGTAGTAATTGCTAAAAAGATAGCCGGCATTTTATTCCCCGTTTTCAAAAATATATCAATACTGGGATTAAATTTATATAAAACTTGTTTGCCGGAAAAGGCTGGTGAGTTAATAAAAAATGCTTCATACAAACCGGAGGAAAACTTTATATTAGGCATAAAATATAACGGGCAATTCCAAATATTAAACGCTGAATATATTCACGGCATAAAAGATGAGTATTGGGAGGGCGATCAATTTAAAAATTTCTTTGAAAATGTTTTGCCTAAAAATATTGAGAGTTACTATGGTAATTTTTTGAATTCCAAAATCAAAATAGCTGATAATTTTTTAGAAACAGTGTCACAATTCAGGAAAAACAAAGCCTCAAAAGGGTTAATGCAATCGTATGAGATGCAAGAAAATTTGATTAAAAAATTGGCCTCTCGTCCTAAAGATGCTATAATAAAATCAACAAGTTAATAAATTTGCCTCACGGGGCATACCTGAATGGTATTCCGAGTTCAAGGGCTCGCGATTCGTTATCACTTTTTGTGGTAGCCGGTCGCGAGCCTTTTTGTTTGAGGCGGCAATATAAAAATATGGAAAATGAATATGCAAAATTGGCTTTTCTTAAAGCCTTGATAGTTCTTTTAGATAATGAGACTAAAATCCCGAAAAAAGTATTTTTGTCATCCTACTTCCCCGGGTTTGAGATAGACCGACAAAAAGTCTTGCTCGGAGAGTTAAAGAAAAATAAGCTGATAAAAAGTTTTAGCTGGGAGGATGGCGATTTCGTGATCGCCAAACCGAGCCGATCCGGAATACTTGAATTTTTGTACAAGACCGAAAAAGCCGGCATACAACAAAAAGAAGTTTTGCCGACTAATAACAAGCTAAGATTTAATGTTGAGACTGGAATAATAAGCATGGGCGGAAAACTCTGCGAAATTCCAATCAATACTAACCAATATTTTCTGTGCAAAACTATTTTTGCAGTCCCGTTCGGCTCAATGGTTAAAGAAATAGACTTTTTGGATTTGATGGATTGGGCAAAAGACAATAAAGATAGCGTCTATGATGCTATGCGAGCAATAAATAGGAAAGTTAAACAGAAACTGGACATAGACAAATTATTAAAATGGAAAGTTAGACGCATATTTATTGATTACAAAACCGAATAAGGTGGAGTCCGTCCCGAATCGGACGACAAAGAGCAGACTGAAAGAAAACGGTCTGCTTTTTATTTTGCGGGCCGGCAAACAATATGCCGAAACAAATACCAACAAAGAAAATACCGCCCCTCACCATTGAACAAATGGAGGAAATATTCTTGGACAGATTAGCTCACCTAATTGTCCGCCTTTTAGATTATCGCTACGAGCAAAAGCAAAAAGAGAAAATTAATAATCAAAATGAATATGAAAAACCAAAAACCGGACAATAATTTTATAACCAGTGACTTTTACACCGCCTGCCTGCTCTTGGCCAGCGACTATCATCTTGTCGGCATAAACAAAGCCGACAGTAAACGCTATCGTTTTATCTTTATTGATCAGCTGGGACGGGCTCAACTCGTTGGCGGATACTTTGACGGTCTAATAGACATTAACACTCGCAAGTTTGTAAATGCGATCAAAGAGCTGAAGTCGCTCATGTATAACGACGCAATCAGTTGAAAATAAACAAATATGAAATATGGAAAATTTGCCATTCAAAATAGACAATAACGATTATGTAAAACTGCCACGCAGTTTAAAAACCGCCTACTTGGACGGTTTGTTGCGGTTTGAGGATTACACGGTTCTCGTCTGGTTATGGATCACGGCCAACCCAAGAAACGGCAAAACTCATGCCAGCTATGCCGGACTATCCAAAGACTTCAAAAGCAAATACTCCAAAAACTTCATCAATCAGATTATGTTGAGGCTTAAGCGACAGAAGTGGATATGGTATCCGAAACAGCAAGGCCACAGAAGTTCGTTCAATGTGGATATTGCCAGTTACCCCCTATCTGACGGCACTTTTAAGGATATTGGCTTTCGGTTTTTAGAGAAGTCTGACAGAAGTGAGAATGTAAATGAAAGCCCATCTCTGACAGAAGTGCCAACAGAAGTTGCTGATGTTCAACAGAAGTTAAATGACGGTAAAAACCTATTGGCAAAGCGGTTTTCTTTTAATTCCGACAGCTCGTCTGACAGAAGTTCTAAGAACGACACCAAAAAAGAAAATAAAAACAACCGATCGAATGGTCGTGGTCGACGGCCGGTAAGAGGATTTTCTCCCAAGTCTTACGAGGAACAGAAATGCTGGGAGATTGCCCAAGAGCTTGGAGAAAAAGATATGACTTTTATTTTGTCAGCTTTAAAAAAATACGGGCTGGTAAGAATTGAGGAAGTTTTTCGGTCTGTAATGGATCAGCCGAGTGAAAAAGTGAGGAGTAAAGGTGCATATTTTAATAAATTATTAAGTCTTTAAAAGATACTAAATGATACCCAAATGGCCAAAAATGTAGATATCAAAAACGAAAAATATCAAAACGCTATCCGTTTAAAATATAGCGATTTTACTTATTCAGAAATTGCTCGGATGCTTAATGTATCGCATGTCAGTGTTAAGCGATGGTTTAGAGCAGACGGATTACTTAAAGATGAATATGATCGTTACGAAAAAGAAAGAAACAAAATCCGTGATAACGAGATCGATGATGCTTTCAAAAGACACGCCGAAACTGCATCTAAAATGCTGATTAGTCTTATGGGTGCTAAAAGCGATGCTATGAAATTTAGAGCGGCCAAAACTATTTTAGATTTTATTTACGGTCCGGCCGGAAGTAAGAAAGATAATTATAATGATGAGGAATATAGACAAAGTGGCCGACAAATCAGCGAGATATTAGAAAAATACAGAGATAAAAAGACTGTGGGCAACTAACGCTTAGCTTGTTGCCAAAAATAGCGTATGTTGTGTTTGAAGCTGTATCTAAAATTATCAACCAAAATTAAAATGAAAATAATATGGAACATGCCTTAATTTACTGCCGTGTCTCCACCGAGGAACAGGCCGAGGACGGCCACCATTCCTTGGCGACACAGCTTAAGCTCTGCAAAAGAGCAATCGAGGAAAGTAATAAATACAAACTGGCGAGCGACGGCGTCTTTGAAGACCCGGGACGATCAGCCACCAATATGAATCGGCCGGGACTCCAAGATATGCTTCTGCGAATCCAAGACGACAAAGCAATCAGAGCTGTCTTTATTCAAGACACTGACCGACTAGCCAGAAACGCACTTGACCATATGCAGATCAAGGCGATTTTGAAAAAGCATAATGTCGAATTATTTTCTGTCTCCCAGCCGGGTATTACTGACAGCCCCGAGGGAAACTTTATGGACTTAGTGATTGCCGGAGTTAATCAATTACAGTCGCAAATCACTTCTCGAAAAACTTTGAAAAGTTTGGAACAGAAATTCTGGGATGGCTGGTGGCCAACCGGAACACCGGTCGGGTATCTGAATGCCGGCGATCCGGATGATGAGAAAAAGAGAATCGTCATCATAGACGAACAACGAGCACCGCTCGTTCAAGAAGCTTTCAATATGTATGTGACCGGCGATTACTCTGTTTATGAAGTCCGCGATGCTTTATATCAAAAAGGATTAACTTCCAAATCCGGAATTAGAATCGCTCATAGCAAGATGATTGATATTTTGAAAAATCCTTTTTACTACGGCGAGATGCATTGGCGAGGACTGATAAATAAAGGCCGGCACAAACCACTGATCAACAAAGAAACTTGGGAGAGGACTCAGCTCGTTATGGCTGAACATAATCGCTATGCCTGCCGACGGCAAAAGTTTAATTTCATTTTGCGAGGCCTGACTTATTGTGCCAATTGCGGACAGAGATACACCGCCGAACATCATCCTAAGAAAAATAAATCTTATTATCACTGCAACCGGTCCGGCGATCAGATTAAATGCCGAGACAAATATGTGGAAGTCTGGGACATTGAACAGCAAGTCGCCGATCTGTTTAAATTTATAGAATTTACTCCGCGATTTACCGATAAGCTGGTGAGCAGAATAGAAAAAATATACGGCGAGCGTAAGGAAGTGATCAATAAAGACAAGAGAGCATTAAACACCCAAAAGATGATGCTGGAAAAGAAACGAGACACGGCCGAGGAAAAACTATTTGCAGGGCTAATCACTGATGACGACTTCACCAGAATAAAAGTTAAAATCAAAGAACAGCTCGAGGCTTTGAAAGACGAGCTATATCAGCAAGACAAGAAATTAAATATGAGAATAGATGAATTGCAGGATATGCTCTTATTTGTCCGTAATGCTTATGAAGCCTATACCAAAGCCCCGGACGAATTAAAAAGATTATTCTTAGGAATTTACTGGGACAGATTTGAAGTGGGAGATAAGAAAATCCAAACTGTTTTACCAACGCCGATCATCAGAAGCCTGCTGTATGCCGAAAATCTGGTTTTTACCGATAAATACAAGAAAATCACCGGACCAAAGATAATAACCGACATGACGGTAGAATTTACGCCGGTAGTAGCCGGAAAGAATAAACCACTGATAATCCCTAAAAATCAAAAATCTCGACAAAATGCCGAGACTTTTGAGGTGATATCCAATCAACCAAACTCGGTTATATTAGATACTGTCTGGGGTGAGTGACCGGACTTGAACCGGCAGCCGCTCGGACCACAACCGAGTGCTCTGACCAATTGAGCTACACTCACCAAATATTATTTTAATATTATCCTTCTTGCATAACCAAAATCTATATTCAATTTCCTGCCGATTCCCCTATAAGTATAACCCTGATTCCTAAGTTTCTTAGCAGTATTCCTAATATTAGACCTCTTTTTTTCCATTATATCTTTATCAGCTAAATATTTCTTGAGTTTATTTAACGTGATTATTGTGAGCGATCTTTTTACCAAAACTTTATTCCTAATCTTTTTAAGAAAAATATCTACATCTTTCTGTTTCGCTACATAATATACCCAGCTTTGCTTCCAATGTTTTTTTCTTTTGGTTACAGCTATAACGCCGCCAATTCCGGAAAAATCCCTTATTTGATCTAGAACTTCTTTATTAGTTTGGGAAATAGTAACTCGATAACCCTTGCCATTATAGGTTATTGATCCTTCTCCATCAAAAAATCCCGCTATGTAATGCCAATTAATCATATGAATTAATTATAGCATTGTGTACAAAAATATCAATGGCAATAACTAGTTACTCCACCATATTGTATTTTAGTGCCTCCGGCAGGAATCGAACCTGCATCTGGAGCTTCGGAAGCTCATATTCTATCCGTTGAACTACGGAGACAGGATCAATGCTCCCGACAGGAATCGAACCTGTGTAACTAGCTTAGAAGGCTAGTGTTCTATCCACTGAACTACAGGAGCTTAGCTGAAGCCTGCTGAGCGAGGCGACCTCACAGAATAATAGCAGAAAAAACGATAAAAGTCAACTCCAGATCATTTCTTTACTGCCGCGATAGCTTTTTTTATCGCTGATAGAGCAGCCTGCCTATCGCCAAAATTTTCCACTTTGGACCATTTGCCCTTTTCCATTTCCTTATACTGCTTAAAAAATAATTTGATTCTCTCCAATGTCGATAAATCTACATCTTTCAAATCTTTGATATGGACAAAAAAAGGATCAACCTCATTTATCGGCACGCATAATATTTTCGTGTCGCCGCCATGCTCGTCCTCCATTTCCAATAAGCCGATCGGCCGACAGACTATTACCGCTTCCGGCTGGACCGGCAATGAAGAAATCACCATGGCATCGAGCGCATCGCCGTCGGCCGCCAAAGTTTCCGGAATGAAACCATAGTCGAATGGATAAACCGAGGCCGAACCGATGAAACGATCGACTTCCAGGGCTCCCGTTTCAGCATCAATCTCATATTTTACCGCCGAGCCTTGCGGGATTTCGATGATAACATTGATTTCTTCCGGCGCAGACTCGCCGATTCTTATATTCTTAATATTCATAGTTACCTTATTTAATAATTAAGCTATGACCCGTCATGAATTGCGGCTTTTCTAAGCCGAATATTTCTAAAACTGTCGGAGCAATATCGGCCAATGTACCCTTATCCTTCAAACTGCATTCTAAACCGGCAATAATGAACGGCACTTGATTGATAGTATGAGCGGTATGCTTGCTGTCATTGACTGGATCATAATAAATTTCCGCATTGCCATGATCAGCCGTGACTAAAGCGACTCCACCGGCCTTGGCAATAGCATCAACGATCCGATCACATTCGAAATCTACCGCTTCGACCGCCTCGATCAATGCTTCGCGATTGGCCGTGTGACCGATCATATCGGCATTGGCGAGATTGACCAAAATAAAATCAGTCCCTTTCTGAATCTGCTCGATAGCCTTATCGGCAATCTCCTTCGCCATCATCCTCGGCGCCTCGTCATGAGTCTTAACATCCCGCCGCGAAGGAATTATAATATCCTCTTCATTTTCATACGGCTTTTCCCTTCCGCTATTAAAATAAAACGTGACATGCGCGAATTTTTCCGTCTCGGCGATATGGGCCTGTCTCAAGCCTGCCAAAAAAATCTGCTCAGACAATGTCGTCTCGATCGTGTCCGGCTTAAAAGCGGCTTTAAGATTCATCTTGCTGTCATAATCAGTCATGGCGACAAAATACAAATTCAATTCCTCCTGTTTGGATATGAATTTCTGCGCCATCTGGCGGGCGCGATCATAGCGATAATTGAAGAAGAAGGCGCCGTCATTCTTTTCCACTTTTATGCTCTTCCCGTTTTCATCCAAAAACACCACCGGCTCCAGATGCTCATCAATCACGCCATTTATATATAATTCCTTCAAGACTTCTGACGGCTTCTTGCCTTGTATGACATTGCCGGCCTTGCCGCCGAAAATCGCCTCTTCCGCTTTTTCTATCCTGTCCCAATTATTGTCCCGATCCATACCATAGAAACGCCCCGCTGCCGTAGCGATGAAGCCGATCTGCAAGTCGTCCATCACCTCTTCCAATTCTTCCAAATATCCGGCGGCCGATTGAGGCGGCGTATCGCGACCGTCGGTAAAAGCATGAATAGCGACTTTCTCTATGCCCGCTTCCTTGGCGGCGCGCAAAAATCCATATAAGTGATCGCTGTGGCTATGGACCGAGGCCGGACTTACCATACCGAATACGTGGCAGACTGAATCGTATTTTTTGACATGATCGAACAGATTTTTTATCTCTTCAATCCGACCCAGTTCATTATTTTCTATCGCCTTATTGATTTTCACCACATCGG
The DNA here is from genome assembly GCA_041666505.1 of Candidatus Buchananbacteria bacterium. Lineage (GTDB taxonomy): Bacteria > Patescibacteriota > Patescibacteriia > 2-01-FULL-39-33 > 2-01-FULL-39-33 > CAISTG01. Next base: position 21,182 of record JBAYGU010000006.1, on the reverse strand, counting down.
TATCGATCGTCCGCCCGATGCCGATCGTGCCGTGGCCGATTTCCGAATTACCAATAACTCCCTCAGGCAAACCGACAGCCAAGCCAGCAGCATCTAAAAGGGTATGAGGCTTAGTCGACCAAAGCAGATCGAAAAACGGCGTCTGAGCCTCGACGATCGCATTATATTCTTTCTCTTCCCGCATGCCCCAGCCATCCAAAACTATCAGCGCGATTTGTTTTTTTTCTTTATTCATAAAGCCATCTTAGCATTTATTTCTTTTCATTTCAAATATAAAAGCGCCCCGTATTGAGGCGCTGGAATGAACGGATATTACTTTGCAGGTGGCACTTGATTTTGCACTTCATTGAATTCACGGATCAATTCCATCAAATCAGTCATTGCAGGTACAAAGTATTTCTTACTGACTCTGGTCGTAACCTTAAGACCCGGTCGCAATAATGGGGAAGATACTTCAATCTCATACGTCTCATTTGTTTTCTTCATGTCTGTTCTCCCTTGTTGTGCCATTTAACTGACTGAAATCTTAACAATAGACAGTAACTGGATCAAATCCGCGGCAATAAGTCCGATACTGAACGGTATGCCCCAAATAGTACCGTAATAATGCATGAACCAATTCTGACTCTCACCTTCGGGTCCATCAGGATTCATCATAAATCTTACTAAACAATAAATACTGAAAGCAATAATCGCTATCTGCAGCCAGAACGGCAAAAAAAATCCAAAGCCGATTCCCATAAATGCAAAAAGTGCGATTAATAGTTTCATTTCTCCTCCTCCTTCTTCGGTTGTAAGGTGCCTTAAATTAAACCTCGTCCTTGATCCTATCCAAAAGAGCATCGATATCGCTGGCTTCCTTGCCGCTAACATCAGATCGGAATTCCAATCGCGGTACAGATCGCAAAACAATCTTATCTGCCAATTCGCCGCGCAAACGTTTAGACAGCAAATTCAATTTATTGACGGCATATTCTAATTTATCATCCGGCATAACGCTGACGTAGACGGTCGAGTAATGTAAATCAGCCGAGGTTGTAACTCGGGTGATGGTGATAAAGACTCCGGGCATCTCAACTTCGCGATTCATTATCTCGCCGAGCTGCTGCAGGATCAATTCATTTATTTTCAGTATTCTGTCAGACATATAGTTATAGATACTAATATACGAATAGTACGAATGATACTAATGAATACGAATTTTTATTGAAATTATTCGTACCCATTCGTATCATTAGTAAATTAGTATATTCGTATCATTTAATCATAAAACTCAATCACATCATGCTCTTCGATGACCGGCTTGCCTTCGAACGTCAGGCCGCACTCCTGGCCTTCAGCCACATGTTCCACCGCTTTGCGGAAGCACTCCATGCGCGGAATCTTACCCACGCCGATGGCTTCTCCGCCTCTTACGACAATGGCGGTATCGGTAATCTTGATCTCACCCTCAATAACTTTTCCGCCGATGATCATATTGCCGGTCTCCTTGCGGAAAATCCTGATGACTTCGAGCTTGCCCAATAATTTCTGTTTGACTTCCTGCGTCTGTACCAATTTCAACCGTTCCTCGACATATTCGATCAGATGATAAATGACATCGTATAATTTGATATTAACTTTTTTATCGCGCGCCAAGTTCTGCACAGTGATCTGTGGCTTGACTTTGAAACCGATGATTTCCGCTCCGGTCGCTTCCGCTTTAGAGACATCTGCTTCCGTAATAATGCCCAAACCCTTGCCGACAATCTTGATTTTAACCAGTGGTGTTTCCTTTTTGGCCAAGCTTTCAATAATCGCCTCGAGCGAGCCCAAGACATCAGCCTTGATAATTAAGTTGATCGATTTAGCCTTATCATCCGCATCGCTCTGAGTCGACGAAGAAACAGATAAATCCTGCTGTTGGCTGATGCGGCGCGATTTGACGTCGCGATTCATATTGCTAATATCCTTGCAGGATTCCAAAATACTGCCGACTTCCGGAGCGACTTTCAAGCCGATGATCTTGGCAGGAGTGCCGGGACCGGCAACGCCGATATCAGTATTGATATAATCCTTGAGCGCGCGGACCTTGCCGCAGAAATACTCACCAACGCATAAATTGTCGCCGACTCGAAGCGTGCCTGCTTGAATCAATATAGTCGCCACGCGGCCTTCGCCTTTGGAAATATGAGATTCAATAATCGTGCCGATCGCCGGACGATCCGGATCAGCCATGATGCTGTCTTTGTTCATATCGGCGACCAGAAGCACTGTTTCCAGCAAGTCATCGATTCCTGTGCCATCCTTGGCGGAAACAGGAACACAAATAACGTCGCCACCCCAATCTTCCGGCAGCAAGCCGAGCGTGGACAGATCTTTTTTCGCCTTTTCGATGTCCGCTTCCGGCTTATCGATCTTGTTTATCGCCACGACGAATGGCAGTTTGGCATCTTGAATAATTTTGATCGCCTCTTTGGTCTGCGGCTGAACACCGTCATCGGCGGCCACGACAAGAATGGCGATATCGGCAACGCGGGCGCCGCGCGAACGCATGGCGGTAAAGGCCTCATGACCTGGAGTATCTATAAAGGTAATCGCTCGGCCATTCTTATGGATCTGGTAAGCGCCGATGTGCTGGGTAATGCCGCCACTTTCGGTGGCGACCACGTCAGTTTTACGGATGGCATCAAGAATTTTCGTCTTGCCATGATCAACATGACCCATGACGACGATGACCGGCGGACGAGTGGCTTTCTGGATGGATTCTTCGGCCAAGATGCCCTTCAATCTTTCTTCAGAGCCAGTTGCCTGTTCATTGGCGGCATCATCACCTTCGGCCAGGACGACGTTATAGCCCATCTCCTCGCCGATAATCGAAGCAGTATCGAAATCGATACGTTCGTTCATTGATGCGAGCACGCCGTTTTTCATTAATGTCGTCAAGATTTTCGTGATCGGCTGATTAATGGCCGCGGCAAATTCGCGCACCGTCACAATCTGAGGAATCCTGACCTCTCCGCCGGAAGCTCGAATAATCTCCGCTTGAGCCGCGCCTTCGCGGATTTCCGCCAGCCTCTGCTGTTCACGTTCCTTCTTTTCCTGCATCCTCCAGGCTTCCATGATCTTGTAAGCCATGCGGTCATCCACCTTGATCGCCCTTTTGCCGATATCAAAACCCATGCTCGGCAGTTTTTCGAGCAAGTCTTGAGTGGTTATCTTCATTCTTCTGGAGAGTTCGGAGACATTCATGGCGCGGATAGTTAAAAGTTTATAAAGTTTATAAAGTCAAAAGTCAATTAAATTACAAAATATCAAATTGAATTGATATTAGAATACCAGAAACAGCCAAAAAAATCAAGCAGCGGTGTCATTCCGACCGCAGTCCGGTAATCCGGACGTAGTGGAGGAATCTACAAAGAAAACCAGGTACTACTAGGTCTAAAACAATAAGTATGTTAAATATTAACAGTGAAATTAGAATCTTTGTAGATCTCTCCACTCCGCTATGATTACATAGCTTCGGTCGAGATGACAGCGGGAGTGACAAATGAGCCGAAATGTATTAGAATATGAAAAACGCCCGCCGACAAAGCCGGCAGGCGGGAAATGCATATTTGTTATGAATGTTGGAAAACCAAAACTGTTGCTCCGCCTTCTCCTTCATCGCACCAAAGATAAACCAAACAGTCCACACTGGTTTTTCCATCAAGGAAGTTATCGATGGCGCGCTCACTATCACTATCTTGCGGCGAATCGAACGGCCTAAGATTAAAAGTAAGGGCATGTCCTGTGCGAACAATGACTGCTCCATTTATAAAATACCTGAGGATTTCCAGCCCGGCATCGGCTAATCCGATACTGCAGATATCGCCATGCCGCATAATTTTCGCCAAACCAGTCAATTCATTGTGTTCTTCCTGATTTGCGGGGATGATCTTGAGTTGTTTCTCATCCGCATCATATTCAACGTGCATCGTCTTTCTCCTTCTTTTTTTCTGTTAACTACACTAAAGTAAAGAGCGAATATACTCAATAAATATACTATCACAAATAATCCAATATGTCAAGAACAACAATATTAGACGGCAAAGCGCTGGCCGACAACATCCTACTGGATGTAAAAAACAAAATCCTGAAAACCGGCATCACGCCCGGACTGGCAGCTATTTTAATCGGCAGAGATCCAGCCTCGGAAATCTATGTCCGCTTAAAAGAAAAAGCGGCGGAGAAAATTGGCATTGTCTTCAGCAAATATCTGGCCGACAACGAGATCTATGCCGATATCGATGAATTCGAATTAAGGGAGCTGATAAAATTCTTGAACAAAGATCCGCAGATTGACGGCATACTTTTGCAATTGCCTCTGCCGGAAGGTTTCGATCAAGACAAGATGGTGAAACTAATTGATTCGAAAAAAGACGCTGACGGTTTCAATGGCGGAGATGTCATTCCGCCGACCGTGGCTGCAATTATCGAACTGCTTAAAGCGACGAATGAAAAACTAGAAGGTAAAAAAACCTTGATAATCGGCAAGAGCGATATTTTTACGCAAGAGATTGAGAAATATTTAAAAAAGATATTAAATATTGAGCAATTTGAAATAAAAAATTCCATACCCGATGACTGCAATACATACGACATAATTATTATCGCTGTCGGCCAAGCTCAGGCATTAAAAAAACCGGCGGTAAAGCCGGGTGCGATTATTATCGATGTCGGGATAAACAAGCTTGACGGTGTAACTGTCGGCGATGTCGATCCGGAATGCGAGGAAATCGCCGGATTCATATCGCCCGTTCCCGGCGGCGTCGGCCCCCTGACTGTCGCCCTACTCATGCAGAACGTTTTCGAGCTGGCACAAAAAAACCGCTAGCCGCGGATTTTTTTGAGCTGATCAAGATCAACTGCGATCCTGGCCATATTCTCTTGGATTTCCTTGAGCAAGCGCCGATCTAGATCTTCTTGAGTCTCTTCTTCAGCATCTTCCTCGTTCAATTCTTCCACGTCTTCAGCAATTTCATCGACATCTTCCGCGATATCCTCGACGTCTTCCTGGATCTCATCGATGTCCGCTTCCACCGCCTGCAAACTGGCGGTGTTTTTATTGATCGACATTTGGATGAAGATGGCCAAGTAAATCGCCTCCAAAGAAACGATTGTCGTTAAAGCTAACAGCACAGTATCCCAATGGTCCCAAATCAATCCGATTACAAAACAACCCAAAAACAAAATCGAATGCACGATCAGCGAAGAAAAAGAGCCGATCCAGCGTATGAAGCCGTCAGCCGTCTTATTGATATCGAATTTTTGTGATTGAATTTCCATAACTATATGATACATCAATAATTAGTAATCGTAAAATTTTAAAAAAAAATGCGCCCCTCCCAGTTTTTTTTGAAAACTGGGAGGGGCGGTTGATGTACTAATCGAAAATCAGAGCTCCAAAGTATCGTTTGACCGCATCGATCGCACGGCGAGCCAAGCTCTTGCGGCGGCGATATTCGTGCGGATCCATCGCGCCTGGAACAAACGTCCGAGGCGGCACGAAATCCGGCTCAACCTCGAACATCATACCGCCGGCTTCAATGAACTTTCGGAAAGGCATGACGAGAGGCTGCTCAAGATCACTCTCATCGCAACGCGGCCGCTGCCGTTTTTTAGCAGCAAACGAATCATCCAAAAATTGCTCGAGGCAACCACACATAACATCCTCAAGGGTTGTCTCGTCGTTCAACTTAATTTTTTTCGACGCATCCGTTCCGCGCGGACCTTCAATGCTGCAAAGGGAAATCGATGGCCCCGTCTGCTTTTCGGCTTCGGCCAATTGCTTGAGCATCGAATTTGTTACCGCGTAAAACGACGCCTGAACACGACGACGTTGTTCCGCTTGGACTTCCACCGACAACTCTTCGAGGCTCTTGTGAGCCGGTACGTGCTTCCCGTCCGAACCGAAGGCGATGAACTGTTCCGGTGTCGGCTTCAAACCGATTCCGAGCTGCTCCGGCGGCGTCGTGCCAAGCTGCGGATCAACCAAAGGCTGGTCTTGTTCAACCCGCTGCATCAGATCATGATCTACCATCCGCATCAATGTTGCGTTTAACAACATATCATAAGATTGCGGCTTGCCAAAAACGTGTTCCGACAAAGAATCACGATGTTGCTCGTCGTGAGCAGTATCGGCCAATGGCAACCCGGTATGCAACCGGTTCGTATAATCCAACAATTCCCGTTGGGTACGAAGCGCCTCTTGGCGTTGTAACTCCATGTATGCCAACCGGCGACGCCGACAGCGACTCTTGGCGCGAATTCGACGTTGCGAGCGATTCAACTGCTTTCTCTTTTTCATGATAATCCTTTCATTTTGGCTTGCCCGTAGGCTGCCAGTTGAAGATTACGACAAACTGATATACAAAAAGACTATCGTCAAAATAACGAAGGCATACAGCAAAAACTGTAAAAAACGTTTCATTGTCAAAGTTCTCCTGTGGTTTTTTCGCCAAAATTCTCCAAATTCAGAATATATCATCATAGCACGTCTAAGATAATTTGTCAATCACTTATCCACTTTATATTTAATATTTGGCCTATTTTAGATAAATAATATAATATTAAACTTATTAATTCATCTTAATTTAGACATTTTTCTTCCACTTCTTTAGAAGAAGTGGAGCAAGAATCGCGACCGGTCGAAATCATGGCCAAATTTTTTACTTCACTCATTAAACCATCAGCTCGCCAGCCATTAGGCTGACTCGGTTGATGGTTTGCCTTCGGCCATTCGTTCTCATAAAAAATTGGCACAATATTTCTCAATGGTCGCAACTTCAAAATTCAATGCAAAATTAAAAAGTTTTCCCCTTCAAATTATGCCTAAAATTACACAAAAAACAGTATTAATCAACACTCCAGCTATTGACAAAATTATCTTGATGTGATAGACTGATCTATTCAGTTGTGAAGTCGTCCAATGTTATATTGGATGATTTTTTAGTTAAGGAAGACTCCCATTCACACTGGAATTATCAATAACCCAAACTATGTTTAAAACAGTCCAAAAAAACTTATCGTTAATAGGAGGATTGTTCTTTTTAGCCCAATCAACGATGGTGCCTGTGGCTTCGGCCGCCACCATTTTAGCCAGCACCCAGCCGATTTACTGGCATGCGGCCACTTCGGCCGATCCTATCATGTTTAATGACCACAATTTCACAGATAATACGACCGTTAAGGTGGCAATTGCCGCCAAACCGGAATCATTCATCAGTAATGTCATTGGACGTATCGAAGGAGCCGTTAAGGTTGAGAAGGTTATTGACAATTCCGAACCAACCATAGAAGAGGTCAAAGCCTACGTTTTAGGTGAAGTCAAAGCCGCCGGCCTGAATGTCCGCCAAGTGGAGGCCTTAGTCAATTGCGAAAGCCGTTGGGATTACAAAGCTATAAACAAAATGAATAGCAACGGTTCCAATGACAAGGGCTTGTGGCAGATCAATTCGATCCATAAGAACATCTCTGATGCGGAAAAACTGGACTATAAAGCCTCCACCAAGTGGGCCATCGCCAAGAGATTGGCAGACGGCAACTGGTCGGCCTGGTCTTGCGCCAGAAAAATCGCTCTGAAGTAACTCTACTCAGAAACACTCTCCGGTTTAATCCGGAGAGTGTTTTTTGTCTATAATTATCCCGATATTGAAATTATCCGCGTTATCTGATATATTGAAGAGCATAAATGGTCACGTAGCCAAGTGGTAAGGCGGCGGTCTGCAAAACCGCTATTCGCGAGTTCGATTCTCGCCGTGACCTCCATTTTGCACATTCTCTCTTTTATCCGCCCCGATCCGTTCGGGACGGTTTTTCATTTGCCCGCGGATATGCTAAATTTAAGGCATATGAATCTGACAGAGCAAGAAAAATCGATTATCAAGACCCTGGCTCATTTCGATATTTTGGATTATCCTCTGACACTTTTAGAAATTGCCAGATTCAATGAACTGGGATTAGCGATAAGCAATATTGCCGAGGCCATAAAATGCGAGCCGCTCAATAAGCTGATTGTACAAGAGCGAGGACTCTATTTTTTAAAAGAACGGGAATCAATCATTTCATCCAGGCTGGAACGTTATCGCATATCATTATTAAAGTTAAAACGCGCCCGGCTCTTCGCTCGGCTTTTTTCCTATTTTCCTTGGATCCGCGCTGTCGCCATTTACAGCTCTTTATCTCTGAAAAATTCACAAACGGACAGCGACATTGATTTATTTTTTATAACTGCGGCTGATCGCGCCTGGTCGGCAAGATTTTTCATCAACACATTCTTGAAATTATTCCGCTTGCGGCCGACGCCCGGCAATTCTCGCGATAAAATTTGCGCCAGCTATTGGATCGATGAAAATAATCTTGATTTATCGACGGCTAATCTAGATGCTGATTATTTCTACACTTACGGCAGCGCCTCGTTCTTATTCCTGTCCGACTCAGCAAAGGTTGAAAATGACTTCTGGCAAGCGAATAAATGGATCAATAATATTCTGCCCGCATGGCAGCCCGCTTTGACGAATCACCAAGATTACTCTGGCGGCATCACTTACAAATTTCAAACTCTTATTGAAAAAATATTAGGCTTGATTCCTGAAAGCTCATACAAGAAACTACAGATGAAAATCCTGCCTTTGAGATATTACAATAACAATGACGGCAAGAAAGTCTCCTTGGGCGCCGGCTACATCAAGCTCCACGATAATGACAAACGCGGAAAATATAATCAGCTGTTTGAAAAGAATTTTAATAGAATTTTAAATACATAATTTTTAGTTAAAAATTAATACATCAAATATATTCAAAAATACATCGTCATCCCGGAATTACAATGTAATCATTGGAATTTCCGGGATCCAGGTTAATCCTAATTTTAATTGAACCTGGATTCCAGATATTTTGACGATTACATCAAAATTCTGGAATGACGAGAGTGTATGAGTATAAATTTATATGAACCACCTTGAAAAATTCATTAATTGGATTGTTATCGCCTTCGTCTTTCTGCTGCCTTGGCAGATTGTTTATATTTTTAATGAGAAATTCATCAATGGCGCCAAATCGCAATTTTTGACCGGCCAATTATATGTGACTGAATTGATTCTGATGCTTATTGTCATCTTATATCTGATTAATAACTTTCGCTTATCGAAGCTGAAAGAAAAGCTGGATTTGTTTGACACACATAACAAAAAAAATCTTTTTATCTTGTCAATTTGGCTCTTTATCGCCTACTCTGGCTTATCGATTTTATGGTCGGCAGATTTCACATCCGCATATTATCTTTGGCTTCATCTTTTAGAAGGCGCGGGATTGCTGTTGATAATTCTGACATTTAATATCTCGAAAACAAAACTGCTCTGGGCGGTGCTTTTTTCCGCCGGCTTGCAAGGTCTTCTGGCAATACAGCAATTTTTGTCGCAATCAATCAGCGCTAATAAGTGGCTGGGCATTGCGCATCACTCAGCCGGCATCCTGGGCGATATCGTCGTTGAGACATCTTCCGGACGCTGGCTACGAGCTTATGGCTCATTCGGCCATCCTAATATCCTGGGAGGCTGGCTGATATTGGGAATCGCCTGCGGTTTCTTGCTCTGGTTGGAATATTTCAAATCATCCGGAAAACTTTTACCAAAAAATCTTAAACTAAATGATCCTCAAGCTAAGATTTTTTTAAAGCGCTGGCTTAAAATTCTGCTTGTCCTAATTTTATCTCTTGTCGCTTCTGCCGGATTATTCTTTTCTTTTTCCCGTTCTGCCTGGCTGGCCTTAGTCTTAATTTTCCTCGCGTTTATTTTTTCTTCTATCCGCTTGATGCTCGCATTGCCATCACCTAAAGAAATTTTCCAATTCTTATTGCTGCCGATCGGCATCATCATAATTTTTGCCTCGCAATTTTTTATTTTTAATTCCCTAGTGCTGATTCGAGCCGATACAAACAATCGACTGGAAGCCATATCGAAAAATGAACGAATTGATCAAATCGGCGAGTCTTGGCGGATTATAAAAAAATCTCCATTGACGGGAATAGGAATAAATAATTACACTTTAGCTCTTAACAAAATCGCTCCGAATCAACCGGCTTATGACTTGCAGCCAGTCCATAATATTTATCTGCTGATTGTTTCTGAACTTGGGATAATCGGGCTTATCTTATTCATATTTTTTATTTTGATCGCGATACTGCTGATTCATAAGAATTCAAAATCTCTTCTCTTAATTTCTATATTTCCTCTATTTCTTATCATCTCCCTATTCGACCATTATCTTTGGACGACTTATGCCGGCATTGTGATCTTTTGGCTGGCCTTGACTTTTAACCTTAAATCCGATAACGTCAACGATTAAGAACAGGGTCTTTGACAATTGAATTTCTACTGTGAACCTTAGGCGTTTTAACAAAAAAGGAGGCTCGTCATGGATAAGTACAACAACATGCTGGATTTGCAGAAAGCACTGTTAGACAATGGCGTCATCGACATTGCCGGGGAAATTAACGAAGATACGATTCTATATGTCCGCGAGGCGCTACTACGATTAAATACGATGAACAATCCCCCTATCAATGTTACTTTCACTTCTTCCGGCGGCAATTGCGATGCGGGATTCGCCATTTTTGACCTTTTGGGAAATTATCCCGGACACATCACCGGAACGGTAACGGGATTTGCCAATTCCATGGCTTCAATCATATTACAAGCCTGCGATGTCCGCCGCGTTTCCGTACATTCCAGAATTTGCCTGCATTATTCGATTCAGCCGCGGCTGACAAGAAAGCAAAGAAAGGTTCCGTCTGAAAGAAATAAGGTTAGGAAAAATTCTGATAAGGTTGACGGCCAATTCCTTGATGCGTATATGACGAGAGCCATTAAAACGCGTCGAGCAATTAATAAGTATCTCGAAGATGAGAAAGAACTATCCGCTCAAGAAGCCATAGCTGCAGGTTTGGCAGATGAAATCATCACGCCCAAAATCGGAAAAAAACCTCGTGGAGGCAAATAGCAATGGCTGCAATCGTCTACGAACCAGCGGGCTTCCATGATTCGATTTATGACATCACCGAGCGATCATTCATGCACCGTCTGCTTATCGGCATCGAGAATTCAGATTTGCCCGATGAGGAGAAGGAGCGGGAAATTCAACGGCTGCCTCAAACAGTCTGGGAATTCTGGCGCAACGATGACCATGGCTTGGCGCACAGCATAAAGGTTTATGAGCGCTGTCTAGAAATTTCTAGTGCGTGCCTGAATATATTCCGAGGATTCCATGGCCGCTATAATCTAGACAACGATCAAAATGCCCACATGAGCATCCGTATGCATTATTCTGCCGAAGACCTCAATGGTTTTTTCGTCTGGTCAGCGCTACTGCATGATTTTTACAGATTCTTGCCGCCGCACGATTCGTTCAAAGAACATCAAGTAAAAGGAGCCCATTTAGCCGGCTTCTGCTTTAAAGAAGACGGCCCGCATGAATGCCAGGAAATCCTGTATGACATGCTTGCGCGCCACGATTACATCTGCGAAATAGTCAATAAGGAAAGACTTCCTCATGAATTTCTCAGGAATCCGCTGGCGGAAATATTCCGTCTGGCCGACAAGACGTCTCTCTCTCCGGTCGATGAAATATCCAGATATTACGCAACCGGCAAACGGCTGAATGACAGGAAATTCTTCGATCCCGAATTGACCATGGAAGCAAGGTTAAATTTTTCTAACGATTATTCCGGTTGGGATTTCTTGAATCATTTCCTGCTGTTCTTTTCGATCCAGCCTTCTGACTGGTTCTACGGCGAGACTCGAGAACAATATCGCAAGTGGCAGGAAGAGACTGAAGGCGGCAAAAGCCGGGCACTGGCGAAAATATTCGACATGGCCCGAGAAGAAGGCTGTTCGACGGAAGACATCTATCAGATCAGAGAAGTCTTCAGGAGCTTCTTCACCAAATACGGCTTACCTGATTATTTATGCTAGCACATTTTCCACCTCCGTCCCGACTGATTCGGGACGGAGTTTTAATTTATTGATTGAAAAGTCTAATTTTAGTATCATTAAGACATGGATACTTACCCCAAAATCGGCGCCCACATCTCGGCTGCCGGCGATATCGCCTTGGCGCCTGTTCGAGCCCATGAAGCCGGCTTGGAGTGTTTTCAATTCTTTTCCCGTCCGCCCCAAGGCGGTCCGGCCAAACCCATTACAAGCAAGCTGATCAAGGAATTCCGGGCGAACTCCGATAAATACGATTTGGAAAGCTATATCCATACGCCATATTACATCAATCTGGCTTCGGCGAAAAATAATATCTATTTCGGCTCGATCAAGGTGATTCGGGAAGAACTAGAGCGCGGATCAATGTTAGGAGTCAAATACATCATGGCACACCTGGGGAGCGCCAAGGAACTGGGAGAGAAGGAGGGTGTAAAGAAGGTCATCGACGGTATAGTGCAAATTTTAAAAGACTACAAAGGCCAAACGGAATTTTTGATTGAAATGTCGGCCGGAGCAGGAGCGATTATCGGCGACAGCTTTGAGGAAATCGCCAAGATCGTCCTGGCGCCAAAATTGAAAAAATACAACATCGGCATCTGCTTCGATACCTGCCATGGTTTCGCTTCCGGCTACGATTTGCGCACCGCCAAAGCCGTTGCCGCGACATTCAAAAAATTCGACAAAATACTGGGCGTCAAAAGATTGAAATTGATCCATACCAACGACTGCGAATCGGATTTCGGATCGCACAAGGATCGGCACGCGCATATCGGCGAAGGCAACATCGGGCTCGACGGTTTCAAGGCAATCGTCGCCATAGCGAAAAAAAGAAAAATTAATCTGATCTTGGAAACCCCGCATGATTTAAAATTGCAACAAGATATTAAGATACTGAAGAAAATAAGAGATAGAAAATAATTCAAACCAAAGTATGAGAAACCCGGAAAAAGTGTTCATCAAATCGCCCGAAGAAATCGAGCCGGAAAAACAAAACTCGAAACAGGCAGACAGGCTACTCGCAATGGAAATATTATCGGATTTATCCGCATTTCCGGAAGAAGATCGCCAATTCATGGAGGAGAATGCTGCCAAACCTACCAATTCTCCCGATATAGCCAGATACCATCGATTAGTCAGCGCTTGGTGGAATGAAAAATACGGCTCGAATATCAATGTCATCGCCAACAGGAATGAAATACTGTTTAGAAAATACATGCCATTGAAATTAGAGGAAATCCATGGACTGCAGGCGGATTTCTTCAAGGCGGTCAAATTAGGCGACGAAGAAAGAATCGCCGAATTGAAAAAAGAATATCTTGATACTTATCCTGACACCTTGGAAAGCGTCGAGGTGCTTTTCGGTATCAGGGATTTTCTACTGAAACAGAAGGCTATGAATGAGGAAAAGGAACGGATCAAGCGGACGGGAGAAAGATTTCATCAGGAAAGCCACGAACAGGTAATGAAGAAATTCCGCGATCTTACCGAATATCAATTCTTGTTTACGCATTTTTTGCTTGCCAAAGGCGGAGACAGGGAATTCTTGGAAGCCTTCTGGGACGCGGCCGAACAGATCGCCAAGCGCCTGGACATGTCGCGCGATCTCAACATGCTGCGCCGCGGCCAGATCAGCCAGGTGGCGACATACAAAATAATCGAGCAGATCAGTCATAAGCCGGTTCTTTCCCATCCGGATGAAGACGCTTTTTCTGCCGTCGATCTTTGGAGCGACGAGGGCACGGCAATCCAAATCAAAGGCGCCAACCAGGAACAGCCGGCGCTCCTATCGGTTGATGAAATATATTTTCCCGCTATCGCCGCCAATTCCGCAGCCGGCACAAATATGTTCAATTCCATCCAGATGCAAGAAATGCAGAAGAAAAATATGATCTTCAACGCTAAGATAAGAAAGCTCGGCGAACTGCAGCATCGCCAAATAAACGGCTTTATGATGGTCATTCCGTATTCGAAAGTCGATTTCGTCACCGGCGAGCCTAGCCAAGAATTAGTCGATTTCTTTAAGGAAAGATTAGACTCGCTGCAGCCGGCAGCCGCGAAGGAATAATACAAAAATATGAAAATCGCCATCATCTCCGACACTCACGATAATATTCCTAACATCGAGAAATTTTTATCTTGGGCGCAAGAAAATAAAATCGAAACCATCATCCATTGCGGCGATGTCGCCGCGCCTGCCATGATCAAGGAACTATTCGCGCCATCAGGCCTGGAATTCCATTGCGTTTTCGGCAATGTCGCTGACCGCGAAATGACTCCAGTGATGTGCAAAAAATTCTCTAATTGCCACTCGCACGGCGATCAGGGAGAAATTGAGATCGATGAGATTAAAATCGCTTTCTGCCACCATCTTGAAGAAGCAAAAAATCTGGCCGAGACGGGAAAATATAATTTAGTATTCTTTGGCCACAGCCATAAACCAACCATGGAGACTCTGCCCAATAAATGCCAGCTGATAAATCCCGGCACCCTCGGCGGAATTTTCAATAAAGCGACATTCGCTGTTTTTGATACTATTTCAAGAAATTTGGAATTGAAAGTGTTGGAATTATTGTGAATTAATAATTAATTTGAAGTCGAAGTTTCCCCTCCCCTTACGAAGGGGAGGGTTAGGGAGGGGTTAATGACGGATATATTCAATAAAAAACTATTTACTTTTTGAAGAAAGTTACTAAGAAATAATTCACCTCGAGCAGAACAAGCTCTCTGGCGTCATTTGAAAAATAATCAAATACATAATCAAAAATTCAGACGGCAAGTTGGAATAGGTAGATATGTTGTTGATTTTTATTGTCCCAAAATACATCTTGTTATAGAAATTGATGGTGGATCTCATACTGCGTCAAAATTTAATGAAGAGAAGGATAAATATAGACAAGAAGAAATAGAAAGATTAAATATCAAATTTTTAAGATTTAATAATGAGGATGTGTTTTTAAGAATGAACGATGTATTAGACACAATTTATAATGAAGTCCATAAGTTATCAACCTCCCCCAACCCCCTCCTTCGTAAGGAGGGGGAAATACAACAACTATGATAAAACAAATACTCGTCGAAGTGCGGCCGAATTCCAAACAGCTCAAGATCGAAAAAATCACCGATAACGTTTATAAAGTCCATCTGACGGCTCCGGCCCAAGAAAACAAAGCCAACAAGCAGCTGATTGAAGCGCTGTCTAAGGAATTCAAGACGGCCAAAAGCCTGATATCGATCAAAGCCGGCAAGACATCCAAGACAAAAGTCGTCATAATCGGCTAGCTAGGCAAGAGTTGCAGCCAGCGGAAATTTAGGTTATAATGAAAGCATAGCAACATTAACTTTTCATTTAAGTTTAACTAATTAGCTAAATTTAGCTATTTTTTATTTTTAAAAAAATACTTATGGCCAGATAATTGACATTTGGCATTTTGTGTGCTAAGATACCCCATTGTGCACCTGAAAATCTAATATTATCGCCTTACTTGGCCCGCCTGCATCGCTATGCGAAGCATTGCGGGCAGGCCACTGACACGCAGAACTCTGCAGGCACGACAAGCATAGGAATTATATGGAGGATTATTTTGGCTGCGGCTCGGATCTTACCTTGGTATACTTTCTTTGTCTGCAGGGTTTTGCGCGGCAGTAATTGCCGATGCGAGGTGGGCGCTCTTCTGCAGACCAATCCCAATGGCAACATTGGGGCACGATCTTCCAAAAAGTCACCTTCCAAAAAATTTTTTGAGAAAATTTTTATTTCCTTGCCCTATTGGCAGCTTGCTGTCCAAACGGGGTTCCCCGTCTCGGGGAAAATGGCAGGATGGCCTGATCCGGCTAGGCACGACAAGCATGGGAATTTTCCGGGAGTTTAATTTGGGCTTCGGCTCGAATCAGTCTTTCAGAAAATTTTCTTGCCTAGCCAGATCAGTCCATCCTGATTCACTGGTCTGCAGAATAGCTTCTATCGAAAAAATGCCATCTGCAATCGCAGATAGCATTTTATGATAAGATTAAGCACAACGAGAACATTTACAATAGAATATCAATCATTACCGACATCAAAAGGAGAAAAGCCATGCAAAAGCCGGTAATCGTAATTGTCGCCGATAAGATCAAAAATATTTCATTCGGATTAGAGAATACCGATCGTCTGGCGCTTATCTATAATTGCGAGCAGGGCCTCGGTTGCGAAGTATTTAGCGATTTCACAATGAATTGCGAATTGACCGAACCGGAAACATTTCCGATCATTAATGAATTCAACAGGCAGGAAAGGCTGGCCGCCATAATTATCTTCCATGGCGAATACGAAGGCGGAACGGCAACAATCATCAATGAGCTGGCTGGCCTTGGACTGCATTCTGTTCCCATTATCGTCGTGGCGGAACAGAACGAGTATGAACCGATTGAACCCGGCCAGCATGAAAAATTCATCGCCTTCAGCGGTTCGGACTTATGTACGGAAGGATTCTGGCAGGTAATCGAAGGATTAGTTAAGGACAGCCGCTACAGACTTGCCGATAAGAATAAAGCAGATTCGCTGTCGATCCGACAACTGCAACAAGCCTATGAGACGAACTACGGCGAAGATCAAATGCTTTCTGCCATCGATGACAACACCAAGACAATATGCGAATTAATCAGGATGAGGCTGATGCAAGATCCAGTCCTGGTCAGGAACGAATTCGATCGGGCCGTATTGAATGTTAAGGAATTCTGCGGCTTCGATAAATTTGATCAGATTACGCAAGAGACATACGATGCCGAATTAAACATACTAATTAATCTCGATGAAGCTGCGCGGATAAGGATCGACGAAGAGGTGCAATCTGCGCTAGGGCAAGTGTCCTATGGCAGCCGAAGAGTGGGACTGGGAGAAGACTGCTACGGCTTCGCCTTTGATCCTGAAACCTATAATTGCCTCATGATCAATGAATTCGGGTTGCACCGTAATGCCTGGCCAAGGCTCGCCGACCGCATCGTGCGAATTACGGAAATGAAAAAAAGAAAACATCATTTCGAATCAGCAGATGAGGAATATGATGAACATTATATTGAAAGACGCCTGATAAAAGGCTTACTAATAAAAATTCCATCTTTGCAAACACCGCTGCTTATCATGATTGATTACCGAGGCGTCTCAGATGAAAATCTGCAAAAGGCAATCGAATTCTTCCGAGAACAGAGAAGGTTCATCGCCATAGACAGCGACACCAGGCCGATACCCGGCCAAGCAGATTAATCCTCGAACTTTCAGACTCCAACCCTCAGGTTGGAGTTTTTTCTTCGGATAAAAATAATCAGGCCGACAAGGATTGCAATTATGCTTGCCAACTGCGGTACTCTTATGCCCAGTAATACCGCAGTCACATCGATTCTAACAAATTCCATCGCGAAACGGATGAGTCCGTAGCCGACCAAATATAATCCGGCTGCCTGGCCAATTTTTAGTCGATTTTTTTTAAACTGCCAAAATAATATTGTAAACAAGATTAGATTCAGAATAGATTCATACAAAAATGCCGGTTGAAAATATTCAAAAGATCTGTAAATCAGCGGGCGCAGATTTTCTGCAATCGGAATCCCCCAAGGCAGACTGGTCGGCCCGCCAAATAATTCCTGGTTGAAATAATTGCCCCAGCGGCCGATCGCCTGCGCCAAGGGCAAAGCGACGGCAATGACATCCAGCCACTGCCAGATATCCTGTTTTTTATATTGGCACCAAAAGTATAAGGCGAGTACGCCGCCGATTATTCCGCCATGGATCGCCAAGCCGCCTTGCCAAATATAGAATATCTTATCGAGATTTTGAGAAAAATACGCCCAATCGATTATAAAAACATCATAAAGCCGGGCGCCGATGATGCCGGCAATTACGACCAAGAGCGCCAGGTCTAATAAATCGTCGGTTTTTAAGCCGCGTCTCTTGACCAAATATAAGCTGATAGCTACGGCAGCAATCATAGCTAAAGCCAAAATCAAACCGTACCAATGGATGGCAATCGGCCCGATTTGGAGAAAAATCGGATTCGGATGGTAAAAATGGAGGAAATTCATGGCTAAATACTAGCATATTTCACAGCTCTTGACAAATTTATCAGTATATGCTATACTGGTATGATAGTTACAGAACCTTAAAAACGCCCATTTTGGGCTAAAATAGGAGAATGATTAATGGAACTTTGCGGCAATGGCGCCATCCGCGAGGATTACGAGATAATCCGCCGTGTAGATGGCAAGAGGATGGCGATTAAATTCGCCACTTCGAAGGAACAGGCTCTCACAGCCTGGCTAACCCAAACCAAAAAGCCGCGCCACGAGGGTGAACGGCAGAAGTACACCTCTCGGCCTTTGGCGACAGAATGCGAGCGGGAGAGATTCCGTCAGCAAGCGGCAAAGCCGACCCAAAAGCAACAAATCCTGTCCAGCTCTGCGCATCAACTTCCCCTGGACTTCTCCGGGGAAGAAATCGACTTTTAGCCCAAACGAAAGGAGCCAGAGATGGTCAAAATTATTGATATTTATGCCGTTAATTATAACGGCGACCCTATTCAATTTTTCTTCGAAAAAAGTCATGCGGAACGAATCTGCGGACTTATGGATGAAGGCGGTATAACACCCCGTAAAGCGATCCTAATCGAAGGGGAATACTACCTTCTTGAAAATGACCAGCCGATTATCCCAAACTAACCTTCGTCCTGCGCATCAACTTCCCCTGGACTTCTCCAGGGAAGAAATCAATTTCTAACTGAATCCCACGAAAGGAGAACAAGATGGTTTACGTATTCAACGGTTGGAATTTGTCTGCGGTTGTCAGAGCCGACAACAAGGAACAAGCTCAAAAGATCCTCGAAGAGGCGCTCGGGTGCAAAGTCGCGCTTGAGTGTTTCAATGAGTTTGATGAGGAAAGCAAGTACTTCATCATCTCCAAGTAATCCCCGTACCTTCCCAGCCCTCGCGGACCAGTTTCGCGAGGGCTGTTAATTTGCCCGGGCGAATTGACAAAACCCGCCAATTACTATATAATACAGACACTAATTAATAAGGCGTTATATCCGGTGTCGGGGCAGGGACAGCTTCAATAGCCCTCGGAGGACTGGAAATTTCGCGACGAAAGATCTTATACTATGATCGACAAAAAAAAGAAGCAGCAGATTATCAAAAAATTTGCCATCCATGAGAATGACACAGGTTCCTCGGAAGTGCAGATCGCGCTTTTGACGGAAGAAATCAAGAATCTGACCGAACATCTGAAGAGCCATAAGAAGGACTTTTCTTCCCGCCGCGGCTTATTGCGCAAGGTGGCTGAGAGACGCAGATTATTGCGTTACTTGGAAAGAGAGAACGCATCCGGCTTCGACGAACTGGTCAAGAAATTGAAACTGAAGATTTCCAAACGGCAGGAACTTGCTTCCCGGCTTTTGGAAGATGAGATCGCTGCGGAAGCGGCGGCCGAAGAAACAATCGAAACTGAAGCTTAATATAATGGACGCGGGGAGGACGGATAATTCCGTTTCTTCCCGCTGTTTATTTAGTGCGAGACCGCTATTTAAAAATTAAATAATTACGGAACCCTGAGACGCGATTGTTTATTTGAAAGAAGGGCGAGTATAATTTTTAAATTTTTAATTTTGTAATTTTTAAATAATAACTTAATGTCTTAATTTTTAAACATTAATGCATTAAAAATTATTTATAAAATTAAAAATTATAAAATTAAAAATTTATAATTCCTTCCTTCAAATAAATCCCGCTCCGGTTCCGAGAAAGGAACAATGTCATGTTTCCCAAAAAGAGATTCGAACTGGATTTCGCCGGCAGAAAATTGTCGGTGGAAACCGGAAAATTAGCGCTGGCTTGCAATGGCGCCGCGCTCGTGCAATACGGCGAAACCGTAATCCTGGCGACTGTCGCCATGGCCAAGGAACCGCGCCTCGGCATCGACTTCTTCCCGCTGACCGTGGAAATGCAAGAGAAGATGTACGCCGCCGGCAAGATCAAAGGCTCGAAGTTCGTCAAACGCGACGGCCGGCCGACTGATAACGCCGTGCTTGATTGCCGCATGATCGACCGCGGCATCCGCCCGTTATTCAACCAGGAACTGCGCCACGAAGTGCAGATCGCCACTACGACATTATCATACGACCACGAAAACGCCGCTGATCTTCTCGCGATCACTGCGGGCTCTTTGGCTTTGCATATTTCCGACATTCCGTGGCAAGGCCCCTTGGTCGGCATCTGCGTCGGCCGTATCGACGGCCAATTCGTCATCAACCCGACGGAAAGCCAACTTAAGGAATCCGATCTGAAGCTGACATTTTCTTGCGGCTACGACAAGGTCTTGATGATTGATGCTGAAAGCAATATCGTCAGCGAAGCTGATATGGCCGCCGCCATGAAATTCGGACTCGATGCCGCCAAGCCGCTCTTGGATTTCGTCGAAATGATCAAAAAAGAAATCGGCTTGCCAAAGCAGGATGAAAATAAATTAATAGACGAAGCTTACTCCGCCGGCGAAGTTAAATTCGCAGAAAAGAAAGCCGTGTTCGAAGAAGCCAAAAAATTCTTTGCTCCGCAACTCGATAAATATCTGTTCAACCAGCCAAAAGGCACGAAGCGCGAAAGAAGCATGATCGCCAAGGAACTCTTGGAGAAATTCATCGTCGATTTGAAAGCCAAGGGATCGCATGAAGAAATCATCGGCTACGTCAAAGAGAACTTCGAATTATATCTGGAAGCTGAGGCGACTCGCGCCATCTTGGAACGCGACCAGCGAATCGACGGCAGAAAACTGGACGAGATCCGTCCGCTATCGGGCGAAGTCGGATTATTGCCTCGCGTCCATGGCACCGGATTATTTATGCGCGGCGAGACTCAAGTGCTCTCCATCGTAACTCTCGGTTCGCCGGGAGACGCGCAGATCTTGGACGAAATGACGGAAAACGACACCAAGAAATCATACATGCATTTCTACAGCGCGCCGCCATACGCTTACGGCGAACCGGGCAGATTCGGCGGCACCGGCCGCAGAGAAATCGGCCATGGCGCTTTGGCAGAAAAAGCGCTCATTCCGGTCTTGCCGGAAAAGGAACTTTTCCCTTACACGATTTTGGTCGTGTCAGAAGTCATGGGCTCAAACGGCTCGTCTTCTATGGGCTCAACTTGCGGTTCGACTTT
>JBAYGU010000005.1:0-46617 GCA_041666505.1 Candidatus Buchananbacteria bacterium | reverse complement strand
CGAGCAACAAATTTTCGCAAGGAGGTAATCCGACGTCAGAAAATTTGGCGAGACGGATAAATAAATTTGGCCATGATTTCGACCGGTCGCGATTCTTGCTCCACTTCTTCTAAAGAAGTGGAAGAAAAATCTTATTTCGTCGCCAAGATACTCCGCTTGTAACTCTCCAGATTCTCCAGCGCGATACCGGTTCCCTTAGCCACGCAATAAAGCGCGTCATCAGCGACATAAGTCGAGATGCCGGTCGATTGCGTAAGCAGCTTATCGATATTCCTTAGGAGCGAAGTGCCGCCCGACATAGTTATGCCATTGACTATGACATCAGCCGATAATTCCGGCGGCGTATCATGAAGCACCGACTTAGCCGCTATGACAATACCTTCGAGTTCCGATTGGATCGCTTCCGTAATATCATCAGATGATACGCGAACAGTCTTGGGCAAACCATTGATCATATCGCGTCCTCGCACTTCCATATACATTTTTTCTTTAAGATACAAAGCGGAGCCGATATTGATTTTCACTTCCTCGGCCGTGCGTTCACCGACCGCCAAATTATATTTGCGGCGGATAAATTCGGCGATCGCCAGATCCAGCTTATTGCCGCCGATCCGAACCGAAGTCGAAGCAACGATGCCGCCTAAGGAAATCACGGCGATTTCCGAAGTGCCGCCGCCGATATCGATAATCATGTGGCCCGAAGCCGAACCGATAGGAATGTTGGCGCCGATAGCGGCCACGACCGGCTCCTTGATGATATAAGCGGCCTTGGCGCCAGCGGCGATAGTCGCATCGATTACCGCTTTTCTCTCCGTCGAAGTGATGCCGGCCGGTACTGCCACCATGACTTCCGGACGGAATAGTCTTATGCCCCCCAGTGCCTTATTGATGAAATAGCGCAGCATCGCTTCCGTCGTCTTGTAATCAGCAATGACGCCGTCCTTGAGCGGTTTCTGCGCGATAATAGTATCGGGTGTACGGCCCAGCATTTCTTTCGCTTCGATGCCGACAGCGATCACCTTCTTATCCACAGCGGAAATCGCCACCACCGAAGGCTCGTTTATCACCACGCCCTTGCCGGGCATGAATACTAATATATTAGTCGTTCCCAGATCAATGCCGATTTTCTTCATTGTGATTCTTAATTAATAATGCTTCCATTTCCTCCTTTTATCCCTCCTGAATTCCCTTTATTTCTTAATTTCTAATTTCTATATTTATTTTCAAAACTTCACCGTAAAATCCCTATCAATCCGCAAATCAGTATCAAATACCAGATTTTTGCCCGTCAATTTCGCCGGCAAATTATTGGCAAAATACGCTATTATCGATTGGTCGAATTTTAAGTCAATTTTCAACTTATGTCCAGCTGTTCCCGGCTGCTTCTGAACACTTAATTTGTACAGCCCGTTTTTGTACGACGTCTTAACTTTTTCCGGCAAACGATATTCGATGATGAATGTCTTGCTTGCCCCCGGTTCAACCGTCAGATATGCCCCCAGATATCGCTTGCCGAATTCATTGCCGATCACCGCTTCCTTCATCAAGCCCAATTCCGCAACACCTTTGTTATCCTGCAGATAGGCTCGCGTGAACCAAGTATCTTCAGGCACGTAGATCCTCGTGTATGTCCGATACTTGCTGATCAACGCCGTTACGGCCTTTCCAGTATGGGTATAAGTTATGGCCGCACGTCCGATCAAATCGCCATTCTTATCGACAGTTAAGCTATAGCTGACTTCCCGCTTCATAACCGAATCAGTTTTCAAAGCGGCCAGATTAGCATCAACCACATATAAATAATCATCTTCCGCTTGCTTAACAACGCCGCTCCAATTTTCTTGAGAAATATAATTCTGCAATTCCGGATCAGTCAGCCAAGTAATAATGTTTTTTTCTTCGATGTCCGCTTTGACCACCATCCAGACCTTCAACAGATCCTTCGGAGACGACGCCAGCAATCTATCGATTATTTCTTTCGAGAGATCTCCAATGATGCTTTTCCTTTCTGACAGAGGAATGCCTTTTTTTACATAGTCGAATTCCACGGCTTTTTCCAATTCCAAGGTGAAATTATCATGATCGAAAGTTATGCCGTCAGCCGTAATCGGCCCCGTCAACTCAAGGAAATTCGAAATGAAATCCGGAGTAATAGCGATGATGCCGTCCAAATTAAGCGGTGGCAAACCGGCAATACGGCGCTCCTCAGTCCAGAACCAATTGATCTGCTTGGCAGAAGTCGGCCAATCCGGCGACCAATTGGCATCGCGCAAGAACAGATACTTCTGGCCGTTGTACGCCGTCATCGGCCATGGAGCCGGCACCAGCAATTTATCTTTAGACAGCTTATCAAGATTATAGATGTCATCCGTCGTCATTCTAATAATTTCACCATCTTTGACTGTTACTATGCCATAACTGCCGATGAA
The DNA here is from genome assembly GCA_041666505.1 of Candidatus Buchananbacteria bacterium. Taxonomy (GTDB): domain Bacteria; phylum Patescibacteriota; class Patescibacteriia; order 2-01-FULL-39-33; family 2-01-FULL-39-33; genus CAISTG01. Next base: position 44,188 of record JBAYGU010000005.1, on the reverse strand, counting down.
GCCTCCGGTCGGCCGCAATTCCATATTATTCTGAAATAAAATCAGATAATTTTTTTCCTGCCCGTAACCGGCCAGCTCCGGCAGATATTTGAAAAGAGGCAAGGCAGTCTCACTTTGGCCGACCGCCTCAGACAGAAGCGTATTGGCATAAATGATCTTATCTTTGAATATACCGTTAAGATCATTGGCGTTTATGGCGGCCAATTGTGCCTTGGCGTTTTTTATTTTAACCTTGGCGTTTTCCAATGCTCCGCGATTTTCCACAATCGATTTCAGGATCGCTTGGCGGCCTGCAGCAGAGGAGAAATTTATCGCTACTTGGCCTTCTTGGGAATCGGCGGATAAGTCTGTAAAGACACTTAACAGTTCATGATAACCCTCCAGAAGATTAATGGAAGCGGCAAGCATCTGATCACCGGTCCTGGCAGTCTTCCCGATGGAAAGCACTAATAATATCGGACCAAGATCCTTGGCTTTATCCTTAATTGCAAGCAGATTATTCTGCACCGAGCTTAATTCGCTCGAGAGGGCGGAGAAATCCTGCTTGGCGGCGCTATCCATGATCATTCCCACGCTAGCATCCAAGGATTTGATCTTCTGATAAATCGCATAGCCATTAACCGCAGCCGGCAATAGGCAAATCAAAATCAGGGAAAAAATAACAGCCAGAACAATCAAAGCTTTAGGCCAGATTTTCTTTGGACGCTTGATCAGATTATGATCAGCGATATATTTTTCCATCCAATTCTTTCGGCGAAGGAACATAATGAGTTGAAAGTTTATAAAGTTAGAAAGTTTATAAAGTCTTGAAATGAATTTTCTTTATGAACTTTATAAACCTTATAAACTTTATGAACTTTTTATTATTTATAATATTTAATCAGATACTTTACCCAGTCAATTATATGTATCCAGAATATCTTCTTAAAGATTCCGCTTTCCGCTGATTCGCGCTTGTGATAATGTATTATATTGCAATCAGCCAGATAATAAACCGGCATGCCAGCCTGCCAGAATTTCTTGCACCAAGCCACATCGCCGAAATACAGGAAAAGCGATTCATCCATGCCACCGACTTTCTCAATCGCGCTGCGCCGCACCATCTCGCAGGCGCCCAGAATCCAATCCACCGGCTTGGTCGATTGGTGATCGAAATCTTCCATCAGATATTTCTTAACTTCCTCCTGAGCAAACTTAAATTTGCCTAAAGTTGTACGGCGGTAAAAAGGCGTGAATAAATGAGGGAAACGCAAGCAAGACATTTGGATCGAACCGTCTGGGTTCTTCAATTTCGGACCGACGAGCGCCGCTTCCGTATGCGACTCCATGAAGGCCAGCATCTTATCGATCGCATTATCCATGATGGCGATATCAGTATTGAGGATCAAGACATATTCGCCGCTGGAATTATTAATGCCCAAATTATTGCCCTTATGATGTCCAAGATTATTATCTGAGGCTATTAATTTTACTTGGGAGAACTGCTCTCGTACTAATTCTGCCGAACCGTCGCCGGAATTATTATCCACGACTATAATTTCGTATTCGGCTGACGGTGGATTAGCCAAAATACCTTTCAAGCATTGCTTCAAGAGTCCGCGCGTCTTATAGTTATTGATGATGATTGAGATTTTCATTGCTATTGCTTAAATATTTTTTTACATTTTTTGCTTCTGCATTTGCAAATAAATTCGTCTTTTCCGTCTTCCGAATAATAATCCGACGTTATTTCCTCTCCATTTTTTATATCTCTAACTGCCACATCGCATTTATTCCCGCCTTTCGTATTGGCATCGCACGAGTGATTAACATACCTGGCCGGAGATTGCATTAAAATATATTTCCTGCCGCTCTTGATCAGATAAGGTTTCTCTTTCGCGGGAAGATTTTCTGCCTCCTTCGCGCTGAGAATATTATCAGTCGGCCATTTTACTACGATCTCGCCTTTCTTAAAAGCCCTATTGGCGAATACGCCGAGGCCGCTGATTCGAGATTTTTTTACTGTTAACTCATTAGCCATAAATTTCATCCGGTCTCACGTCATCCCGGAATCACAATGTAATCATTGAGATATCCGGGATCCAGGTTAACCCTAATTAAAATTAAATCGAACCTGGATTCCAGATATTTTGATGATTACATCAAAATTCTGGAATGACGAGAGGGAAACGTTACTTTTACTGATACCATTCTCTTATTTCTTTGGCAGTCACTTTCACCCGTTGAAAAATATTTTTTCTCTTCGCCCTGATTTCCGGCAACATCTTCGCCACCTCGATCAAAGCATAAAGATTGCGCGTTTCAAAAAATGCTGAATAAAATAATTTCCTGAATTCCAGCCATAAAATCTGCGGTGAATAAATGAATAAATTAGCCACGAACTCATCAGCCAGAAGCACTAATAAATGATTGCGATAAGAATAATAATTCGCCAGATCGCTTTTCTGATTCCTGTGCCTGGCAATCTCTAAGTTGCCCTGCCGCTCGCTGCCGCTGGCGGCGCGCAAATGATAAGCTGCTATTTCGGGAATCAGCAATGATTTGCAGCCGAGCAATCTTAAGCGCCAAGCCAGATCGACATCCTCCTTATAAAAGAAAAAACTGCTGTCGAAATAATCATCCTGAGCGTGGTACTTATCACGCAAAATTATCTTATCGAGCGCCTCGCGCTTAAACATGGCCAGCGCGCCGCTGAAGCCGAATACTTCCTGATTATCTATAAACTGTTTAGAATCTTCTCCGCTGCCCAATTCAACCACGCGATGGTTCTTTAAAACTTTCAAGCCGCATGAATCTATTAGTGTAGTCTTTTCCATTTCGCCGATTTCCGCATTTATCATCTTCAGTTTTAACAGCTTACAGCCGAAGATCGAATATTTCGCATTATCTTCGCTAACCGCGGCTGCCATCATCTTTTCCAGCCAATCCGGCTCGAGTATGATATCCGGATTACATAAGACGATATAAGGCGATTTGAATAATCTGATGCCATGGTTATTGGCGCGGGCGAAACCGAGATTCTTATTATTCTCAACTACGCCGACCATGGGAAATTCACGGCGCACGAATTCCAACGTGCCGTCGGAAGAATCATTATCTATGACTACCGTCTGCAAATCCTTATAAGTCTGATTCAATATCGAATCCAGGCAAGACGGCATGAACATCTTGCTATTCCTGGTCACGATAATTATTGTTACCTGAGGCTGCGCCATGATGATTATTTGCTTAATTTCTTTTCCGTCACCCAGAAGCCCAAGCGGTACTTGCCGCCGAGTAACAGTCGAGTCTGCGATTCCACCGCCGGTATCGAGCCGAAGACGATCATTGTGACTGGGAAAATAATCCATTGCGCCACCATGATCAGATAATTAAAGAAAGATTTTTCTTCCGGGCGCTTCGGCAGGATGAAAGCGTACATTATGGCATTAAAGATCAAGCCAACCATGCCGACATTCATCAGATTCTGTAAAGTATAAGGAGCATTCTGCGCGAAAGCCGTCGCCTTATCAGAACCTGACAACAAGACTAAAGGCAGACGGCCGATCACGAGGATCAGAAGCGGCGCTGTCGCCCAGGAATACATACCTTCCATTTGCACCCATAAATACCTGATGCGCATCTTGAGCGGCATCTTGGTATTCTTATGCGCGCCGAAAAAATTATCCCACATCCAAGGGAAATGCTCCACGCCCCAAGCCCAGCGGCGCATCTGCTTGTACTGATTAAGCATGGATTGCCAGAACTTGCCAATATAGACCGTGTCCATGGAGACGGTGGTGAACATCGGAATAACTTCGTAATCGCCGTTATAATGAGTGATGGCCTGCAGGCAGATCCTCGAATCTTCGCTGACGATGGTCTTCTCGTGTCCGCCGACATCCATGATCATCTTGAAGCTCATGCTGTGGGAAGAAAAAGTCAAAAGCCTTTCCGGCCGCGACATGTCGGTCAGAAGCCAAAAAGTCGTCGCGCAAGCCGCAACGCGGATAATCGGATTAGACTCCCAAATATTATTGTTGTATAAAACGAGCGGCTGATAGCTGGCATGCGTCGGATTCGGATGCGTCAGATATTTATAAGCCAAGCAAGCGAAATATTGCGGATGGGGCAGTGTCTCGATATCAAAACAGGACACAATGATGTTTTCGTAAGGCAGTTTTTCAGCATCGATATATTCCTTCAGGATTATTTCCTGATAATGGACATTAGATCCCTTGCCCGGCAGCTCATCGGCTTGGCGCGGATGGACAGTAATCAAGAGCTTCTTGAAATTATGCTCATACTTTACTTTGATGCGCTCAGCGATATTTAAGAAATTTTCCTTATCACCTTCTTCTCCGCCTAAGACGATAATAAATCTGTCCATCGGATAGTGGCATTTCAAAAGCTCATCAAAAGTGCGCTCGACGACTTCGTACGGCTCCTTGTACGTCGGCAGAGTTATGACATGCCAGTAATCCAGATAATTTTTCGGCAATTCTTTTAATCGCTCAAACCAATCGATTTTGATTTCCTTCCGGAATTTGAACCAGGAAATGAACATCCAGATCATCATATAGAATATCCTGACTATCCAATAGACGGAAAAAACCAAAATGAAATAAACCGCCCAAAGCGGCTTAACGACAGACAGGATGATGGCGACGGCGAAGGTCAGCCAGACTATGGCGGCAGGGAAAATCTCCGATGCCCGCTGAGCACTTATTTTGTTCATATGGCTATATCATAACATTAATATGACGATAAAATCAAGCAAAAAAGCCATAAATCGGCTTAGCGTAAAAAAAGCCCCGCCTAGAGGCTTTTGGGGCCTTAAGAGGGGCTTCGGGCATGCCTATATCCATTGATTCAGCCGATCATCTTACTAAACTCTTTCTCATCGATTATCTTCACTCCCAATGCTTTGGCTTTGGCATATTTCGAGCCGGGATTATCTCCGGCCAAAACATACGACGTCTGCTTACTGACGGAAGACGACACGTCGCCGCCCAATCCGCGGATCTTAGCTTTGGCTTCATCGCGCGAATAATTTTCCAATTCTCCGGTCAAAACAAAGGTCAAGCCCTTTAATTTTCCCGACTTGGCGGTTTTCTGAGGCAAGATTATCTTCACGCCGTTAGCCGATAATTCTTCGATTAATTTCCTATTCTGCTTATCGCCGAACCACTCTTTGATGCTTTCCGCCACTTTATTCCCGATTTCTTTTATTTCTTTTAATTCATCAAGATTCATTTCATGAATTGCCTCAAGGATTTTTTTCGGCTCTATGGCTGATTCTTTCGTAATTCGTAATTCGTAATTCGTAATTGCTTGCCCCAGCAAGATAGCCGTTTCTTCGCCGACATGGCGGATGCCCAAGGCATAAATGAATTTAGATAAATCGACATGCTTTGAGGCGGCGATCGAATCCACCAGATTCTTCGCCGATTTTTCCGCGAACCGCTCCAACGGTTCCAAGTCGTCTTCGGTCAGCAGGAATAAATCTGCCGGCGTCTTCAATAAATCAGCCGCCTGGAGCGACTCGATTATCTTCGGTCCCAAGCCGTCGATATTGAATCCCGGTTTGGAAACGAAATGCGCCAATCTTTCCAACTGCTGGGCATAACAATCTTTATTGTCGCAGAACCACGCCACTTCCCCCGGACGCTGTTTGGCAACAGAGCCGCAAATCGGGCAAAGGGACGGCATCTTGAATTTCTTTTCCTTGCCAGTTCTCATCTTCGGCAATACCTGCACTATATCAGGAATAATGTCACCGGCTTTCTGCAGGATGACCGTATCGCCAATCCTGACATCCAATCTTTTTATCTCATCAGCGTTATGCAAAGTCGCGCGCTTAACGATTGATCCGGCAAGAGCCACCGGCCTCAGATGCGCCACCGGAGTCAGGACTCCCGTGCGGCCGACTTGCACTTCAATATTTTCCACAACCGTCGTCACTTGTTCCGCGGGAAATTTGTACGCCGCGGCCCAACGCACCAGCTTGGCCGTCCGTCCCAATCTTTCCTGATAATCGATCTTGTTGACCTTGATGACGATGCCATCAATCTCAAACGGCAAACTGCTGCGATGTTTCTGCCAATACGTAAAGACTTTTTCCGCCTCACCGATATTTTTTATCTTCTGAAAGTGGCCGGCCACTCGAAATCCGAGTCGCATCAATTCCTTCAGAACTTCTTCTTGTGTCTTGAATTTTTTCGGGCCCTCGTAAAGATACATGAAGGCGTCCAAATCGCGCTCGGCGGCCACTTTCGGATCCAATTGCCGGACGGTACCGGCCGCGGCATTCCTGGGATTGGCAAATATCTGCTCGCCTTTCTTAATCTGCTCGTTGTTCAGTTTTTCAAAACTGGCCTTGGGCATATAGACTTCACCGCCCACTTCCAAATCATCCTTGTCATCGATCATCAGCGGTATGCTGCCGATCGTGCGGACGGTGTGAGTTACCACTTCTCCCACTTCGCCATTGCCTCGCGTTACCGCTTTGTCCAGTAAGCCGTTCTTATAGATGTACGACATATTTAGCCCGTCGATCTTCAATTCGCAAACATATTCGAGATCAGACTCTTCGGGCAAATCCAAAAATCTTTTGACGCGCGCGTCGAATTCCCTAACCTCGCCGAAAGAAAATACGTCATCGATCGACCACTTGGAAATCTTATGGCGGTATTTCTCGAATCTTCCCAACGCTTTGCCACCGATCCTTTGCGTCGGCGAATCAGCCGTAATCAGCTCCGGATATCCTGCTTCCAATTTTTCCAGCTCGTCTTTGAGAGAATCGCGCGCGGCATCGGAAACAATCGGCTTATCCAGCACATAATAAGCATGGTCGATTTCCTTCATCTGCTTCTTGATCGCCTCTATTCTTTTTTTCGTTTCAGCTTTATTCATGATATTTTATTCTTTAGTCACATCCTGTTCGCTGAACAAAACAAAGCCCAGTAAGCCTGAAACCGGATCCTTAGGCAGAATGTGGGCGATAATGCTCTGCGTCGATCGGCCGTATGTCCCTGATGATTTTACCGTCGGATTAGTAATACCGTTAGAATTAAATGCAGCAGCCATCGTATCCGGATTCGGATCACAAGCGATTGAATAGGTTTTCACTCTCAAAGTATCGATAAAATCCTCATTATTCTCGCCCAAAACCTTATATTCAATCAAATAATCAGGCAAAGGAGACAGCACAGCGCCCGAAAAATCTCGATCCTTAAGGTCAAAACATTTTACTAATGTATCATCCACCTCTAATTCTGACCTATCAGTAAAATATATCAAGCTGCCATTATTATCAAACTGCGAAGTTAATTGAGTCATGCTTGCCTGCAACTTGGGTATTCCGCCACTTTTATGCCACTCTAGAGTAATGCTTTTTGTAGTATTTTGGCCAGTTAACGCGCCTCGATTAAGAATAAAGAATTTCGCGCTCTGTCCATTATACAGTCGCTGGCGCAAAACGGATGTTTCATAACTGGTAGAGCTGCTGATATCCCAAGCGCCTTTTGATAAGGTCATTTCTATGGGACTTGGCCTTTTGCTTTTTAAGCTCTCCACGGACTCAGCCAGCTCCTGATTCTTCAGTAAGTATAACGACTCTTCCATGCCCGCATCAGCCGAATAATAAGCGATGATAGAATTATCAATCGATTTCGCCTTATTGATATCTCTAATTATGAAATAAGAAAAACTTAAGGCAGTAGTCAAAAACACCGCTAACATGATCAGCGTAAAGACGATTATCATCCCACGATTGTCATTTTTGATTTTTTTCATTTTCATCGGTAGACCTTGCTCGAGATCGTAGTCTGCAGCAGTAATGTCCTTTTATATTTTTCTGGCACGTTGCGATTCTTTATCACCAGCATAATAGTCACTCGCGGCTGCTCAAAAATCGGTGCCGACGGAATCAGAGAAAATGCCTCATAAGGATCCTGAGCTGGCGAAACAATGAATTCTAAATTATCAACGATTATTTCGAAAGCAGTCAAATCAGCAATTTTTACTTCACTAACATTAGAAATCTTCACCTTAATCCTATCTGTATCAAAATATATTTCATAAGCATCGCCGAATTCATCCGTTTTAAAGACTAATTTTTTAGTTACGCCAGTCGTTACATTCAAATCAGCTGCCATTGCATCATAATCAAGTTCGCGGCCGCGGATTTCCTTAGACATCTTTTCCATCACATAGCGACCTTCATTCTGCAACTTCGCCATACTGGCCGTCTGCTGCTGCAGATTATTCACATTAATGAATATTGAAGAAGATATCGCCATAGTGATGGCGAAAATACCGACCGTAACCAGCATTTCGGCCAAAGTGAATCCCGGTTGATCAAATTTTATCTTAGTAAAATTAATCATTTCCAATTATATAAATTATCTTCCACAATCGAATGCCTGACACGGTCGCTAATCTCCCATTCAACATCACTAACAACATTGACGCCGATTTTCAACGGATTTGATCCGGATAACAATTCTAATGTATTTGTAAAAAAATCGCTATCACACTTAAAATTATTATCGTTATCAGCGCAATAGATATCTTTAAGCCTTACAATTCTTTTATATGGCGTCGGTTTATTGTCCGTTGCAATATTGGTATAATACCCTTTATTGCTATCCGTATAAAGCAGCCCCGAATCAGATCCGACGGCCGCCAAGCTATTGCCATCCGTATCTCTGGCATAATCGATTGAATAATTTCCAGCAATCAGATATTGGTCCCAAGGCCAAATATTATTTGCTTCAATTGGATGCGGCTTGTTACTTGCATTTTTCAGCCAATTGGAGTCGCGGATATTCTTCACCACTTCGACTCCTTCGCGCGCCAGATTGACTCCGACGATGCGCATTTCCGCCTCCCGCTCCGAGTTGAAATTGACCAGAAAAAGCGACCAGACAGAAAAAATTCCAATTTCAATGACGGCAATCGATACGAGCAATTCAATCAATCCTTGGCCTTTGTTATTCAGAAATTTCATAATTTTATGGGCAGTTGTCAGTTGTGGCGGACAGATCCATTCGGCCGGAAACTGAATCCAGTTTAATGCAATAACTTACAGATTGACTATTGCTAATCTTAAGCACAACAGCATCCTGATTAGCCGGATTTATTATTTCGATTTTTCCTCGCGGCGGCAAAAAATCAACTTCCAAACCGCTCGCCGATTGGACATCGACTATTACTGATTTCAAATTTTCTTGAGCGATCGGCAATTCTGAATTATCTGCCAACACGGCTTTTAAATAATAAGCGCAATTACTGTCGCAATTTGTAAGAATGAATTTATATCTTAATGGCGACAATCCATTGACTAATTCACCGGTCAAAGCCATATTCTGCACCCTTTGCAAGCCGATTAGCACATCTTGCGCTTGAGTCTTCAAAACTTTAGCCTTCTCGTCATTGTGATAACTTAAAACCATGAAAGACGACAGCAGCGTAAAAATAGAAATCGCCACAAGCAATTCTATTAAAGTGAATCCGCGATCTTTGGAATCATTGCCTGTAAAAAATCTGAATGATTTTAAAATATATTTTAGCATTTTTATAAAATTTTATCCGCCTAAGTACCAAGACAAAATCTTTTGACCCCAAAACAAAGCGACAATCGCCGCTGGCGCCAGAAAAACGCCGAAGGGAACTTGAGATTTTGCAGTAGCTTTTTTCTGAACGATCAAAACCAAAGAAATCGCCGCGCCAATGATATACGACAAGAATAATGCCACAAGTATCAACGGCCAGCCGAGCAATACGCCCATTAGGGCGCCAAGCCTCAAATCTCCGCCGCCGATCCATGTTCCCTTGGAAACCACGTACTGCAGGCCGAAAAACCCGAAACCAATGGCCAAACCGATAGCCATAGAAATTATCGGCACGCCAATGAAAAAATTAAGAATAGCAACAGCAACCAGAGCCGGCAAAACGACCGAATCAGGAATAATCATCCACTTTAGATCATACACGAATATAACTATTAAAGCCGCAATCGCAATCCAATCGCGTAAAATTAATATTGAATACTGAATACTGAATACTGAATCATGGGCATTCATCCAATAAGCAACAACAAATAATGCTCCAGTCGCTAGTTCTACCAACGGGTATTGCCAGGAAATTTTTTCCGAGCAATAACGGCACTTGCGGCCAAGGAAAATGAAACTGAAAACCGGAATTAGATCAAGCCAATTCAAAACATGTCCGCAGTGCGTGCATTTTGACCTACCGACTGCGACGGATTCTCCGCTATGCAGCCTAAATATTACAACATTCAAAAAACTGCCTATCACCAGGCCGAAGAGAAAAATTATTGTCAGTATATAATAAAACATTTAGAAATTTATTCCTCCCCTTTTTCAAAGGGGAGGTTAGGAGGGGTTTAGTTAGAATTAATTAAACCCCCTCTATCTCCCCCTTTGAAAAAGGGGGAGAAAAATACAAATACGATTCTATTTCTTCACTCCATTCTTTGTCCAAATATACTGCCCCGGCCTGAGCCCGCCAATGCCCGCTTCCAACGAAAAATTTATTTCATAATCGGTATCGGACAGACTCGCCACTGAATACTGATAAGAACCGAAGTTTTTCGGGTCATTAATATTATCCCCCAGACAGACACTTAATGATTCTCTATTGTCGCAATTCGGTATCTTGTATGTGCCATTTTGGCTGTAATAGTCGCTCAATATATTCTGCCACACTCTCAAATCAGCCAGGCGCTGATAATCACGGGCTTGAGCCTTGGCGAAATAAATCCAAAAACCCAAAAGAGCCAAAAGAATGGCGCTAATCAGGCAGTAAATGATTATTTTATATCTTGTACTTTGGAGCATATTATATTCATATTATAACACAGAATCGAGTCAAAACAAAAATCCCTCCCTAGTTTTATAAAACTTGGGAGGGATTGGAATATCAACAAGAAATTATTGTGCAGTACAATAGCCGGCATTAGCAGCCAGACCAGCAATAGCTAATGTGGTAGTACCCCTGAAACTATCGGAATCAGCGCAATAAACGATATCAGACGCATCAGCAGTAGTGCACATTTCCGCATAAACAGCAACCTTATCCAAGCCTCCGTTTGCGGTAGGAACATAGTCGCCTCTGCCGCATGGATGAGCGCCTAATTTAGTAATCATCAATTGCACGCCCGCGCCTGCAGTAGCTAAATCGGGAGTCGTTCCGCCGGCACGATCAACTTCAACCTGAGTTGAAACAGTCGTAACATTGGAGATGACTTTGGCATCATTAGCCTTATTCCTGGCCTCACCGAGATAAACGATGGCAATGGAAGACAAAATACCAATGATGGCGATTACAACCAAAAGTTCGATTAATGTAAAACCTTTCTTATTCATAGAATTTTTTCTTAATTTTCTAAATTTAATTTAGATTGTTTTTTTCCCACTCGCGAGTAGTAAAAAATATTTATAAAGGCAATAGGATAAGCCCCAAGCGACCTTTTTTTAGGTTGTCCACAGCCCTTAATGTCTTTATTATAGCACAAACACGGCTATAGTTAAATTGTTTTATTGTTAAATTGTCAAATCAATCAAAAATAATCAGATCGAAGATGACAGTTGCCACATCGGCAGGATGACAGCGGCGACGAACAAGCCAACAGCTATGCCCAAGACGACCATAATCATTGGTTCGATAAGATTGCCCAGATTCCTGACGACATTGTCGATCTCCCGCGAATAAAATTCAGCGACCCGCTCCAATATTTCCTCCAATTTTCCCGATTCTTCACCGACTGATATCATCTGCGACATGATTGACGGAATATACGGGCTGGCCAAAAAGCTTTCAGAAATCTGATTGCCCTCATCAACGCTCCTGCTGGCCTCGGCCAATACTTTTTCATAAACCGCGTTATCCACGACATCCTTGACGATGACCAGCGACACGGCAATTGGCACGCCGCCTTTTACTAGCGTGGCAAAACTGCGGCAGATCCTGACCAGATAAATATTACGATAAACATTGCCGAATATAGGAATCCTTAATTTGATCTCATCCATAAGCGCCCGTCCGGCAGGAGTCTTAACCTCATACATGAAACCGCCGATAAGAGCCGCAACGACAAGACCGATCAGCCACCAATACTGCCTTAAAAAATTAGATGAGTTTATCAGGACATTGGTGATAAAGGGCAGTTTGGCTCCGGATTCGATCAAGACCGTCGTAATATTGGGCACGACGAATGCCATAACAATGAAAGCCACAACGACTAAGACGACGACGATAAATGCTGGATAAAGCATGGCTCCCCTGACTCGCGATTCCAAATCATAATCCTTTTCCTTCTGATCGGCCAGATAATTCATGACTTCCGACAGCCGACCGGAAGTTTCTCCGGAACGCACGATATTAGTGAAAAACTTGGAAAAAACATCCTCGTAAAATTCCATGGACGAAGATAGCGTACTGCCGCCATCGACTTCATCCGCCAAGCCGATAATAACGCTTCTGAAATACTCATTCTGCGTCTGCTTGACCAAGATCCTTAGCGCGCGGACCAGTGGCATATTGGCGTCAAGCATGACGGCCAGCTGGCGAAAAAATACCACCAACTCCTTGATCGGCACTTTTTTTGACAGCACGAAAGTGAACATCGATAAATATTTTTTTCTCGGCTGTAGCGTTATATCAAGAACGGTCAATTTCTTATTCATCAAAGCATCAGCGGCAGCTTCTATCGAGGCGGCATCCATCACGCCGTCGATCGTTTCTCCCATTCTGTCTTTGGCATTATAATAAAATATCGGCATCTTACTGGCGGATTAATTTTTCAAAGCTTTCCGGATCAGGCGCATTAGCGACGGCATCTTCCGCTGAAATTTCTTTGGCGTTCACCGCATCCAAAAGCACCTGATTGAATGAAACCATGCCTTCCTTGCGCGAAGTTTGCATTATATTATCGAGCTGACTGATGCTGCCCTTGGCGATTGTCGCTTTGACCGTGTCATTGACCGGCATTATCTCACAAACGACTTTCAAACCGCCGCCGATCTTAGGAATGATCTTTTGGCAGACCACGACTTTCAAGGCTCCGGCCAATTTATCCCTGACTCTTTCCTGATCGAAGCTGGTGAACGAATCTAAAATCTGAGACACGGCCTTGACCACCGTATCGGCAGCCATCGCCGTAATAACCAAAGAATTGCCGCTGGCTATATCAAGCGCGATGGGAATAATATCCTTATCCGCTAACTGCTCAAGAAACAACACATCGCCGTCTTCCTCTTGGAAATGATTAAGCGCATCAAGAAATGAATTAGTATCGCGCCCCACCTCGCGCTGCTCAATTATGCTTTGGTTGTTGGCGAAAACATATTCGATCGGGTCTTCGATGGTCAGAATATACGCTTTCCTCGTGGAGTTAATTTCCTCGATCAGCGCAGCTATCGTCGATGACCTGCCAGAGCCGAAAGGCCCGGAAATTATCACCAAGCCATGTTTATAAGCCGCAAATTTTTTAATGGTCTTATCGATATTTAATTCAGAGAGCGTCGGCACTCTGGTCGGAATATATCTCAAGGCGGCTGATAAAAATCCGCGTTGGAAGAATATTGTCACCTTAAAGCGGAGATTTTTATCAAAAGTATAAGAGATGACGATTTCCTTGTTCTTCTGCAGCTGCTCTTTCTGCGATGCGGACAACAAGACTTCTACCAGTTTCTCCATGAAAGACTGATTGATGATTTCCCGATTTTCCAGATATCTCAGTTCCTGCCCGACCCGAAGCACGGGATAATTGCCGACGGAAAAATGCAAATCGCTGGCTCCCATCGTAATCGCCTCGGCAAGAATATCCTTCATAAACAGATTTTGGCTAGTATCCATAAATAGTTTTTAGTTTTAAGTTTTTAGTTAGCAGTTAATCTTCAAATTTATGACTAAAAACTGCAAACTACTAACTTAAAACTATTTATTATCCGACAAGCTTTTTAATCTTTTCCACAACTTCGGAAGGCATGAAATGCGCTTTAATCAAATAATCATCAGCACCAAGCTTCAGGCCCTTTTCCACATCGGACTTCTGGCTTAAATTGGTAAGCAATATGACAGGAATATCTTTAGCCTTATTATTCTTCTTTAATTCCGCCAGGACTTCAAAGCCTCCCATCTTGGGCAAAACTAAATCCAGCAAGATGATATCCGGCAGATTCTTGAGCGCCATTTCCAACCCCTTCTCGCCGTCATAGGCGGCATTGACTTTAAAACCCTCCAAAGAAAATTTTGTCTTATACAAATCGGCCAGGAATACGTCATCTTCGACTATCAGGATGTTCAGAGTTTTGTTCTTAGGCATAAATTATTTAAGTTCCAATAATCAAGAAACAAATGACAAATAAATTCTAATTCAGATTTTATCGGTTATTGTATCTTGATTTAATTAGTTAATATTTTTTGTATTTTGTATCTTGGTAATTTATTATTATCTTACATTTGAGTCACGCGCATGACTTCATCCACGGAAGTCAGGCCATTCATCGCCTTGACTAAGCCGTCTTGCATCAAAGTGACATATTTCTGCTTAGCCAGCTGTTCGGCAATCTTTTTTGAATCGAATTTTTCCTCGGCGATTATATCCTTCAATTCCGTTCCGACTTCCAATAACTCCGCTATGACCGTCCGGCCCTGATAACCGGTATTACTGCAAGCAGAGCAGCCCTTGCCGCGATAGAATTTAAAATCACTGGCCCCAGTCCCCAAATACTCTTTTGGTACAATCGCTAATTCTTCTTTGATTCGAGCCAAGAGCGGCGCCGGCAAAGCCATGACCTCCTTGCACTCCTGGCAGACTCCCCTGACCAACCGTTGAGCTATGACTAAATTCAAAGTCGAGGCCAAAAGGAACGGCTCAGCGTGCATATCGATCATGCGAGGAATAGCGCCCCAGGCATTATTGGTATGCAAAGTGGAAAACACCATATGGCCGGTCAAGCCGGCATGGATGACTAATTCAGCCGTATCGTTATCGCGAATTTCTCCGACCATGATGACATTAGGATCTTGGCGCAAGATCGCCCTGAGCCCGTCGGCGAAAGTAAAGCCGACATCGACATTGATCTGCGATTGATTGACGCCATCGACGTAATACTCGATCGGATCTTCGAGCGTCGTGATATTGGTATCATCGCCACGGAGCATATTCAAGACGGAATAAAGAGTGGTAGTCTTGCCGCTGCCGGTCGGACCGGTCAATAAGACCACGCCGAACGGCTTGGTGATATTGCGCTTTAATATTTCTATATGATAGGCGGAAAAGCCCAGCTGCTCCAAAGTCGGCACTCCGGCAGACGTATCCAAGACACGGATTACGACTTTTTCGGAATTAAGCATCGGCAGCACGGAAACGCGCAAATCGACATCGTGGCCGTCCATGCGGGACCTGATGCGGCCGTCCTGCGGCACGCGCGTTTCATCGAGCTTTAAATTAGCCATAACCTTAATGCGCGACACTACCGCATTATGCAGATAAGCCGGCAAAGTCAATGATGTGTGCAATATGCCGTCAACGCGGTATCTCACGCGGCTATCAACCCTGCCCGGTTCTATATGAATATCAGAGGCCCGTCCTTCAACCGCATTCCTAATGATTACGGAAACGATCTTAGCCACCGGTGCCGTCTTAATTTTTTCATCCAGCTGCTCTGCCGGTAAGCTGGGAATTTCCAGTTCTTTAGAAGCAAACTTCTCCTCGGCTGACTCGAGCGCCGTAGTCAATTCTATCTTGGCGCCGCCATAGCGCTGAAGCAAGCGGCGGAAATCATAAATGGAAATGACGAAATATTCTGTCTGCCAGCCATTTTCTTGAGCCAGAAAATTTATCGCCTCATGAGCCAGAAAATTTCCCGGATCGACTAGCCCGACTTTGACTTTCCCCTCGTGGGAATCGAAAATCACAGCCTGATAATTCTCTGCGACTTTCTGCGGTAATAGGTTGAGAACTGCCACGGGCACTTCCGTTTCCGAAAGATCAGCTACAGGCAGATTATATATCTCGCCTTTGGCCGCTGTAATAGCCTTCTCCGGCACAATCTTGTCATCGATCAGGACTTTATCTATATCTTGATTAGTTTTTTCCGCTTTAACCAGTGACGCGGCAAATTTTGCCTCATCGATCAGGGCCTTAGAGAGCAGTAATGCTTTTAATTTTTCTTGGTATTTCGTATCGGCCATAATTTTTTATTATTGAGTCACTGGCAGGCAATACACGGCGGAAGTAGCGACCATCTGTGATTGGGCCGTGCCCTTGCGATTGAACGGATTGCCTCGATCTTCATTTGCGCCAGCGGCTGCAATCGGCCAATTGCCGCACGCGTTCAATTCCTTAATGGCGCTGATCGTCGCCGAATTCACAATCTTGAACTGACCTAAACTATTAGTGTAAGAAATCGACGGCGCCTTTATGCCCAGCATAAAACTATAGGCAAAAAAAAGCACGACGATCACTATAAGGATAATCGCTGCCAGTGTGAACTTATCGAATGTTTTATTATTTTTCGCCATAAGCCAGCTACTTGGAGTTAGGGTTATTATAATAATAAGCGACTAATGCCAAATCATAAATCGGAGATTTGGAAGTAAAGTTTATCGAGTAGACATCGATTATCATAAGCGACGATTCCATCAGCTTCAGCAGCTGCTTTAATTCATCATATCCGCCGCCTTTGATCTTTAAGCGAACGGAAACCTTACTGATATTGCTGACACTGACCTTGCTTCCGGCAATATTATTCGTCTGTTCGATATCGATATTACTGACGACAAAGCCTGATTTCTGCGCCATCGACGTAATCTGCGCAATCAGCGAAGAATCATCAGGGCGAACTGGCAAGGCCATATCCAATAATTTAGATTCCAATGGAGTCGGCTTATATATATTTGCATAATAATTAGTTGATTTTTCCAAATCACCATAGGCTTCTTCCATATCGGCATTCAAATTCTGCAATTTGACCAAGCCCTTCTGATATTCGCCGATAGGATACGCTAGCACGGCGAAATAACCGATAACAAGGACCATCAGGGCTATAATAAGCATTATCGGACGGCGGAAGCGATCGAATATCAGATTGAGCGGATTATATTTTAAATCTTTCGGCTTCATAATTTATTTTGTTTTCTGAAATACCGAGTCCTGCAAGATCAGCCTGACTTGGAAACCGACGCCTATAACGCCAGCCTTGCCTTCTGATATAATCTGAGCGCTTGACAGCTTGACGCTCTTAACGAATTTATCTGCGTCCCTTAAGGCGGCTAATTGCTTGGCTAAGACGTCATAATTTTCCGCAACGCCGGGCAGAATCAATGCGCCGGATGTATCAGCGGTCAAATCAGTGAAGTAAACTCCGTCCAAGGTGTAGCTTTCCAGATACAAAAAAAAATTATTCCAAATTATTTTTTCATCCAATAGTTTCTTAATTGCCGTAACCCTGTCCGCGACTGCATTATTATATTTTTCCTGTATGACATAATCGCCGATTTGCTTATTTAATTTATCAAATTCAATATTTTTTGCTATCATTCTTGTTTTCAAATCATTTTGCAATAAAATCACCGCGCCGTAGCCGATAGTGATGATTATTACTGGGATAATTATCGCAATAATGATCGATTGGATATTTTTTGCGCTATCAGATTTCAATTGATTCAGCAGTTCCTCCGGCATCAAGTTGACGTTGAATCCGGAATGGCCTTCGCTCTTAGGAACCGTATGATAAGCTGATTTTACCTCCTTAACTTCATGTTTTTTTTCTTTTTCCGTTTTTTTTGCCGATTCTATGTGTTTTGTCGGAGCTGTTACTGCGTGATAAGGCACAAATTCCTTAGCTTTGCTGATCTGAGGCATCGGCGCGAAAACCGGAGCTGTTTTTTTATCATTGCCGAATGATGCCAAGCGGAAATCTATCCGTTTCCGACGGCTGAAATTGAACATGCCTTTGAAGATTTCTGACCAGCTGTCGCCAACCTGTTTTTTGGGAGACTGCTTGTGCGTCTTTGTCTGCATTTGGGCAGGTATATTCCAATGACTGTCTTGAATAGCCGCGGGCTTTGATCCTAAATATTTTTTTTCTTCAGCCACCGGCTCATATTTCCGAGATTGAAAATGCTCCGAAGTTAATTTTTCTTCCGCTTTATGGCTAACCATGGGAGAAACTGGACGTCCGAACAGATTCTTCAGCCAGCCTGACGGCTTTTTACTCTTAGAAGAAAATGCTTTGGTTGGCGGAACATCCTTGATGCCGCTTCCCGGCGATAATAAATCAAAAGATTTAGAATGGGTATAATCAGTCGTCGGCTCAGTCAATTTTTCAATCTTAGCAGGCTTTATTTCCGAACTGAATATTTTTGACCAGAAACCAGCGCCCTTAGCTGCTCTAGCGGGGCGAGATTTTTTTTCCTGCTGCGGCAAATTCAGTTCCAAACCGAAACCAGCAGGCTGCTTCTTCAGCTTGGCCTGCTCTTTGCCTTCTTTATTCCTTAAATTGTCTGGCAACAGATTCGGATCCATAATAGTAGTAATCCTACATTAAAAAGTTTTTTAAGCCAATTCGACAATGTCGTAGCCGAAAAGGATAAATTTATGCTATTCGATCTCTCGCATAGCTAATCCCACCGCCACAGAAAAACGCGAGCCGACGCGGTCTAAAACCGGCTTCAAATCAGTCGGAAAAATTACTCTGGAAAAAGGATCACCGATATTGCAATTAATATTGAATTTATCCGACAGATATCCCGGCAGATGGCCGATCAAAGCGGTTCCGCCCGTCAGGATTAATTTCTCGATCTTTTTTGTATTATTATCATTAAAAAGATTGATGGTATATTTTATTTCATTCAAAATCGGAGAAAAGGACCGCTCCACTGTCTGCGGCAAGGAATTTTCCGAGGTCTCCATATCCAAAGACAAGTCCTGCTTGAATTGTTCGGCCCGGTCCATATTGACGTTCAAGGCGGCAGAAATGGCTTTTGTGATCGATTGCCCGCCCAGCTCCAGTGATCGGGTCAGAAGCGGCACGCCATTAGAGACTACCGTCAGACTAGAAGTGGAAGCGCCCATATCGATAATCATAACGGTTGACTTGTCATTACCCAGAAGCGAACGGATCAAAGCGAAGCTTTCCGTCTCCAGGCTTAATAAGCTCAAGCCAGCTTTCTGGAATATCTCAACGTATTTCTTGATCAGATTCTTGCTCGCGCCCGTCAGCAAAATCCGGACATTTTTTTTCGGCTTGGAGAAAATCTTCTTGAACGGACTGGCATCCTGCATTACTGATTTATCTATGCCGGATTCCTGTTCCCCGCCTTCTGTAGTCTCAAATTCCTCGATTATCTTCCAATCCAGGATAATCTCTTCCAAAGGCAAAGGAATGATTTTTTTCGCCTCCCAACTGATGGCTGCGGCCAAATCCTTCTTATTCAGGGCTGACAGAGTCAGAATGGAAGTGAAAACAGAAAAATTCGGCAAGGCGGCGACAGCCTTGGTCGATGATGTTTTGGATTTTTTCAGGATGTCCTTCAAAATCTCGGCCGCCTCATTGGAATCGCTGATCAGGCCGGTCTCGCTGATATGCGCCGGGCTTTTTTCCGTAAAGCCGTAAGTAGACAAGCGCGGCCTGCCTTTGAAATTCGACAACTCCGCCACCTTGATAGAGGAGGAGCCGATATCGACGCCTAAATAGCTGTATTTATTTGAACCGAACATGGAATTAAAAAATTAAGAAAGTAATAAATTAAGAAATTAAAATTTTTATTTAATTTTTAGAAGTCTCTGATGACCGGCAGCATCTCGACTAAGCTTCTCAAGCCGGGCGGCGGATTTGCGATCAATCTGCCGTCATAAATTATTTTTTCCGATCCCTGCAGGATATTCGAATAAGTTCGCTGGAAATTAAAGGCTCTGGCCAGAAGCAGCCCTGAAATAACCAAAGACTTATCTGAGGAACCGGAGGAGAATACACCATAACCATTGCTCTTAAACTTCGGATAATCAATGGTAGTATCATTAATACAAGGCGTATCATTTTCATACATGCATCCCGGGCTAGGATCGTTACCTAAAGCAATGAATGCGCCGACGACTTGAGTTACATCCGGTTGAATGCTTATATCACCTTTGACAATCCAACCGATTGAAGCCAGCCGTTTTAAATTAGCCGGGTTACCAGGACTATAAGTAATATTATTCTTAATTAACAAATCACCATTAACAATTACCAAACCGTTTCCTTGAGTTGTATCTGAACCGTTATTTATAATCAAGTCAGAACCAATCACTAAATCATTACTATATACATACACTCGATTATTCAAATCAATGGAACTGCCCAAAGGATAATCCACTTCTATAATATTACCATACTTATTATACTTCTGACTACCTGAAGTCTTGACTACTGTTGACAAGCCTTTAATATCCAATTGCCCCAAAGCATTCTTATATGATTCAGAACTATCCAGATTTTGTTTTACAGGAAAGGACAGATCAATACTGGGAATATTCGGCCCGCACTTTTGGGAACGGAAATTGAACACAAGATCGGCAAATATGCAATAAGTCGCATTGATGCCGGAAACTACTGCGGTCCTTTGGCGGAAATACCTAGAGCCGTAGACTGCTCCATACTCCGTCTGCAGCCAAGGGTAAATCACGCCGGAATCGCCGCCAACCGGATTAAAATGCACCCACCCGGCGCCCGTCGTACTCGCTTGCTCGACATTGCCGTTCCAGCCCCAGCCCAGCAACGCGCCATTGGATGAATCATATGCTCCACCGTACTTGGAACAGTTATTGCATGAATTACAGGTGACACGACTAGATAGTAAATCTGTCGAAGATACGACATTGCAAGCAGAGCAACCGAAACAAGTATTGCCATTGCCTCCGGCAACCGTCTCAGTGGCGCCAGTAGGAATATTCTGTCCATCAAAATAAGTCTGAGTAAAGCATGTATTGCAGTTTTTCGTGTACGTCTTGCAAGTGGTCTGAACTTGTACCGGCGGAGTCGCTCCATTTGACTCATAATTCCACTCAACACAGGAATCAGTGCAATCATAACAATATTCCGATTTATAATCCGGCTGTAACGGCGGCGATACCGTATCACCCATACCTAACTTAATCAAACCATAATCTCCTAATGATACTACTTTAGCCCAACCGGTAAATTGATGGGATGTCGAATTTATTTCTGCATGCCAGCCGTCAGGATCATCAGGGGGCGAACCGAATGTCTCGCCATGACACGACGCATCCGCAAGTGCACAGATTTTACTCTGATCACATGTCTCTCCGAAACAAACCCAGCCCACATGAGATGACCAACCCCAGCCGGATAATTTCGCGATATCGCCGCCGGCCGAAACTACCTTATAATCCTGATAAGACTGTCCATGATACTCTTTTAATTCGGCATTGCCGCTGTTCAGAGAAATCCAGCCGTAATTCGCCGTCCAGAACCATCCGCCCAATTCATATGCCGGCGTTACCGCCTGCGCCGAAATAAAATGCCACCCCAGGACTCCGCTTACGGCCAGAATCAGAGTCAGACAGATAAATGAGGAAATTTTTATGATTCGGTGAAGCATTAAATTAATCTTTTATCTATCGCAATAAATTTTCTAATTGCAAATACAAGTCCTTAAACCCCCTTGAGTATCGCAAGGATTATAAATTACAGAATTAGAACAGCTTCCGACAGCTCCGTTAATAACAATTTGATAATCAGCTTGATTGACTGCAGAATCACCATTAAGATCAAATGTTTTTCGCACTCCGGAAGCATTATTCACATAAGTGCAAAAATTGCCGTCAGCATCCTCTAAACAGGAGCTGCACGTAGAATTCATACTGCAATTTATCATTAATTGGACATCAATGGCATTAATCACGCCATCACTATTAATATCCCCATTGCCCACGCAAGTAGTATTATCTACATGCGTCACAACAGTATCGCCGCAAACCAAACCATGATTTTGACAAACTTGTGTGCAAGTATTAGCGCCTTTTGCAGCCAAAGTAATACCGCCTTTAGCGGTAGCCAAATCCCAATCATTTGAATCCAATAAATCCATTTTAAGAGAACCAGTAGAATTAACTGCAATTTTACCGCTGGCGCCGACAATAAGAGCGCCGGATATTTTTACATCACCGGCTACTTCCAATTTTGCTCCTGGAGCTGTAACGCCAATGCCAAGACTGCCATTCTTCAGCACCATCTGCCCATAGATACTGCCAAATCCGCCACTCGTTCCATTAGTTCCAAAAACTAAAGTTTGTCCATAATCATTTGTCCAAATTCCCGCAAAAGCAGAATCTTTAAATATCAACCCACCGCCAAAACTGCCCCCGATCATTAAGCCTGATTTATTATTGCTTGAAGGAACAAATAAATTACTATTTGATATTTCCAACTTCACACCGGGCGTAACCGTACCTATTCCAATATTAGCGCCATCATCGAAAATCGTAGAATTGCCAACAGTCGTCGCTCCCGTCCATTTCGTAATATAATTATTAACGCCGCCAGTCAAACCGCCGACCGCATCAGTCGCCGGCGCCCAAGCCGAGCCATTATATTTAAGCACTTGCCCATTCGTCGCTGACATGGTGCTCAATTTTGCAGCCGTAATCGCATTATTAGCAATATCCGCAGTTGCAATAGCACCGTCCGCTATTTTAATAGATGTAATAGCGCTATCAGCAATATCTAAAGTTGCAATAGTGCCGTCCGCTATTTTCACAGATGTAATCGCACTATTTGCAATATCCGCAGTTGCGATAGTACCGTCCGCAATTTTAACAGATGTAATGGCATTAATAGAGGGATTTGGATAGGTGCCGGATAAATCACCGCCAGCCGCGCCACTAATACTATTCGTTGCCCAAGTTGCCAAACCAGTGGCATCTGATGTTAATACTTTTCCCGCTCCCGGCGTGCCACCAGTTATTTTTATCTGGCCGGCTACTTCTAATTTTGCTGCCGCCGATGGAGTGACAGTACCAATACCGACATTACCAGCCGCTAAAATAGTTAAGCGAGGATTCACTGCTGTTCCTAAAGTTAAGTTTCCTGTTTGAGTATAAATTTCCAAACCATTGCCAGATGATCCGCTCATTAGTTGAGTGACGTAACTATAACCACTAATACCAACGGTATTGCCACGATTTCTAACAAATAATCCAAAATTATTATTAACATTTGTAACCGATAAAGCCGATCCTGTTAACACGTTATTAGCGCCATCATCTCTATAAGGAGTTTGAATAGTCAACAATGACTGCGGCGTTGTCGTACCAATACCTAAATTGCCAGCAATAGAATTATTGCCCGCGGCAGTCGCATGAATCCATTTGCTGCTTATTTCTCCCCCACCTACATATAAATTTGATTGATGCCCGGCAATGTCTTCACCTATATATACAGGATTCCCATATGCCTTAGCATCAGAACCGGCAGTCAGGACTTGCGATAGATTCTGGCTTGCCGCGGCCGGAGTTGTAGCCGCCCAATTTGAACCATTCCAAGTCAGAACTTGACCGTTTGTCGGCGCTGTAGCTAAAACAGAACGTCCCTGAATTTTTACCACATTCGGATTAGGATAGGTGCCGGATAAATCACCGCCGGCCGCGCCGCTAGGCGAAGTTGTTGTCAAGCTTTTCCATACTGTCGGACTTACTTCACCCCAAAAATCTCCGTTAGAATAACTAATCCTAGCGTTTGGTCCCGCCGTCACTCCATAATTACCGACAGTAACGCCATCATCAAAAATTTGATTGGCAGTCCAAGTATTAACATTAGCCATATTTAAAGAAAATTCCGCAACAGAAAGAGTCAATCCCGAACCAGCCGTATAAGCGGTGCCACCAGCATCAACTGCAGGAGTCCATAATGATCCGTTCCATTTCAAAATTTGATTGAGGGCTGGCGCAGTTGCTGCAACTGAACGGCCCTGCAATTGATTCGCATTCCACAACGATGAAGTGGTTCTAGCTAAAAACGTAGTACCATTTAACATTAAACCTGTCCCGGCAGAATAAGAAGTGCCGCCAACGCCTGCCCAAGAAGAAATACAACTATTGCCGATACAAAGACTACCGGCACTGAAACTTCCGCTTGATGTTGTATTTCCGCTTAAATCAACAGAGAATTTATTATTGCCAGCCGGAGATTGAAGTAAGATCAAATGACTGCTAATATCACTATTCAGCTGCGCATTGCCATAATACAGATTTTGATTTTGTCCGGATAGCAAGGTATCAACCGAATAACCCACAGCTCTTGCAGAACATGGAATAAACGCTGCTAGCCCAAGAATGGCTATTAATGATAGCAATTCCCTATTTTTTATACGCATATATTTGATCTTAATTGAATTACTGCAAATTTATGAGCGCTTTAATGCTGCCTTCGCCGCTTTTAAAGTCCTCTAACGCCTTGCCGATAACCGTTCCGGTCGCCGGGTTATCTGCCCTCATGGCATAGCCTCTGGCACTGGAAGTCACAAGCAAATCACCCTTTTTTATAAGTCCGCCTTCATCAGTCACTTTCACGCTGACTACGCCAACCATGGCTATTTGAGCTTTATTTTTTTCTTCCAGCCGGCCCATGACGAAAGCGGCCACGTCAGATACGACTCCGATTACAGCCTTATCATGCGGCTTATAGCTCGGTTTTGCTGAATTATAGCCATCATCGCCCATTATCACTACGGTTCCTTTATCTAAAATTGAAGCCGTTTTAAACTCTTCGGCTAAATCAGCTAAACTCGCGCCCGCATTGAATGACCCTGCGATATTCACATCACCGGCCGCAGTAAACACCACTTTATTGCTACCCTGCCAGAATACTAAATTATCCTTATTTATACCGGAGCCGGAATGATACATTGACCAGGGCGAAGTGAACGGAGCAGCAGCAGCCACGGAGTACAACTTGACTTGAGCGTCACCCACGGACGTATTCCTTTGAATTGATAGGCTTTGATCCGGAGATGCCGTACCAATACCGAAATTACCAGCGCTGTTAAAATATGCGGCATCAATCTGATTGCCTCCATTTACTCTGGTGCCGAAAGCCAAGCCGAAACCATAATCTCCAGCCGTGGAATTCTCCTTATACGCCCTGATATATGGCGCGCCGCTTAAATACAAATCGCCTGAATATTTTCCAGTCAAAAGTATGGTTCCGCCGACATTAGCGCCGGCAGCCGTAGTATCCCTTACGACAAGGCCCGAATTGACGTAATCGTAAGTGACTTGATTGCCGGTAGCCTTTGCAATATCCAACGCCGTAGACGGACTATTGGTTCCTATGCCGACTTTATTGATTAAGCCCTTATTATAAATATCTACGTTGTTGGTACTTGTCGCCCAAAAGCTGTCGCCACCGCCCCCCACGGCAACGGGCCAGGCCGTCCGGCAATCATTGCCGATGCACAACTGGGGAGAGCTGATGCTGGCACTCGATGAAACATTGCCATTACTATCAACAACAAATTTATTGACTGATTCTTTCTGCAGTAACAATAAGTTGCCCAAAGACGCAATATCAATATTGCCGTAAAGCAAATTATGCCCGGCAATTACATTTTCCGTCGCCGAACCGAACATCGCCTGACCGGCGACTTCCAGCTTAGTATTCGGCGTCGCCGTCCCAATTCCGACATTACCACCCGTCGTCAATCTGAATTTTTCTACTGTTGCACTACCACCGGTGCGAATTATAAAATCCTTCCATTGATATATGGAAAAACCATAAGCACCACTAATCTCCCCCCCTAAAGCTAAATATTCCGTACCATTACTAGCCAAAGAAATGGCCGCCCCACTTCCAGAACCTGTCGTATCCAGCCATAGCCTATTTCTATTAGATGAAGATTGTATAACCAAACGATCATCTAGGATTGGAGTGCCAACGATACCCGAACTTAACATGTAACTCACGGAACCACTTTCACCTTGCGGTAGAAAAATAATTTTACCATTAACTGCTAATTTTTCACTTGGACTCGCCGTCCCAATCCCAATATTTCCATTTCGTGAAATCGTCAACGCATTAGAACCGCCCCAGACATTAAAGCTATTATCACCCTTATTCGCATATAAGCCCCAATGATTGCCACCGCCTGAAACCGATTGAATATCAATCTCCGCGTTAATCGAAGTACTATAAACATGCAAAGCCTTATTAGGCATGCTCGTGCCAATGCCGATTTGATAATTAAGCGAATTCGGATAAAGATTATTGCCGTTTAATTGCCAATACCCCCCGGAAAATGGATCGCCGCAATATACTTGGCCTGTTGCTAAATATGGAGAAGTGGTTGACCACATTAAAACCTGGCCATTTTTGCAGGGATTAATTTGAATTTTTAAGTTATTATATTTGCCGATAATATCGCTATTAGTCAAATCACTCACGCCATTTCCGCCAAAAGGAGAGTTTACATTCAAAGGCGCAGGTATGTTATCCAGCGGGGGCAGATTATCCGGCTCTTGCCAAACTACAGCCAGAACATTGCCGCCAAAAACCAAACCAACGGCAAAAATCATCAACAATAATATTGACTTAAAAGAGAGAAAAATTGTTTCACGGCTAAATGGCCGCATAATTTCACCTTCCGATTGGCTGTATTTGAATTGACTTATCCACAACCATATTGTATGCTTTTATTATAACATAAAATCATGGAACATGGAACAAATGAACATGGAACAAAATTATATTACAACATAAAATCGTGAACATATCATAGTAATATGTAATACGTAATAAGTAACAAAAAAATTCTTATTATTATCTTTATAAACTTTATAAACTTCTAACATGAATAATATTTTAGAAAAATTTTCCTGGCATTTCAGAAATACGCTTAGGACCAGCGCGGAAAACGCCAAGCTTTTCGGCCATAATCTTGTCGAGCCGGCGCATATTTTATATTCCCTTTTGGAAGAGCGCGGCAGCGTGGGCGCCGAGCTGCTAATAGGGCTGAAATTAGACAGCGAAAAAGTAAAATTGATCTTAGAAACTTCGCAAAATGCGGTTTTCCGCGACGATGCGCCTTTGCCGGAATTTTCTGAGCCAGCCAAAAAAATCATCGAGAAAGCGGTGAAATCAGCTTATTTAAACAAACATAAATATATCGGAACGGAGCATCTGCTGTCTGCGCTTATCGAATCATCGGATCCCCTGATTTCTAGAATTTTAATCGAGTCAGGGATAATTCAATCGCATCTATTAAAGCAGACCGAATCAATACTCAAATCAGCCTCAAAACTTCCCGATGTGCTGGAAAATTTCAAAGAAAACAGCAAGACGCAATCAGAAGATGACGAAAAATCAGATGCTTCCGGCGCCCTAGATTTCTTCGGCCGCAATTTGTGCGAAGACAAAATCCAATCA
Source organism: Candidatus Buchananbacteria bacterium (assembly GCA_041666505.1). GTDB lineage: Bacteria > Patescibacteriota > Patescibacteriia > 2-01-FULL-39-33 > 2-01-FULL-39-33 > CAISTG01. The sequence continues at coordinate 16,751 of JBAYGU010000005.1, read as the reverse complement.
GGCATCGACCCGGTAATCGGCCGTGAAAAGGAAATTTCACGCATTATCGAGATATTGTCGCGGCGCGGAAAGAATAATCCCCTGCTCTTAGGCGATCCGGGCGTCGGCAAAACAGCCATCATCGAAGGCTTGGCCAAAAAAATCCATGAGGGCAAAGTGCCGGATATACTATTGGATAAGAAGATCTATACGCTTGACCTAGCATCGATCATCGCCGGCACTTCATATCGCGGCGAATTCGAAGCCCGTTTGAAGGAAATAATATGGGAAGCGGAAAGCCGGCCTGAAGTGATTTTATTTATCGATGAAATCCACCAGATCGTCGGCGCCGGCTCTGCCAGCGGTTCGCTTGATGCCGCTAATGTCTTAAAACCGGCCTTAGCACGCGCCAGTTTGCACGTCATCGGAGCGACGACTTTCCAAGATTTCAGAAAATCATTGGAAAATGACCCTGCCCTGACTCGCCGCTTCCAAACCATTATCATAGATGAGCCTAGCTCAGATACCGCCAAAGACATGCTTTTCGGCATCAAAAAATATTTCGAGGACTTCCATCAAGTCGAAATAATCGATGAGGCCGTCAAGACGGCAGTAGACCTGAGCCAGAAATATCTGCCGGAAAAATTCCTGCCAGACAAGGCTATCGACTTGATCGATGAAGCGGCCGCCGGCCTCAAAGCCAACCGCAAACCGACTAAGACCGAGCAAGCTGTCAAAGAAATCAGCGCAGATATGAAGCAACTGGAAAACGATCTGCACCGGCTGATCTTGGCAGAAAATTTCGACGGCGCACTGAATATCAAAAACAGTATTATAAAAGTGCGCGATCAAGTGGAAAAACTGAATGCGAGAGTGAATAATGAAAAAAAACTGGTCCGCGGTCAGGTCAACGCAGAAAATATTGCGGCAATAGTCGCAAAGATTACCGGCATTCCGACCGATGATCTGCTGCGGCCGGAAATCAAGAAGGTCTTGGCGCTCGAGAAAGAATTAAAAGCGGAAATAATCGGCCAAGACAAGGCGCTGGCTGATTTGGGCGCATATTTGAAGCGTGCTAAAGCGGGATTATCTCCCGATAACCGGCCACTGGCCTCATTCATGTTCGTGGGGCCGTCGGGCGTCGGCAAGACGCATACGGCCAAGCTTCTGGCCAAAAAATTCTTCGGCGATGAGAAGGCGCTGATCAAGATCGACATGTCCGAGTACGGCGAAAAATTCAATGTCTCAAAATTGATCGGCGCGCCTGCCGGCTACGTCGGTTACAAGGAAAGCGGCCAATTGACGGAAAAAATCAAACATCGCCCTTACTCGCTCGTCTTATTCGATGAGATAGAAAAAGCCAACCCGGAAATATTCGACTTGCTCTTATCCGTTTTGGAAGATGGCTATCTGACCGACGCCGCCGGCAGCAAAATCAATTTCCAAAATATTATAATCATCATGACCTCGAATCTGGGCTCGCAATTCTACGGCGGACAGTCGCATATCGGGTTTGGGGCCCGCCTGCCAGCGCTTGAAGGCGCAGCTGATTGCGGGCAGGGGAATGCCGGAAAAGACAGCGCCGAGCAGAAAGTCCTGGGCGAAGTCAAGCGCTGGTTCAAGCCGGAATTCCTCAATCGATTAGATAAGATAATATGCTTCAATAATCTGCTGCAAGCTGACTTGGAAAAAATCGTTAAACTGGAACTGGATAAATTAATCAAGAAAATAAGAACCGAAAAAAGCATAGCTTTGAATGTTTCGTCCAATATCTACGGCCTACTGGCTCAGCAAGTCCAGAAGCAGGGCGAGTCAGGCGATAATCGCGGCGCTCGCCAGATCAGAACGGTTATCAGAGACACAGTAGAAACACCTTTGGCTGATGCGTTGCTAAGAAAAAAAATACCTGTTGGAAAAACTTTGCGACTAGGCATAAAAAATGGTATAATAACCCTATCTTAATCGGTAGGGTTTTATATTTATACTATGGCGGAACAAAATAATGAGTCTCAAACAGCTAGAGGTAGGGATCAATTACAACAGGAATTAGCAATTGCTTCAAGTATTGCGGAAAAGCAAGCGCGAAAGCCGGCAGAAACAAAAACGATTAGTAATGAAAATAACGCGACAGATGACTCAAACCCAGAAGAAATTGAGAACAATTTAGGAGAACAAAAAGGTATAGAAAACAAAAAGCCTAGCGCTATTGAAAACGCCACGAAAGAAATCGGCAATAAAATTCTCAAAGAAGGCACAAAAGGAATTGCAAAAAAAGCAGCAATGAATCCTGGCACGTGGATAATCATCGTTAAAATATTGTTTTGGTTAGCTATGGGCATATTAGCCTTATTCCTTATTTTTAATATTGCGATGGCATACAGATGTTGGGAAGAAGGCGGGAAGCTTAATAAAGTAAAAATGCTTTACCAATATTGGACTGAAGATTATGTCGGCGTTTTAAATAAAGTTTACAGCGGAACCTGTGCTGTGAGCGATACGCCAGTACCGGATTCAACAAAAAATCCTCCTGTATCCAAACCGACTCCTGCGGCAAACATCGCGCCTGACACGACAGCACAGTAACTGTTTTATTTGTTTTTTAAATTTCTTATTTTCTTAGTTTCTTAATTTCTTAATTACCCCCGTATGCAATTCGACTGGAAAAAAATCGGAGTAATGGCGCTGTTCGTCCTAGCGGTATTTTTCTTCGGCTTTTTCATCTATTACTTTTTCTGGCGGCCTGTTTTCGGACCAGTTATCGTTGGAGAAGTGGCAACTACCACCACTGGCGTTCTGCCTGGAGCAACGACCGGCGGCACTAGAACAACAACGACCCCTGCCGGCGGACTGCCATCATCGATTACCCAGACAGGGACAACCGGCGCTGCTGTTGGCGTGACTCAACCTTTTTTAGGCGTAACGCCAGCTAACGTGTTAGTCAATGATCCGGCATACTTTTCCAGCATGACGAAAGACGGCAAAATCGCATATTATAATTCCAAAGACGGGAAATTCTATCGCGTCGATGCCAGCGGCAATATCGTCGCCTTAAGCGACCAGGCATTCTTCAATGTCTCCAATGCCGTTTTCGACCATGCCGGGCAAAAAGCAGTCATTCAATATCCGGACGGTTCCAATACGATTTATGATTTTGCCACCGCTAAGCAGATAACTTTGCCCAAGCATTGGCAGGATTTTGAATTTTCTCCGACCGATCAAAATATTGTTTTTAAAAATATCGGCCTTGACCCTGCCAATCGGTTCCTGGTTACCGCCAAATATGACGGCACGAATTTAAGGATTATCGAACCGATCGGAGAAAATGCCGGACTGGTCCACCCGAATTGGTCGCCGAATGACCAAGTTGTCGCTACCTATAACACTAGCAAAGATGCCAATTCATCGGAAATATTTTTCATCGGCCAAAACAACGAAAACTTCAAATCCTTGACCGTGGAAGGCAGAGACTTCCGCGGCGTTTGGTCGCCCGACAGCAACAAGATGCTTTACAGCGTCTATGACCCGAACAACGACTACAAGCCTCAATTGTGGATTTCCGACGCCAACGGCGACAACATCGGCAATAACCGCCAAAAAATTTCTTTAAACACCTGGGCCGACCGCTGTACTTTTGCCGGCAACGATATCGCGCTCTGTTCCGCTCCGGAAACCATGCCCTTCGGAGCCGGATTGGAACAGCAAGTTACGACAGGAATTAACGACCAGATCTGGGCTATTAATTTGCAAACTGGCCAAACCGCCTTAGTCGCCCAGCCGACTAATGTCTCGGCAATCGGCAATATCATGTTCTCGGCCTCATCTCCCAATGATTTATTCTTATCGGGCAAGTACGATAACAAGATTTATAAGATTAATCTGACGCAATAATCAACCCATGAAACATTTGGATAAAAATCTAGCTTGGCTGATTTTGACGTTTATTATTTTATTTAATATTACCCCGGTTTATGCCGATTCTTTGGATGAATATGTGGCCTGCATCAATGATTGCATTAACAATACTGCTATTGCGGAAACTCAAGCATGCTATGATGACTGCGTAAAAAAATTTCCCAAAGGATTAGAGGCTTGCAGCCAGGCTTCCGATCAGCAAGGAAAATTTGTCAGCGACGGAACGATATGCGGTACTGGCGGAACTCCAGCTGCCAACACTCCTTGCGGCAAAACATTCTGCTTGAACGTTCCAATAGGCAATTTATTGGGATTTAATATTAGCAAAGACGCCGGAGTCAGCGGTAATACGATACTAGGCGATTACATCAAGCAATGGTACGGTTTTTTGCTCGGCACAATCGGCATCATGGCAACAGTCATGATTATGTGGGGCGGATTCAAATACTTGACTTCCAGGGGCGATAAAGGCGTTATCGACACTGCAAAAGCACAGATAATTTCTGCCATCACCGGCGTCGCTCTGGCTTTCGGCACATATTCTATCCTTATGCTGATTAACCCCCAACTTCTGACAATAAATACACCGACTCTGCCTGGATTGCAAGGCGGGGGGAACGTCAATCTGCAACAGCCCTATTCTCCTAACGCCAATTCCGTAACTATCAATGGCGTAACTTACAATCGCAATGCCAACGGCGCATTTCCCGATGCGGCTTACGTTACTCATAATACTGCCACCTATATAGCGGCCAACGAGGGGTACTTCAGCACGGTACAGAACGATAGCTTGGGCAATCCGACAATCGGTTACGGCCATAAATGCACTCCGGATGATTACAAGCCAGGTGGAATATGTTCTGGATTAAAACCAGAGCAAGTGCAAGAGCAAGCTACTGAATTATTTTATCAACAAACAGGGCAAGCAGGAGAGGCCGCATCTGCTTTACTCGCGAATGCCCCTACGCCAAGCATCACCGATGACAGGTTAATGGTAGTGACTGATCTATTATATAATGTTCCCGGTTTGGCCCAGAGCATGCCTTTAACATATCAAGCATTACAGCAAGGTAAATGGGAAGAAGCTGCCAATCAATTGCTTTATGCCAATGGCACTCCTGGCAGCGGCAGTACTGCCTATGCCACTCAAGTGGGCAATAGAGCTAGAAGAAATGCCATGATACTAAGAACCGGCAACGCCGAAAGCCTCCAATAATATGATGAAAAAAATATTTGCCAGCCTGATAATTTTAATTCTGATACTGTTTAATGTTTCGCCTGTTTTGGCTGCCGACCCCACACCTGCGCCGGCCGCAGCTCCCACTCCGGCTCCGACAGCGCCAGCCACTCCTTCATTTAATCCCGCCGCTCCAACAAAACACAAATTTTTATTAAATGTGCCGATTGGAAAACTGGTAGATTTTGAAATTGACGCTAATGCGGGAAATAACGGCAGCGACATATTAGGTAGATATATCCAAGCTTGGTACGGCTTCTTACTTGGCACGATCGGCATTATGGCGACAGTCATGATTATGTGGGGCGGATTCAAATACCTGACTTCCCGAGGAGACAAGGGAGTTATCGACACTGCAAAAGCACAGATAATTTCTGCCATCACCGGCGTCGCTCTGGCTTTCGGCACATATTCCATCTTGATGCTTATTAATCCCCAACTCCTGACAATCACAATGCCTAATTTGCCTGGGCTTCAGGGGGGGGAGAATGTTAAATTAGAACAGGCTAAAATTTATGCTGCTGAAGGTCGATCTGATTATCCTTCCTCAACTGGCAGGAATAACCCCGCAAATCTATCGAACACTCCCCAAATCCAGGGCGTATCACCGCGAACGGCAGGCGAATCTGGAGCTGCGGCTCTCTCAAGAAATGCTCATGCAGCTCTCGGCCAACCAATTGGCTCAACACCAGAAACCCTTAATGGACAATTAGGTTGCGCTCTAGCTGTTGATCAAATCGTTCATGCAAGCGGCTTAGGGTCAGGCGGATTCAATCTTGGCGTTACCGGCCTTTACGACGAATTAAGTAATAATGGAAATTTTGAAAGTGTTACTATATCGTCGCCCGCAGACCTTAGGCAGGGAGATGTGGTAATGTCATTCGGAGGAACTAGAGCACACACTGGAATTGTAACTGCTGATGGATCTAACCCAATCATCACTTCAAATTCATCTAGTAATGGTACTTTTTCTTGGAATGCGACATACAACGATTGGGTTAGCTATTATACAAATCCTGCGCAAACTTTTCATGTATTAAGACCTAAATAATATGTCCAAACCTCAAACAATATTTTCCTGCACAAAATGCGGCGCCCAATATCCTAAATGGCAAGGGCGCTGTTTAACTTGCGGCGCCTGGAGCACCATCAACGAAGAAATTGCCGAGAGCAGCATTGATTCCAAATCAGAGAAAAAATTTTCTCCCGACAAGACGATCGACTTATCGACTCTAGCAAACAGCAAGGAAGTCAGGATCATCACCGACATCGACGAGTTGGATCGGGTTTTGGGCGGCGGTATCGTCAAGGGATCGTTTATGCTTTTGGGCGGCGATCCAGGAGTGGGAAAATCCACATTAGCTTTGCAAATGATCGACCGATTAAAGAATGCGCTTTATGTTTCCGGCGAGGAATCAGCCTCGCAGATAAAGCTGCGCGCCGAAAGGCTTAAAAGCAAACTAAATAATTGGAAATTCCTGCCTCAGACCAATATAGAAAAAATTATTGCCACAGCGTTAGACTCCCAGCCGGAACTATTGATCATCGATTCCATCCAGACCGTCCACACCGATGAAGCGACAGGCTCTGCCGGCAGCGTTAGCCAAATTACCGCCTGCGCCGCAAAACTGATGGAACTGGCGAAAGCAAATGACATCAGCATCTTAGTCATCGGCCATGTGACCAAAGACGGACAAGTTGCCGGCCCCAAGACTTTGGAACATTTAGTGGACACAGTAATGTATTTGGAAAACGACGATAAGAATTATCTTAAGATTCTGCGCGCGGTAAAAAACCGCTTTGGCTCTGTCGGCGAAATCGGCATCTTCGAGATGTCCGGGGGCGGACTGATTGAAGTAAAAAACCCGGCGCAAATATTTATTGACAAAGAATTGGATCTCAATCGCGCTGGCATCGCCACAACAATGGTCTACGAAGGCACGCGGCCTTTCTTAGCAGAAATCCAAGCCTTGACCGCCAAAACATTTTTCGGCTACCCTGTGCGCAAAGCCACCGGCTTCGATTTGAATCGCCTGCAGATGCTTATCGCGGTCATCGGCAAATACGCCAAGGTTAATTTATCAAGCGAAGACGTTTATCTTAATATTGCCGGCGGACTTAAGATAAAGGATACGGCCGCCGACTTAGCGACAATACTTGCCATCATCTCCGCAGAAAAAAATTTACCCCTGGGTGGGAAAACCTTGATACTAGGCGAAGTCGGACTTGCCGGCGAGATCCGCTCTCTGCCGCAATTGGAAAGAAGGATAAAAGAGGGAGAGAAAATGGGATTTGAAAAGTTCATCGTTCCAAACGCTAAAGGACTTAATGGTAAGAATATTTATCAAATAAAAAATATCGCCGAAGCGATAGAGTTGATTAGAAAGTAAAAGCTCGCCCCGATGATTCGGGACGAGCAGAAATATACTGCTTAATGTTACTTCAGATCGCCACCCTCCGTGGCATTGAATTCAACCGGATCAAGCGCCAGCAATTCCGGCGCGCCGTCTATAAGGCCGAAACTGCTTCCCGGCTCATTGCTCTTCTTGGCCAGCAGATTCCAGTCATAAGTCGAACCGCTAATATACACTCCGAATTCAATCCAACTACCGCCCCAATAACCTACAGCCTTGAGGTCATAGTAACCTGGACTGATGCCGGACACGGAAGCATAAGTGCCGGAAGGAATAGTATAGGCCAGCTGATTGTTGCCCCAGTAATTCGAGGACGATGGCGATATGTAAACCGCCACGATCTCGTCCGAGGAGTAATTATTGACATACAACGTAGTGCCGTAATACGGCGGCGGCGAAGGCGGACAACCGGCGATAGAAACAACGATCAGCGCCAAAAGCATCGCCGCAATCAACTTCATCTTCATGGACCTTCTCCTTCTTTGCCTCGCCATAAATGACGCAGGCGTTTTCCCAAGGAACGCAAAACACAGTAGAAACAGCCTAGCACGCAGGCATGCTAATGTCAATAACGTCATTCCAAATGCGCGGTTAAGCCTAAATTTTCCAGTTTTTTCTGCAGGTCGGGGAAATTTTTCAAATCAAATTCCACCACGAATTTCTTGGCTGCATCGCGCGCTTTTTGTGCCAGAATCAAGTCGCCGGGATCGGCGATTTTTAAATTATCCGCAAATCCGCTTTGCTCTCGGCCAAAAATGACACCCGAACCGCGCGACTTCAAATCGTATTCCGCTAGAGTAAAGCCATCGGAACACTTTGAGATATATTCTAATCTTTCCCTCACTCTATCTTCAATAGAATCAGTAAACAGGAAGCAATAAGACTGGTGCTCTCCCCGGCCAACCCGCCCGCGGAATTGATGCAACTGGCTCAGGCCGAATCTTTCAGCTCCCTCGATCATCATTACTGTGGCGTTGGGTATATCGACTCCAACTTCCACGACAGAAGTAGAAACCAAAATTTTGATTTCATTATCTTTGAATCGCCTCATTATTTCTTCCTTGTCCTCAGACTTCAATTTGCCGTGCATCAAACCTACCTCCAAATCGGGATATATTTCTTCGTTCAATTTTTTATGTTCTTCCGTTACCGATCGGACACCTAATTTATCCGAAGGATCGATCAAAGGGCAAATGACGAATACTTGTCGCCCGCTTTCTATCTGCTGTTTGATGAAATCATAAGCCTTATGCCGATTTTCCGGCATTACCGCCTTGGTGATTATCGGCTTGCGTCCCTGCGGCATCTCGCGGATAATCGAAATATCCAAATCACCATACAAAACCAAAGCCAGCGAGCGCGGAATCGGTGTCGCCGTCAATGACAAGAAATGCGGCGTCTTGCCCGTCAGGCTCTTTTCCTTCAATTCCTGCCGCTGCTTGACGCCGAAACGATGCTGCTCGTCGATTACCACCAGGGCCAAATCAGCGAATTTCACCGCCTCTTGGATAACGGCGTGAGTGCCGATGATTATCTGCATTTCCCCAGTCTGAATGCGATGCAAAAAATCCTTCTTCGATAATTCTTCTCCAATCGAATCAACCCTGTTAAATACTGCTTTCTTATCTACTTTGTTATTTTTACTAGGATTTAACAGGGCAAGCTTATGTGTTCGAGTCAGCAAGCCGATCTTAACATCAAAAGCATCAAGCAGCTTTGAAATATTTTGATAATGCTGGAAAGCCAAAATTTCCGTCGGTGCCATAAGCACAGACTGATAATTATTTAAGGCCGAATTATACAGAGCCATTATCGCCACCAGCGTTTTGCCGGAACCAACATCACCCTCCAGCAGTCGATTCATTGGCTGATCTTTGCCCAAATCCTTGATTATTTCCCAAGCCGCCTTCTTTTGATCAGTCGTCAATTCAAAAGGCAAACCGGAAACGAATTCCTTAGTCTCCGGCTCTTTAAATTCTATCTTGAATGATAACTGCTCGCTCAAGCTTTTGCGCAGCAATTGCAGCCACGACTGGAGCAGGAACAATTCATCAAAGGACAGGCGATATCTTGCCAATGTTAATTTTTCCAAAGACATCGGAAAATGCACCTCTCGAATCGCCTCTTTTAAGCCCAATAACTTCTCCGCCTCTGCCACTTCATTTGGCAAGAAATCAGTAATTTCTGTAATGGTCGGCAGAGCCTGCTTGATCAAGAACCTTAGCTGTTTATTAGTCAATCCGGCAGTCAAAGGATAAACCGGGATTATGCCGACCGGCTCTAATTGCTCCTTAATATATTTCTCATATGTCGGAGAATTGAAACTCAGATTGAAGCCATCGCCGCTGACGCGCCCGTACAATCTGATTGTTTCTCCAGCTAAGAGTCCCTTACTTAGCCACGGCTGATTGAACCACAATAATTTAATCGAACCAGTATCATCAGTCAATATCGCTTCCGTAAGAAATTTCTTATTACGGGTCCGGCGATTGGCGATCAATTCAATCTTGCCGATGACCGTAGCATCATCACCTTCCTTAAGCTCGCTTATCTTATATAGCCGGCTGTAATCATCATAACGATACGGATAATAAAAAATGAGATCACGAATGGTCTCAATTTCTATTTTCTTCAATTTATTCGCCAGCTTCTTGGCTATGGGACCCAATTGGCTGATTTTAGCATCCAACTCAATAGCCATAAATAACATAAATGGTGCACTCGGTAGGAATTGAACCTACGACCTACAGATCCGCAATCTGGCGCTCTATCCACTGAGCTACGAGTGCTTAAATATTCTACAATTTCAAAAATCTTCTTAACTGTTCGGTTATCGGCTCGGCCTCACGCTCCAAATCTTCATTCAAAAATTTAAGCAGATAATCTCTGATAGCAACCGCATTCTGGCCATCCAAAGGAATGACTAATCGGCCGCTGATCGGATTCTTAAATTCTATATAAAGATTCTTGATTCCCTGAGCGCGATAAACGACGAAAAAGTGATCGATCAAACGCCAGTAATAGAACTTCTGGCCGCTTTTTATGCCCAGAGGCGTAATGACGGTATCGACGATTTCCGGCGGACGGTTCTCATACAGCAGGACCACCATGTAAAACATGATCAAAAAAACTCCAAACAGATAATTCTGCTGCCCAAAAGACCAAGCGACCGCAGCTAACAGAAGGATGACAGAGATTATATACCATCTCTTATCCTTATGATAATTAACATAATCCTGGTGCTGCCAGGAAAATATCACTTGGCTCACCTGCGCTTGGAAATCTTTTGTTTCATTTTCCGGCATATTGGAATTTTAAAGAATAATCCTTAACTATCCGCTCATCGGAGCAGTCGGGTTAAGTACCCCCGACCTCAATCTTTACAAGGGTATTATAGCACTAATTTTAGGCGTTCGTCAATGTACTCGAGTCGGGGTCTGATTTAAAATGCAATGAATGCAACAGTACTTGAGGCTTTATTTATTTGACAACATAACACTTTCATAGCTTAATATCGTCCAGCAAGCTGTTAATCTTCTCTTTGCCAGCCTTAGCAAGCTTGGGATTAACGAGGCAAAGTAGAGCAGCTTCGCTTTCATAGCCTACAATTCGTTTCTCAAAATCAGTATTTGAATAGCTAGCGTAAGTCCCGGCCCCCACAAGTTCTTTTTTAATACTATTTATACCGCCAACTTCCTTAATTACAACTGCCGTGTTACTTGCTATGTCATCGTATTTTGTGGGTGAAACTATTTTAGCATATTCATCTTTTTTTCTTTCAATTTTTGTTCTTCTAAATCATAACTTACCGCCTCTACGCCGGCAAAAAATATATATGGAATCGTTATACTTCCTCGTAAAGTTTCCTCGATATAACTACCATTTAAAATTCTAATATTGCCTTTAACCAAGTCCAAATTGCTGGTATCAGTGATTTGAGAAGAGTCAGTTTTGATCTTAAAAGTGCACCCACTTTCTACGATGCCACTCTCTAGACAATGTAATACCTTTGAGAAAGTTGTTTTTCCAGACCCATTCCAGCCAAAAAGAAGATTGACCCCATCGGCAAAATCACCCAAGGAAGAATCCCACGAGTAGTTATGAAATCTTGCATGATTAATTTTTTTGACTTTTTGAATCTTCATTTATGTATTTACATACATACATCTTTGGTCATGCATGACAAATTTAAAAACACGAAAAAATCGTGTTTTTAAATAATCTTATATATACTCGAGTCGCCTCGCCATCATATGACAGCGAGTCGGCTCCGATACTTAGTTCTACTACCGAAAACAAAGCGATTCGAACCACTCGAGTCGCCCATCTATCATAATTATACAATATTAGCCAAATATTACAAGCCGAGCTATCAGAATTGAACAGTATTATACCTAATACTTGTAATTATTAATATAATCTTATATAATCATACATATAACCTATATATGATTATAAACAACAAATTTAACAAAAGAATAGAAAATCTGCCGGAGAGCATTTACCAATTGATAGATAATATTGATCTATTAAAAAGCAAGTGGGTTTCCGGCGCCAAGCTTGATCCGCAGGTATTGGGCAAGCTAAAAAAATTCGTCTTAATCACTTCTACCGGCGCCTCGACTAGAATCGAGGGCTCGGAACTTTCCGATGAGGACGTCGAACGATTGATGCGCGGGTTATCCATACAAAAATTCAAGAACCGAGACAAGCAGGAAGCTCAAGGTTATTATGAAATTCTGACTAATATTTTTGATTCCTACAAATCAATTCCTTTCTCGGAAAGCACGATTAAATTTTTCCACAAAGAACTATTGAAGTACACCGAAAAAGACAAGGCGCATCGCGGCAATTACAAAACCAGCGAGAATAAGGTGGTAATGATGGCACCCTCTGGCGAACCGGTTAAAGTGCTATTTGATACGACCGAGCCCTGGCTGACACCCAAGGAAATGCAGGAGCTAGTTGAATGGACGCAGAATGCGCTATTGGAAAAACAAATTCATCCTTTGATTATTATGGGCAATTTTATTGTCGAGTTTTTAAACATCCATCCGTTTATGGACGGCAACGGCCGACTGTCTCGTATTCTTAGCAATCTGCTTTTACTGCAACAGGGCTACGAATATATGCCATATGTCTCGCAGGAAAAGTTAATCGAGGATAACAAACCGGAATACTATGTTGCCTTGCGGCAAAGCCAAAAAACTTTCCGAACGGGAAATGAAAATCTTGTTCCCTGGCTGACTTTCTTCTTTAAGATTGTTTCAGAGCAGTCAGAACGAGCTGTTATTCTATTGTCTCATGAAGAGGTTCATCGGCTACTGTCACCGCAACAAAACATTGTTTGGGAATACATTTCTAAAAGTGCCTCTACTGTCGCGCCATTGGAAATTTCGCAAGCCACTAAAATACCGCGTCCAACTATCAACCAGGCACTAGTTAAACTATTGCGTTTGAAGTGGATCGAGAAAACCGGCTTGGGCCGGGCCACGAGGTATAAGAAAAGATAATAATATTCATACAGCCAATGGATCTTACGCCGCAAGCAAAAATCACTATCTTCAAAAACATCTTCCGAGGACGAGAAGATGTTTTTGCCGTTTATTGGGAAAAAGCCGACAAAACAGCTAGCGGTTATACGCCAGCATGTTTAAATGAGTGGAAACCGGGATTATGCAATAAAATGCAAAGACAGAAATGCAAGGATTGTCCAAATTCGAAATATGCCGGACTTGATGATTATTATATCGGCCGGCATTTACGCGGTCAAAAAATATATGGCATTTATCCCTTGCTTTATGATAATCAATCATACTTCATTACGGCTGATTTTGATGGAAAAAATTGGGCAAAAGACGCTTTAAAATATTTAGAAAATTGCCAAAAATACAACTTGCTCGCTTATATCGAACGATCGAAATCCGGCAATGGCGGACATGTTTGGATATTTTTTGATGATAAATATCCGGCTTTAAAAAGTAGGAATATTGCCATAAATATTCTACGCGAAGCAAAAATAATTGACCAATTTGCCAAAGAAGACAGCTTTGATCGCTTATTTCCGAATCAGGACGAACATAGCGGTAGAGGATTTGGAAACTTGATCGCTTTGCCGCTACAAGGCCAAGCCAGAGAAAACAGCAATACCGTTTTTCTCGATCCGAATAATGGCTTAGTGCCATTCGATGACCAATGGAAGTTGTTAAATCAGATTAATAAAGTTCCTATTGACAGATTGAATGACCTATATAGTGAATTTAATAATATTGATGCTAATAACAATGATCAAGCTAAAAAGCCGAATTCATCCAAACAATTAATCATAACTGTCGCCGAGCAAATTAATATCAGCAAAAGTAACCTACCCAGAGTACTGGTAAATTTTTTACGAGAGGAACTAAATTTTGTCAACTCGGAATTCCTGATAAAGAAAAAAATGGGGTTGAGCACTTACAAAATGGAGAGGTATTTTAAGCTGATTGAATCGACTGAAAACGATTATGTAATCCCAAGAGGATTCCTTAATGAGCTGATAAATTTCCTGAATGAAAAAAATATTAGATTCACGCTCAATGATCAGCGAAAAAAATGCGAAGAGATAAAATTAGAAACTTCTTGCAAGCTATATGATTATCAACAAGAAGCGGTCAAGGATGTGCTGACCGAAGATAACGGTATTCTGGTGGCTCCACCCGGTGCCGGCAAAACGATAATGGGTATAGACATTATCGCTCAGTTAAAGCAGCCAACACTGATTTTAGTGCATAAAAAGCAGATTTACAGCCAATGGATCCAGCGAATTGAGAGCTTCCTGAATATTCCCAAAAGAGAAATCGGCCAGATTTGTGCAAATAAGAAAACGATTGGCGATAAAGTTACCGTAGCCATGCTTCAGACGCTATCCAATGTGGATAATTTTGCTAAAGAATTGGGACTTAACAATGCTGGCTTGGTTTTAGTGGACGAGTGCCATCATATTCCGGCTAAAACTTTTAGAAAAGTCATCACTAAATTAAACCCGTATTATCTCTACGGCTTCACGGCTACACCCAAAAGGAAAAATAATGATGAAAAATTGATTTACATCTTCTTGGGCAAAATTCTACATACGGTCAATAACAATTTCCATAATCAAAACCAAAATGAAGATTCTAAACTAACTAAAAACAATAAAACAAAGGTGATTATCAAAAATACCGAAATAGATGTGCCGTTCAAAGTCAAAATTGATAATTTCCAAGTTTTATCCAAAATAATTACTTTTGACTCTAATCGCAACCAATTGATCATTAACGATATTATCCGGGAAGCTAACACTGGTAATAAATGCCTGGTTTTAACTGAACGGAAAGAGCATGTCGAGACGTTAAGTTATTACCTTAAGGGTCAATATGAGATAATCACCTTAACCGGTGATTTGACTGAGAAGCAGAAGAATGAAAAATTAAAGCAAATCGAATCTGGCAATTATCAAATCTTAATCGCCACTGGCCAGCTTATTGGCGAAGGCACTGATTTTCCTAATTTGAATTGTTTATTCTTAGTATATCCCTTTGCTTTTGAAGGAAAACTTATACAATATATCGGCCGTATTCAGCGAGGCCAAAATTCAGGTGGCACGATTTATGATTATCGGGATATCAAAATCGACTATTTAGAAAAGTTTTACAAAAAGCGCAAAAAATATTACAAAAATAATTTCTCGCTTTAACCCACCTAACCATGCAAGAATTATTAAAAAAACATTTCGGCTATGACGAGTTCCGAGCCGGGCAACAAGAGATTATCCAAGAAATAATCGAAGGCAAGGATTGTTTGGTGCTAATGCCGACAGGCGGCGGAAAATCACTATGCTTTCAATTACCAGCCCTGATGCTCGACGGCTTGACGTTAGTCATTTCGCCGCTCATTTCATTAATGAAAGACCAAGTCGATCAATTACGAGCGAATGGCATTGCCGCCGGCTTGATTAACAGCTCCATGACTCAAGAGGAAATAATGGCTACCCAGCAAAATGCCAAGGATGGCAAGCTTAAAATTTTATATCTGGCTCCCGAACGTCTGACTTTATTGAGTTTCATGAATTTTCTTCGCGAAGTCAAAATTTCCCTTATTGCCATTGACGAAGCGCACTGCATTTCCGAATGGGGTCACGACTTCCGTCCTGATTATCGTAATTTAAAGAAATTGCGGGACATTTTTCCTTCCGCACCGATTGTAGCACTAACAGCCACGGCCACGGAGAAAGTCAGAATAGATATCCTCTCGCAACTATCCCTAAGAGAGCCAAAAACTTTCATATCAAGTTTTGATCGGCCGAATCTTACCTATAGAGTCTTGCCCAAGAAAAAATTTACTCCGCAATTATTAAAACTGCTCAGAAAATATGAAAATGAAAGCGTCATAATCTATTGCTTTTCGCGCAAAAACACGGATGCGCTAGCGGATAAATTGCAAAAAGCGGGCTTCAAGGCCGGCGCCTATCATGCGGGACTCAGCGCATTTCAGAGAGAAAGGATACAGGATAGATTCATTAAAGATCAAATAAACATCATAACCGCCACCATCGCCTTCGGCATGGGAATAGATAAGCCGGATGTCCGGTTGGTGATCCACTTGGATTTGCCTAAATCAATTGAAGGCTACTATCAGGAAACCGGCCGCGCGGGACGCGATAGCCTGCCGGCAGAATGCGTGTTATTTTTCTCTCCCGGCGATAGGCAAAAGCACGCTTATTTTATCAATGAAATTGATGATGAAGTTGAAAAAAATCGCGCTTGGAAAAAGTTAGAGGATATGCTGCGCTATAGTTCGCTGGATTCTTGCCGGCACAAATATTTGTTAAATTATTTTGGCGAGCAATCTGAAACTGATAGCTGCGGCGCCTGCGACATCTGTCTTGAACCCGTAAGGGAATTTGATGGTACGGAAATCACTCAAAAAATTTTGTCAGCCATCATCCGCACCGGTCAAAAATTCGGCGCAGGGCATATTACTAGAATACTGACAGGTAGCAAGAGCGAACGCCTTGAACAATTCGGCCATGACAAACTCACTGTTTTTGGCATTGTCAAGGATTTTAATCGAGATCAATTAAGCCAGATTATCAACCAATTGATTAACAAAAATCTACTACAAAAAACCGACGGGCAGTATCCCGTTTTGCAGTTAACCGATTCTGCTTCAACTTTCTTAAAACAAAAACT
>JBAYGU010000004.1:0-54457 GCA_041666505.1 Candidatus Buchananbacteria bacterium | reverse complement strand
TTCCATATTTTCAGCCTCTATCTCCAAACTTTTAAGAAATGTTTCTGTTTCCGGCAGGGCAATAATTGCTTCGCGGCTCAATTCGCCACGGCCGAACTTAGTTTTCATGAGCTTGTTCAATGTCTGAGCGAAAATAGCGGGATCCTTGATTTCTCCATTGACTAAGCAGCCCGAAGGAATACTTACTTCGTTGTAAGATTGGATCTTGATTTTTTTTCCGCTTTTGGCCATTTGCACCAGTCTTAGCGACTGATCGGAAATATCGAGGCCGAAAGCTATTTCTGCCGTGGAAAAGAAAGACATTTTCTAAATAATTACGAACCTGCCTCAGCCGGCAGGCAGGTTACGAATTTAAAATTACGAATTAAATCAAAATTAATTAAATTGCATATATATTATAGCACGAATTTATAAATTATAAAAATTTATAATTCGTAATTTGAAATTAGTAATTGATTAATATTCTTCCTCCCAATGCTCAACCGTGACTATGGGAGAAAAAAGCGCTAAACCAATGGCATTATTAACCATTGTATTGTCATAAGTAAGATTGACGCCCTCCCATAGACTGGTCAAAGTTATTTTACGGCCGATTAAGGCTCCAGTTAAGTCGAATTTTTTTGGTATACTTAGAATTTTGACAAAATCATTGGCGTATATTAGTCCCTTGCCATTGAAGCTGCCGAGACATGTTTCAAAATCTATGCGTCCTTTGCTTAATAAGCCGGATGGTGCGCCTGATCCATCATTGTTAATAGTAATATCTGAAAATGTCGACCACCCAAATAGCAATAATAATACGCATGGTGCATAATCTTTACCAACAGTTATATTGCCGTCAGCGACCAAAGCGCCATTAATAATCAAATCATTATTGTATAATATTTCTGCAGCACCGGTCACGTAGTTAATGCCATTTAAAGTCAAAGTCTTATTGCGGTTGGCAAAAAGCAGATCGCTGAATTGCTTGGCAGTATAAATATGGTTTGCTCGCGACTTGTATGAAAGGGGATCACCAGCATCGTCAAAGGAAACTGCCGGCATGGCGATAGAGATCGGCGGCGGAGTCGAGCTGCGATCTCGCGTTGACGAAGCGGTGATGTGGGATGATTGGTTGACATTGATATTTCCTACCGCCTGCACATCCCCATCGGCAATAATATTGCTCCAGAAGTTGATTATGATGTTGCCATTGGAAAAGAAACCGCCGTTATATACGTGCAGATTCGATCCGGACATGTCGATATTGCCGTCGGCGAATTCACCGTTCTGCCCGATGACGCTCTCGCCCATGGCTTTATAGACGTTGGTTTTAACCACCCTTTGCGAGACTGTGCCGTCGAGGCCAAGAGTCGCGGTCACGATTATATTGCCTTTGGCTTTTTCTGTATTGGATATTTGTATCCGGTATGAGCCGGCAGGGTACAGAGCTGAATTCCTTGTAAAATCTACACTCCAGGCGGCGCTACCCTCGAAACCGTTTTTCCATGCCGCATCATTTTTGATGCGCCAGATTGCTTCGGCAATGCCGGATTCGGCTAAATAATATGTCTTGACGGAATTAGACTGGCTGCCGGATATCTTCATTTCCGTTAATACGAAAGAAGTCGCATAAAGACCCAAAGTCAGCATGAGCAGCATGATGAAAATCGATGTTATAAGCGCAAAGCCTGAAGAAAATTGTTTGTATGAATAAATCATGGAGCATGGAACATAGAACATAATGCAAAATTTTGTTCTATGTTATGTATTATATGATATGTGATTACAAATTCCTTCCATAAACAGCAGTGCTGATTATCGATGTTTGGCCGTTTCTGGACAAATACAGATTGATATTCAATAGCTGTCCGCCGTAAAATTCTATATCAGAAACATACTCGCCGATAATCTTTTCTTCTAGAATCTGCTGTATAGGAGGGTTGTGAGGCAGAGGCTCATCTGTATCATAGACGTGAACGTAATAAGTCGGCGCAGAAGGGAAATAATATATTATCACTTGCCTTTTAATGTCAGTGCCGCTCAAAAAATACCTGATGTACCTGATTTGGGAGATATCGTGGCCGTCTTGGAACATGATTTCTGAAGGAATCGGTTCTACTGCGGTAGTCGGAATCTGCGTAATAATATCGGGCGTCTGCCTGATTTCCCTGATCATGCGATCCAGAATGACTCGGCCGTTCTGGGTGATTTCCGCTCTGGCGTCAGTTTCTTTGTAAGTGCTTTGCGCTAAAAGATAAACCTGGGTAAGCAAGATAAAGATCAGCACGGAGATGCTGAGGGAGATGACAACCTCGATCAAAGTGAAGCCGTCATTTTTGATTTTGAAATGATTATTCTTGATCATCTCTGGCTGATTAATACGGAAAATGTAGAGTTTTTCTCGATTCCCAGGCTCGGCGCGATCCAGTAAACGGTGACTGATATTTTTTTTAAGCCGGTAGCCGCAGCAGAGTCCGCTAAATTGCCGTCAACGTAAGTCGTTACGGTCTGCCGCTGGAAATCATAAAAAGGATTGGCGCTGTCGGCGGACAGGCGATGCTTGGCTTCTATCGTTCCGATAATGATATTGTCATAGCCTAATGAAAACATCTCCTCGATTTTTGCCTGCGCCAAATTGGCGGCAACAGTCTCTTGTTCGGCATTTTTTGAAATTTTCAGAGCGGCAGGGAAGATATTTATCGTCACTAAAATCCCGATCATCAAGACAGCCACGGCAAGCATGGCTTCTATTATGCTGATGCCTCTTTGGTTCGAATATAATTTATTGTATCTTGACATACCCCGAAGGCTTAATTTCTATCGTCGATGTGCGATTATTGGGATTGATCAGCGTGATGAAGCCGGATTCGACCGCGGCCCCGGTGGAATTGAAGGCGACAGTGTCGGTAGAAAAACCCGATATCGACAATATGGAAATGGGCGGCTTTATCGATTGGGATTTAATTATATTTCCGGATCCGGCATTTTTTATCAAATATGAATTATCGGCGATCGTGAAGATGACTTGATGATTGATTTGCGTTGTCACGGATAATTGCTGGGCAAGGCGCAGATCGGAAGACAGGTCGCGGCTTGCAGCATTAAGGTCAAGATTCAAGGTTGTTGAGCGGTAAAATGGCACACTAATAGCGGCCACCAAGGCGATGATAGCGACGGTTACAAGTATTTCTGCCAGCGATAGACCGCGAGACTCAAAAAAGATGTGTTCAGGAAAAATCATTAGATTTTTGAAGTCAATGAATAAATCGGCAAAATGACGGCGATGGCAAGTCCTGCCACGGCCACGCCCATCAAGATCATCAATAATGGTTCGATGATGATCGGCAGGTTTTCCATCGTTTGCTCGACTTCTTCTTGGTAAAAATCAGCCAAATTTTTCAAAACGACATCGAGCGCGCCCGTTTCTTCTCCGACTGCTACCATCTGAATGATTATTGGCGGCAGGATATTAGGGTATTCTTGGAATATTTCCGCGATCTTTTTGCCTTTTTTGACTTTCTCGCTGGCTTCCAACAGGGCTTTTTTGTAGACGGAATTGCCGACCACGCTGGATGTTATCCTTAAAGCTTCAGGAATAGCGATATCTGTTTGGATAAGATTGCTGAGGCTCAGGGAGAGCCTCGCGATGTTGATTTTTTTTATTATTTCTCCGACGACAGGCGCTCTTAATAATATATTGTGCCAGATAATCCTGCCGCTCTTCGATCTGGTCCAGCGGAAAAAAATTATTATGGCTAGTATGACTGACGGAAAAACGATGATGCCGTTGGCCTGGATGTAATCGGAGATGCTGATAAGCACTAATGTAGGCAGGGGAAGATCAGCTTTCATTTCCGAAAACATGGCAGTGATGTTGGGCAAGACATAGATGATGACGAATGTGCCGATGCCGAACATGGCGCCGATAATGATGACCGGATAAGTCATGGCGTTTCTGATTTTTGATTTGAGGGAATGGTCTTTCTTGAGTTGGATGTAAAGGCTGTTCAAGACTTCTTCCAGGCTGCCGGAAGCTTCTCCGGCGGCGATCATGCTGACGAAGACTTCGCCGAAATCCTTCGAATATGCCAATAATGCCTCGGAAAATGATTTGCCCGTGCTGATCTTTTGCTGTACGTCCATCAGTATATGGTTTAATTTCAAATTTTTGCTTTGTTTCGCTAAAGTCGCCAGGGCGTCGGCGAGCGGCAGGCCGGCTTTGATCATGACAGCTAGATTCTGCAATAGGAATATCTTGGCCGTTACCGGTACCGATTGCAAATTAATGAACCAGTTGTTTAATTTATCCATAGAGTTTTTATTCCTGTGTAACTCTCAGCACTTCCTCGATCGAGGTTATGCCGTTTTTGGCTTTAATGAAACCGTCTTGAGGAATTGTGATCATGCCGGCTTCGATCGCCGCTTTTTGCAGCGCGTCGCGTGAGGCTTTAGTCAGGATTAATTGCTGCATTTTGTCGTCCACTTCTAAAATTTCATAGATGCCCAAGCGCCCTTTGTAGCCGCTGTTGCCGCACTGCTGGCAGCCCCGTCCGCGATAAAATAATACCTCTTTCAATTTTTGCTGCTTGCCCAGATAGCCGAGCTTGCCCAAGGTTTTCTCTAAATCAGCAATATCGAATTGATTTTCCAATTCTTTGTAAGTTTTTGCGTCTAATTTGTAGCTTTCGATACAGTTCTTGCAGATTTTTCTTACCAGCCTTTGGGCGATGATTATATTGATAGTGGACGCGATTAAAAATGTCGGAATCTGCATATCCAGTAAACGGGGGATAGCGGTAACGGCATCGTTGGTGTGTAGGGTGGAAAGCACCAAATGACCGGTCATGGCGGCGTTGATGGCAATATCGGCTGTCTCGTTATCGCGGATTTCTCCGACCAAGATGATATTCGGATCCTGGCGCAAAAAAGCTCGAAGCGCGCTGGCAAAAGTGAAGCCGATTTTCGGCTGGACTTGGCATTGGTTGATACCAGGCATCTTATATTCGATCGGATCCTCGATGGTGGAGATATTGACTTCAGGCTTGTTCAAAATCTGGAGCATGGTGTAAAGCGTAGTCGTTTTTCCCGAACCGGTCGGACCGGTTACCAGGATCATGCCGTGCGGTTTTTCGATATTTCTTTTGACGATTTCCAGAGCCAGGGGCTGGAATCCCAGCTGTTCCAAGGTCATCTGTTGGGCGGTGTCAGGCAGCAGACGCATAACGGTTTTTTCGCCGTCGAAAGCGGGGATGATGGAGACGCGGAAAGATACCTGATAATCTGGCGTTTTGATCTTAAATCGACCGTCCTGCGGCAAGCGATGCTCGTCCAGCTTTAAATTAGATAGAATCTTTATTCTGGCCGTAATGCCGGCATGAGCGGATTTCGGCAACGTCATGACTTTGCGCAGGATGCCGTCGATGCGGTATCGGACAGTAACTTCCTGGTCGGTCGGTTCGATATGAATATCGGAAGCTTTTTCTAATATTGCGTATTCCAAAAGCGTATCGACGATCCTGACGACTGGCAAATCTTGAGCCAGATTCTTAAGGTTTTCCGGTTTTTCCTCGCCTTCGGCTTTTTCCTCCTCGCCCAAGATATCTGCCGACAATCCTTTGTGGTATTGCTTCAGCGAGTCCTTGATATTTTCTGGAGAAGTGAGATGCAGGATTATCTCCAAGCCGGTTTTTTTGGACAAAAAGTCGAATAATTCGATGTTGGAAATATCCAAGGTGGCGATCTTCAGTTCCTTGTCATTCTTGTCGAAGGCGATGGTTTGGTGCGCCCTGGCGGTGATTTCCGGAATAATAAACAGGATATCCTTGCGAATCGTCTGATTCTTCAGGTCGATGTAGGGGAATTTATAGAATTTCGCGGCTGACTCGTAAAGGATTTGCGGCGCGATGACTCGCTTTTCCAACAAGTAATCCTCTAGTTTTTGGCCGGCATCTTTGGCCTTTTTTGAGTAATCCTTGAAGTCCTTGTCGTCCAGGATTTTGTTGGAAATAAGGATTTCTTCTAGATCTTTTTGATTTAACATAAGTTTTTATTTTTCTCTCGCATCGTCATCCTGGAATCACAATGTAATCATTGGGATATCCGGGATCCAGG
The DNA here is from genome assembly GCA_041666505.1 of Candidatus Buchananbacteria bacterium. Lineage (GTDB taxonomy): Bacteria > Patescibacteriota > Patescibacteriia > 2-01-FULL-39-33 > 2-01-FULL-39-33 > CAISTG01. Next base: position 48,364 of record JBAYGU010000004.1, on the reverse strand, counting down.
TTATAATTTATATTAAAATTTAAAATTAACTTCAAATTAGCCTGGATCCCGGATATTTTGTCGATTACGACAAAATTCCAGGATGACGAGAGAAAGAAATTTATTTTGAGTCAGATAATAAACTTATTATAACACAAAATGGCAAAAAGATGAAAATAAAAAAATGCCGCAGGAGGATTCCTGAGGCGTAAAGAACAATATGTAGTTGAGATTATTGAGACGGAGTAGTCGGTGTCATTTCCACTGCTGGCTTTTCATTAGTGGTTTTTGCCGAAAAGGGGATTAATACCTTCGTTAATACAAGCTTATCAGAATTTACGACCTTTACCCAACCGATCGGAGGTTGGTTGTCGAGGGTTAAGAAAAGAAATGAATTGTCGGTTCTTTTAATGACCGCAACGAATTCCTTGCTATTTAATTTCGGTTGGCTTGAAACCACCTCGACTACTTCATTGGTATTGAGATGCCATACAGTCATTGGCGAACCGATCCATATCTCCCTGGATGTAATAATCACGAAGACAATGCCAAGTAGCAGAAATATAACGCCATTAGCCATTAGCCTGTCATCATTAGAATTAGCAGTGGTTGCGATTGATAAAAATGCAATAACAAATAATATAAAACTTGCGATTGATAACCCGATAATCATCTCACTTCTCCTTCTGCCGGCTATCGCCAGCGGTTGATTGGCGTCTTGTTACGTAGCATGCTACGTAGCACACAAAATTGTCAAAGTCCTGATTTATCTCTATTTCTAATTTCTTATTTCTTTATTTCTCTACAATTACTTATTACACCAAAACTTCGCTTCTGTCAAGACTAAGTCAGCTTCGGCAGTCAGTTCCAGATATAAATCAGAAGTATCGCGAGCAATGATATCCCAATCGTATTCACGCTTGACCCGTTCCTGGGCGCGACGCGCCAAAGCTTGGATGATGTCTTCATTATCCAGCGCATACTTCAATTTGCGCTTCAAGTCTTCTGCGCTTTTGTTGGCGAATTCCAAGGCCAGGTTTTCTGCGGCTTCCTGGTTCTCTTCAATGTTACTGATGATAGCCGGTACGCCGTAAGCCATGGCTTCCAGAAGCGCAATAGACAGTCCCTCAGTTTCTGATGGTTGGATAAATAAATAGGCATGCTTAAAAATAGCAGCCAGGTCGGCGCCTGATTTCATGCCGGCAAAAATTATGTTCGGATTACCTTCGGCCTGCTTCTTTATCTCGCTGACATATTCATCTGTATTTGATCCATCACCGACGATGACTAATTTCGTGTTAGTTGTTACTTGATTGTAGGCTTTAATTAAGGTATGGATGCCTTTATGCCTAACTAAGCGGGAAATAGAGACGATGTAGTTATTTTTTACCAAACCCAATTCATTTAAAGCAGAAAGATTTTCGTCTTGGTCGACAGCAACGCCATTGGGAATGTATTTGGCTTTGGTTCCATAATTGTAAAGGCAATATTTTTCTAGAGTTTTGGAAACTGTGATTGTCTCATGAGGAAATATGCAGGCGGCATATTCTCCGAGAGCCAGCATCACTTTGGCGAACTTGCCCCACTTCTGATGGTTCTTGTCCGAGCAATGGAAGGTGACGATTACTTTTGCGCTCGGTTTGAAGATCCTTGGGATGAAAGACAATAGAGCCGGGCCGACGCCGTGGTAATGAATTATGTCGTAATCTTGGAATAAGGCATGGACGGAGGAGATGAAGGTATGGCTGATAGCATCAAGATTTTTGGTTTTAATTGAAGGTAGATTAATTATATTAACGCCCCTGTAAGCATATGATTTTCTTTTGTCTCCGGTGTAGGTTACCCGGCTATAAACAGACACATTAAAACCCAGGCTGGCCAGTCTGGTGGAAAGTTCTTCTACATGCTTTTCGATTCCGCCCTGCTTGGTCGGAATGCCTTTTTGTCCAATGAATGCTATTCTCATATTAAGATTAGAACTTGTTCCAAGGTTAACTGGCTATCTTATCACATAATTTGTATTTTGTCAATACTCAGATGGTGACTTATCCACAGGGTTGTGGTTATAAATTTATCTAAATTTAGGCAAAAATAATAGCGCCTCGAGAAGTCTCGAGGCGCAGGGTTGCGAAAGGTGCGATTTAACTGGCTGGGATGATGTAGCCGATAACGTCAACAGCCATCGCTTGGCCATTGAATCTGCCGCAATCTATCCCCGTATTGATGTAGAAAATCTTATTCGGAACGGTACTCAATTTGTAACACGGAATCGCCTTGCCCCCGACTTGGTTGGCAAGAGGAACGGGGTCTTTGGCAACGCCATTGCTGTCTGTACCACTGCCGTTGAATAGGACATTAGTCGACCAGCTATTGGCTGCCATGATTCCGGCAGTCATTTCCCTGATAAACCAATAGGGCGTCGGTAAGTTAACGATTTCGACGCCGATATAATTAACGTCAGCGTACGTCGCTCCGGCGGGCAGATACTGAGCCGAAGCGTCAGCGGTGATATCCCGTAGAGTCAGCGAATCCGTAAAGATCCGCATTGTTTCGGTGTCACCGTTCCGGTCGAATTCTATCACTGGCGCCAAAGTGACGGGCGGTTCAGTATTGGCTGCAAAGACAGCGGTGACATGAACGTTGGCATTCATGGTGACGTAAGCCGTCGGATCAGTCGATCCGATCTCACTATCGCCGATCAGCCAATGCACGAAATGCCAGTTCGTTGCCTGTGTTGCCGTTACGGTTACAACTGTGCCAGCCGGATAGGTACCGGCAGCGTTATTAACAGATCCTTGTCCTTGGACACTTGTCGTCAGGACATAAGTTGTCGCTTGCGCTTGGGCAAATACCGCCGTCACTTGGACATCGCTGTCCATTGTGACCTGAGCGATCGGATTGGTAGATCCGACCGTGCCATTGACAACCCAGTGATTGAACGTCGAACCGGCTGCAGGAGTAGCCGTTACAGTAACGACTTCTCCAGCATCGTAGACGCCAGCGCCGGAAACGGTTCCAGAGCCTTGCATGTCGGTTGACAGCGTGAATTGGTCAACCACCACCGGTCCGCCGCAGTCGCCATGACTTTCGGCATCGAAGGGATTGGTGCCATCTTCGTATTCGACGTAATTCGGGCAGCCATCGCCATCAGAATCAATCACGACGTTGAAGGAAACCCGCTTATGTTCGGTAATATTACCGAACGTGGCATCGAATTCAAAGGTGGCGGTTATACGCAATTGATCATTATCCGGAACGATGCGCAACCAGGTGTTGCCGTCCATCGAATTAATTACCGCCGTCTTCTCAGTCGACTTCCAATAATAGTAACTCCCGTCATAAATCGACGGATCTATCGGCAGGCGGAATTGGTCAGGATCGTCTCCGCAAGCGGGGAACGAATCATTGTACCGATCTGGCATCGCATAAAAGAAATAGGGGTGGCATGGAGCAACTACTGTCGGATGATTCTGCTCCATAATCCCATCGTCTTGAGTGCCATCCGCTTTATAGCGGTAGGTCAAGGTCTTATAACCCCAGTCGGGCCCCATATCATAATCTACTTCCGCGAGAGACCACTTGGCACTGGTAGCGCCAACCTCCACAGCCCTGAGCTTAGCGCCGAGCTTAACGTATAGCTCAGAGCCTTCCTGAGGGATGAAGCGGAAGTTGTTCCAATCTTGCAGACTCATCTGCACCGGTAGAACTTCTCCGTTCACAGCCGTGATCAGCTGTGAATTGTTGACGATTGTCGGCGTCGATGTCGGGGGACAACCAGCGACCGAAATCACGAAAATCAACGCTGCTACTGCAAATACGTACTTTCTCATCTTACTTCTCCTCTTGTTACTGGTTTTTGGACACTCAACGGAAAAATGGCACATGGCACTATGCCACGCCATTGGATACACTAAAATCTATTCAAATGTCAAAGTTCTTTAGTATTTTCCTCCTTTTGTTGTTCCAAGATCTCATTGCTTGATAAGTCATTATATCAGGTAAATGATAAAAAGTCAATAGCTGCAAAAATCAATTAAATTTAGGTAATTTTATCTAAATTAAGCTATTTTTAAGGTTGAATAAAACCGCCAGAAATATCTTCTATAATATGAGTGGTCAGATTTGCGCTAATTGATTTTACGGCTGTCTTAGTGGGGGAGTCAATGCCGGAGATTTTAATGCCAGTAATTAGTTTGGCAGTACGGCCGGCTTGATCCTCAGTAGGCGTAAAGGTGATTTCAAAAGCGGCGCCCGGCGGCATCAGCTCATCAGACTTATTGCTTAGCTTACTGATTTCCCAACTGATTTGGCGCTTGACTTCATCGTATTCGATTCCGCTCTCGCTAACAGCGGAAGTTCTGCCGGTAAAAGTTACATTCTGAGCCAGGTCAGCCGTGACCGTCACATCATTGACATCGAAGTAATTCGTCGATGGCGAAAGCAATATCCAATATTTAGTAGTTTCGCCGATCTTCGGCGGCAATGGTCCGACGCCGAGCTGATCGCCTTCAGCGAGCGTATAGCGGCAGATAGCAGACAATCTTAATTCGCCAAGGATTTTTTTCTTAGCAGCATTTTCGCTTGCTGGCTTGGCTGAAATTATTGCCGCCGGATTATTTTTCGGTATTGTTATGGAATTATTTGCGATCGGATATTTAGCGGGATAAGCCATCAAACTAAAAATGTATAGAGCTAGCGAACCGACAGTCAAAATTAAAATAGCATCCGCGACAATGTGGACAAAAAAGAAATTATTTTTCGGATGATAATATTTATGAAAGCGTTTCAGCATAAAATTATTTCCCAAAAACATTAATATTGAGCGCGATGACTTCGGCTATGCCATCGCCGTCGATGTCGGCAGTCGTGACTTTTACTCCTTGGCGCTTATTCATATCAAATGCGAACCATTCGCTTAAGAGTTTTCCGCTGCCATCAAAAACGCGCACATGCGGGCCGCCGCCGAATCCGGCGCCGGTAATCACCTCTGCTTTTCCGTCATTATTGATATCGGCGCAGGTGACATTGACTCCGCCGCGGAAATTCAAGCCGTAAGCGAACCATTCGGCAATTGCTTTATTCTCATAGTTGAAGACTTTTACGTGAGGGCCGCCGCCGAATCCGGCGCCGGTAATTATTTCTGTCCTTCCGTCGCCATCAGTATCGCAGGCGGCGACTGATGCGCCCAAATTTTTCCATAGCGGAGAGTAGGCATTGAATGATTTTCCGGCATCGGACAGATTCTTGTTATAAAATCTGATAAAATTTGAACCGCCAAGCTGGGGTGCAGTAATAACAGTTGATTTATCGACGGCTAGGTTAATCTGTCCCGAGAATTTTTCTCCGTAGGGATAAATCGTTTTGATCAAAACATTATTCTTATCGAATAATTTTATCGCGCCTTTGTCCGCTATTAGCGTCTCTTTTTCCTTGTCGCCATTAAGATCTATTTTAATGATATTGGCTCCGCCGGCATATATTGGCGAATAGGCGAAGAACCCGGTTCGTTTGATTTTGCCAGAGCTGTCAAACACTCTGGCATACGCGCCGTTTATAAAGACGCTATTGTCTATATTGCTTACTGGCTTGAGCAGGATGATGCCGTCATTGGCCGCTAAAGTAATCTTGTTGATTATTTCGCCGCTGTTAGTTTTATTGTCCTGACTGCCGCGCAACTTTTCGTAGTCGGCATCGAAGGTGATTGTCTGAGGCTTGGCGGTTGAGTTGACTAAGACTATGCCGCCCGTAAAATCCCTTTGCCAGACGCCGGGTTGAATATCCAAAGATTGGTTCAAAAGATTTTTCGCCGCACCAGAGGGTTGGCCGAGCTTGGCATCGTATTCGTCATACCACCAGAACTGTTCGCGCAGCTGGGTGCCATAATCGAAGCTGTAATAGCCGTTGAATAATAGTGCGCTCGTCAGGCCGTAGCGCATCGATTGATAATCATAAAAATTGCCGGTATTGCTAGTGTCGGAATTGATAATATTGATTCTGGGCTGGAAACCTGATTTTTCGGTTTCGCCGTAGCGCTTGATTGATCCGGTCCAGCCGCCTTCCCAATATTCGGGAAAGCCCTCGAACATTCGGCCGTTCAAATACTGCTGATAAGCGCCGTCGCCATTGCCTAAGATAATGGCGCGCGATCCGAGTCGATTCCTGAGTTTGCTGAAAAAATCAGAATAATAATTTTGCCACAGCGAATTTATCTTGTCGATACTGTCTTGTTTGCCATCGCCGTCGATATCGATATCTTTGCTGACTTGCGAGGCGGTTTGCCATGTGTTATCGAACAGTAGTCCGTCCCACAAGCCGCTGGCCATTAATTTTTGATCATAAAAATCCACCAAGTAATCGGCATAAGTCCGGCCATTGCTGTCGCGAACGCCGAGATTCATCATGACATTACCCGGCCAGAAAACAACGTCTTCGCCGCGAAAAGTCTTCAGGTGCCAGACATTCTGGTCGCCTGAGGCTAAATCGTGCCATAAACCTGCGCCTGACGGCTCTACATTTTTCAGTTGACCGACCATCATTTCATTGGCAGTCGTGTAGGCGAGAATTATGATATTAGGATTGAGCCGCCTGATTTCATTTATTGCGCTCGTGCTGTTCGTCTGTGCCTGCATGTCTAAGACCAGCAGATCCCATTTGGCTAATTCTTGTGCGTCCGCCATGGTAACGGGATTTTTCCAATACAGATTGGCCAGCCGCGGATAATCAGCGGCATACGGAGCTAAGGCTTGGCTATTTTCAATATAAATATTATAAAAAGGTATGAGCAGAAGAATCGTCAGAATCAAGAAGGCGATAAGATTTACGAGCCCGATATTGACCAATCTGATCGGCTTTTTGAAATTTTTCATTGTCTGTTCGTAAATCTTGATCAGTTCGGCATAATGAATTTCTGCTGAATATTTTTTCGCGGTTATTTTGGCCGCTTTTGATAATATATTTTTCAATTTATTGTCGCTCAGCAATTTAAAAAGCTGGTTCCTCAAATCGCCGGCATCGGAAACTTGGTAGAGCAAGCCATTGACTCCGTCTTCAATCAGTTCCGGTATGGCGCCGACTTTAGAGGCGACGACCGGTTTGCCCAAGGCCATGGCTTCTAAGACAGTCAGCCCGAAGGTTTCGTGCAACTTGGAACAGCTAATGACTGCTTCTGCGCCTTTGATCAGCTCGATGATTTCGATCCGCGATTTTTGGCCTAGTAGTTCTACTCGATTTTCCAAACCCAAATCTTTGGTGATTTTATTTAGCCTGTCTTCATCCGGGCCGGCACCGGCAATCTTCAGCTTCAAGCCCAAGACATTTATTTCCGCATAAGCCTTGATTAAATCGTCAAAGCCCTTTCCTTCGTCTAATCGGCCGTAAGAAAATATATATTTTTCTTGGCTGGCTTCTATCGTCTTGGTGGCGGTTACCGCTCCGCTGTTATTTGATAGCCTGAATTCTTCAGCCAGAAAATGCGGCGTGACGGAAATTTTATTTTCTTCAAAGCCGTTTCCAATCAGCTTGTCTTTGACGAATTGCGATGGCGCGATATATAGGTCGATATTATTTTTGTAGACATTAAGCCATTTGTGCCAGGCGAATTCCAACTTTAGCGCCAAATCGATCAGCGGGGAATCTTTATGTGGCAAATATTTTCCGTCGGCGCGCAAAGTATAATTGGGGGTGATCAGTTTGAAGTCATGAACGGTCATGACGACAGGAATGCCGGCCTGGCGGAATATCGGCAAGATGGAAGGCGATATTTGATGATAGATATTATGGATATGGACGATGTCCGGGCGCTTATCGGCAATCAGCTTTTTAACCAGCTGGCGAGCCTTGAATGACCAGAAGATGCGAGGAAGCTTCAGGATCGCAGGCAAAGAGAATTTTGACAGATCCAGATCATCGATAAAATACCGTTCTTCCGAACACGGGATATTCTTGCCGTTTTTTTGAGAAAAGCAAATCACTTCCTGATCGTTTTTTTTCAGGAGTTCTATCAAAGATAGCGCGTAAGTTTCCGCGCCGCCTTTAGGATATAGGAATTTGTTGATTTGCAGGATTCGCATAATTATTTTTTACTCAGCGAACTAGTCCTTAATAGTCCTAATAGTATCCATAGCCAAATAGACATCATATTAGTTTCCAAATAGGGCTGGAATAAAAAGACGATCAGGAAAATAGAAATCGCCGCCATTATTCCGATGTAATACGGCTTCAAATCGTCAATGGCGTAAATCTTCTTGTAAGAGGAAATGATATCTGAAGCGATGAAGATTGTTAATATGAAGATTCCGATCAATCCCATCTGTACGGCAATGGCGAGCGGAGAATTATGGATATTCCTTATTTCTTCGAACGTCTGATAAGTTCCATCGTCGATCAGCATGCTGTGGCCGAAACCGACACCATAAACCGGATTCGTCAGCCAGGCTTTTTTTGCATCATACCAGACATCCTGGCGCCAATTGGCGGAGGTATCAGTGCTTAAATCAGCGATTGTAGCGATGCGGGAAGATAGGGCGGAGATATCGCGGTTAATATTATCCATTGAGCCTTGGAAATAGAGTAAGCTGGCGCCAAGAATAATAATGATAATCATTGTTATTGCAATGAGTCCGGCCTGGGATAAGAATTTGAGATAAGTTTTTTTAAATTTTCTGTCGAGTAAGATGAACGTCGCAACTAAAGAAGCTGCAATTGCCAGCCACAGGTGTCGCATTAATGAAACAGTTATTCCTAGCGTCCAAAGTCCCATTATTCCCAACGCGAACGATTTATTCCTCAGCCGATCGTATATCAAAAGCGGCAATCCCATGGCAAAGGCCAGAGTCAGATAATATGCATGGGTGCCGGCCAAATATCTTGTTCCGACGGTTGAAAGCGGGGTGAACTCAGTCCATAGGCCCTGACCGTTGACGAAGCCGATAAAGATGAAGGCACTGACTCCGATAGCCGTCAATAGGATTAAATGCACGGTATCTTTGAGTTTCTTGCTGCTATCGATGGCAAAAATGATGAAGAAATATAGCAGGGGATAAAAGAAATAATTTTTGAATGAAGAAAAAGCCGGTTCGAAATCGGCGTTAATATCGAAGATGCTCCGAATCAGATAAATACCAACCAAGATTAGCCAGATTGTCAGAATTTTTTCCGGCAATCCGAAAATCATCCGTTTCTTTTGTTTGCCGATTCTATAATTGATGAATAAGGCCAGATATGACAAGCAGATTATTATATCGAGAAGATAGAATTTGAATACGGTCTTATCGATGACTAACCCCTGCAAAGTGAAATAACGCTCGAATATCATGGTTAAGACGATGATGAGCGATAGGCCTAAAAGATGCTGATCAGGCAGAATTAATAACGCCGCAACTAATGCGAATAAAAGATAAAAAATAAGCGACGGTCCCAGAAAAATCATCGCGATTATCAGCGAGAAGAAATAAGCATAAGCAAGGATGATGATGTTTTTTGATTTTTTGTTCTGCATACTTTCTGCAAAAACCGCTATTCTCTTGCGAAAACAGCGGCTCGGAATTTAATTTTTTGTGTTTGACCTGTCGATTGAATTCTCTTCATAATACTGATCAAGCCACGGATTGGAAACTTTGTTCGGCGCGCTTTCTGATTGGTAGTCAGAGCTGCCGGCTTTAGCGGTGAGTTCCGGCTCTTCTGCCAGTATATTTTTTATCTCATCGTAAGACGCCGGAGCGACAGGGAAATCCTGCGCAGAAGCAATCGGAAAGCCTTCAAACGCCCGATTCTTTTTTTTGAATTCAAATAATTTGTGATCGGGGAAAATCACGATCAAGGTAAAACCGATGAGCAAGCCGGCAAGAAATCCCAAACCGGTATCGCTAATGATTTTGGCACTGGACCAGCTTTCATAAACTGAAGCCGTATCGATCATTTTGATAGTGACTCGGTCCTGTGAGCCGTCATATAAGCCATGTTGGCTGATGATGATCGAACCGATGGAAGAAGCGAGCAGGTTGGTCTGGGTTTTGTCGTTGCCATAGACATCGATGATTACGATGCCGCGGTTATCAAGAATCTGAGTTTTGACGTTTTTTTTCCAGCTCTTCTGCCGTTTTTCCGAACCCTGGCCTAAATTATCCGCCAGATTGCTATTGCTGGAATAGACGCTGTCAATAAATGAATCAGAATATATGACTTCGCCCAAAATACCAGTGATATAGTTAGCCGTTTTTGAGGCGGTAAATGTATCGATATTCGACTGGTTAAAAACAGCCAGCAATTTAACGGTTGACTTGTAGCTTGGGGTTTGCCATAAACTAAAGGAAAATGCCGCCAAAGCCACTAAAAGTGAAATAAAGCCGACCGTTAAGATGTTTTTAGGACTGTTTAGTTTATTATTGCTCATATTTTGCTAAATTTAGGCGTTTAAATAAGAATTAAAGTTTTCTTGTTTCGAATAGATAATTGTAGCATACATTTATAATTTTGTCAATAATCAGGCATAATTGTCAAGTTGACTTAAATGGGCCAAATATGTTTATGGCAATTGGACATATCAGGCAAAAATGAGCTATAATACCATTAATTATATAAATCATCCAGTATGTTTATTAACAATATTCTGTTTAAGCTACGTGAAGAGATTGAAATCAGCCCGGCCAAACGCGATCGGCTGATTTTTATTTCTTTTATCGTGTCAGTGGTTTTGAATATCGCGGTCTGGCTGGCTATTCCGATTTTTTTCTGGAACGTGAGGGATTTCGTCGTGCTGCAATATAATATATATTTCGGCATTTCTTCTTTGGGTCCGTGGCCGATGCTTCTGATATTGCCCGCATGCGGCCTGCTGGTCGGAGCCGTTAATTATGCCTTGTCATTTTATCTTTATTTGAAAGAAAAAACGCTGAGCTTGTTTTTGGCGTCGGCTTCCGCGGCATTCCAAGCGATTATTTTTGCCGTGCTCGCTTTGATCATTTACATGAATTTGTAATATTATTTAAATTCGTAATTCGTAATTCTTAATTATTCATTTATGCCTGTCGATTCGATCGTCGTAAAAATATTTTTTGTCACATTTATTTCATTCGCTTTGGCGATGGCTTGGACTCCATTGCTGACACATTTTTTGTATAAATATAAATTAGGCAAACAAATAAGAGACGACTCGAAGTCGCCGATATTTTCTAGGATGCACGCTAAAAAATCCGGCACGCCGACTATGGGCGGCATTCTCATTTGGATGACGGTGCTATTGGTATCGGTCGTAATATATTATTTGGCGCAAATGTTCGATAATTATTTCACGTATCTGAATTTCTTGACGCGTCCTCAGACGCTTCTGCCGCTTGGCGCTTTGGTCGCTGCGGCTTTGGCTGGACTTTTGGATGACTATCTTAATGTCAGGAAGATTGGGCCGTACGGCGGGGGCTTGTCTGTCAAGCATCGGCTGCTGGTTTATACTCTCATTGCTGTCGTGGCGGCGTTCTGGTTTTATTTCCGGCTTGATTGGGACTTGATCCGCGTGCCTTTTGTCGGCAACTTCAATATTGGCTGGTGGTTCATTCCTTTTGTTATATTTACGATCGTGGCTACGGCCTTCTCAGTCAATGAAATTGACGGGCTGGACGGCTTGTCCGGCGGCACGCTCTTAGTCGCTTTTTCTTCTTTTGCAGCTATCGCTTTTGCGCAAGGTAAATTTGATTTGGCGGCATTTTGCGGCGCTATTGTTGGAGCGCTTTTGGCCTTCTTATGGTTCAATATTCCGCCGGCCAGATTCTTCATGGGCGATACCGGCGCCATGTCATTGGGCGTCACCTTGGCTATTATCGCTATCCTGACTAATTCGATATTGTTGTTGCCGATCATCGGCTGCTTGTTCGTAGTCGAATCTCTTAGTGTCATTATCCAGACGATATCGAAGAAATTGCGCAAAGGTAAGAAAATATTCCTGTCGACGCCGATCCACCATCATTTCGAGGCTCTGGGCTGGCCGGAATCCAAAGTTGTCATGCGTTTCTGGGTTGTCGCCGGAGTTTTTGCCATCATCGGATTGGTGATATTTTTAATGGATAAAGGGGCGTGGAGTTAGTTTATGCTGAATTTCAAGAATAAAAAAGTCACAGTTATGGGGTTGGGATCATACGAAGACGGCAGCGGAATCAGCGCCGTCAGGTTTTTATTGTCCCAAGGCGCGAAGGTGACAGTGACTGACATGAAGACCAAAGAGCAATTGGCCGAGCAGATAAAGAGGTTAAGTAAGTTAGCAAAGAAAATCAAGTTTGTCTTGGGCGAGCATCATGAATCTGATTTTATTTCTGCTGATTTGATTGTAAGGAATCCAGGCGTGCCTAAGAGCTCAAAATATTTGAAGATCTCAAAAGACAACGGTGTTCCGATTGAAACGGACATCTCAATATTTTTTCAGCTTGTCGATCGCAAAAGGATAATCGCGGTAACAGGTACGCGTGGCAAATCCACCACCACGACTTTGATTTATCAATTAATAGGAACTTCGGATAAAAAGGCGGTGCTTGGAGGCAATATTACCAAGTCGCCTTTGGCGCAAATGGCTCAAGTAAAAAAAGGCGGCGCGATAATTCTCGAATTATCCTCGTGGCTTTTGGAAAGCTTAGGCACGATCAAGAGATCGCCGCACATCGCCGTTTTTACTAATATCTATCCGGATCATCTCAATACTTATGAAGATATTGATGATTATGCTGCCGCTAAGAAAAATATCTTTGCCTGGCAGAATTTGCAGGATTATGTGATTTTGAATAGGGATAATAAATACACCCGCGCTATGGGCAAAGAAGTCCCGTCGCAGAGATTTTGGACATCGCTTAAGAAATTTCCTATTGAGAATGGCTGCTTTGTTTCCGGCGGCAGGATTATATATCGGCGCGACGGCCATGAACAAGTTATTTGTTCAGTCAAGGATATTATGATTCCGGGCGAGCATAATCTGGCAAATGTTTTGAATGCCGTTTGCGTCGCAATGATCTACGGCATCAAGCCGCCGGTAATCCGCAAGGTTTTGAAAAATTTCCGGGGAATTGCCAATAGATTGGAATTGCTGCGCGAAATAGATGGAGTCAAATATTATAATGATACAACCTCAACGACACCCGAGGCGACTATGGCCGGCTTAAAAGCACTTTCGAATGGTGGTAAAAATATCATCTTAATTGCCGGCGGATCGGATAAGGGATTGAATTTCACCGAATTGGCGAAAGAAATCAAGAAATCCTGCAAGGCTGTCGTATTATTTAAGGATTCAGGAACAGTAAGATTGCAACCTCTAATAACTTCAGAAAAATTACCCCTGGCTTTAGCCGGCAATATGGCCGATGCGGTCGGTATCGCCAAGTCGCAATCGAAAAGCGGAGATATTATTCTATTGTCTCCGGCTTGCGCATCCTTCGGCTTATTCAGGAATGAATTCGACAGGGGAGATCAATTCAGGAAATTAGTCGGTAGGATTAACATAAATGAGAAAATTTAACATAAAAGAAAATATCCGGAATTTTTTCCGCGAGCAGAAAAAATCCGGCACTGATTGGTACTTGATTGGCGCTATCTGGCTTTTGGTCGTGATCGGCTTGCTGATTATCTCATCGGCCGGGGTGGCTTTGGGCTGGCAAAAATATTCCGATGCGTATTGGCACTTGAAGCATCAGCTGCTGTCCGGCATTATTCCTGGTACGATATTATTCATATTTTTTTGGTTCTTCGATTATAAGAAGCTGGAAAAATTGGCCGCGCCGATGCTTTATGTTTCCATCGGTCTGTTGGTTTTGGTATTTATTCCCGGCATTGGCGTCGTTTATAACGGCTCGCACTCCTGGATCAATCTTTTCGGCTATTCTTCGCTACAGCCCTCAGAGATCGTGAAGCTGACTTTCCTGATTTATCTGGCGGCTTGGCTGGCGCAGAAAGAAGAGCATCATTTCAAGAATATTGGTGACGGATTAGTTCCGTTCATTACGATACTTGCAGTCATCACGGTCTTGCTGGCTATGGAGCCGGATACGGGAACGATGATAATCATCGTGGCAATGTCTTTATCGATATATTTTGCCGCCGGAGGCAGGCTGTTGCATTTATGCTGGCTGGGGTTCGGCGGCTTGGCCGGTTTGGCGGCGTTAATCAAGATGTCCCCGTATCGGACTGACCGTTTCATGACCTTTTTGCACCCGGAAACTGATCCTCAGGGCGTAGGCTACCATATCAATCAAGCGCTTTTGGCTGTGGGTTCAGGCGGGTTATTCGGCCAAGGCTATGGCCACTCAAGGCAAAAATTCGCTTATTTGCCCGAACCGGTCGGCGATTCTATTTTTGCCATTACAGCAGAAGAGTTAGGATTTTTCTTGACCAGCGCAATCATAATAATTTATATATTCGTGGCGATACGCGGCTTGAAGCTTGCAGCCGTCTGCCGCGATCCTTTCGCCAAGCTGCTGACGGTCGGCATAATAACGTGGATAACTGTCCAAGCATTAGTCAATATCGGGGCCATCATGGGAGTCATGCCGCTTACCGGCGTGACTTTGCCCTTCGTATCGTTCGGCGGAACGTCAATGATGATACTTTTGGCGGCAGCCGGCATCTTGGCGAATATTTCTAAACAAGAATCATAAAATTATGTTTAAAGAAACATCGGTAAAAACGCCCGAGCAGGAAGCGGGAGAACAATATCAAGCGCGTCTGGAAGAAATTAAAACGGCTCTTAATGAAGAGATTGAGGTTTTAATGGTGCTAAGCAACCCCCTTAGTTCGCATAAGGAAAAAGACGATGTTACTGATGAATATTTTGAAGCCGGCAAATCATTATTCACACTCTTGAGCTGGCTTAAAGGATGCAATAGACTGTCAACTCTTAAAGCCAAGTTATTAGAGAATATCAGAGTTGTATTACCTGATATAAAATCAGAAGTCGGTTCTAAAGGTTTGCCTGATATATCTATTCCCGTGTTAGTTTGGCCTAAAGATGAATGGTGCGACGAATCAAATAACTTAGGCGCAGATTCTGCCCAATCGAATTTTGTAAATGCGGCATTATTCATTGCTCCCAGAGGGTTTTCTGGGTCAAATAATAACCCATTGGCAGTGACTGGAGTCATATTGACCAGTGATTCTGATTTGAAATCTCGCGCAGTGCATGAATCGATGCATTTTTTAGATTTTAATGGGCCGCTTAGAAAAGCAGAAAATCGGATATTGGAAGAAATTATCGCTTTTCGACAGCAAGATAATATAAAAGGGAAATCGGCAAGAGAAAAATGGCGTGGCGTCTTAAGCGATTCATTGGAGATTTATTATAATAATTATGATATAGCAGATTTAATGCCTTTTGAAACGTTCAGGGATAAGGCGCTATCTGCAATGGAGTTGATAAAAAAAATGGATAAGAAAATGAGCAAAATCGCGGTTACGCAGATTTTATTGAATTGCATATCTTTAGACGATATCGAGCAATGGGGCGATGTCTCCGAAGAAGACTTGTCGAAGCTGAAATCAAAAAAATAATTATGTCTAAAAAAATATTATTATCAGGCGGAGGAACGATGGGCTCAGTCAGTCCGCTTTTGGCCGTATGCACGGAAATAAAATCGCGGCAGCCGGAAACGGAATTTTTATTTATCGGCACAGACCATGGTCCGGAAAAAGCGTCCGTTGAAAGCTACAAGATACCGTATCAATCGATTGCTTCGGGCAAGTTGCGCCGTTATTTCGATTGGCGTAATTTTTCTGATCCGTTCAAAATCATTTTAGGTTTTTTTCAATCTTATAAAATCATAAAGAAGTTCAAGCCGGATGCCGTGATGGTAGCTGGAGCATTCGTCGGAGTGCCTGTCGCCTGGGCCGCAAAATTTTCCGGCGTGCCCGTATTGGTCCATCAGCAGGATATTGAGACTGGCTTGGCAAACAAGCTGATGTCTAATGCTGCCAAGAAAATTACCGTATCATTCGATGTGTCGCTTCGTGATTTCCCGTCGAAAAAAGTCGTCTTGACCGGCAATCCGATCAGAGGGGAATTCTATCAATGCGATAAGGAAAAAAGCCTGGCTTTTTTCAACTTGAAGAAGAATCTGCCGGTCATCCTGATTACGGGCGGCGGAACAGGATCAATAAAAATAAATGAACTGGTGGAAAAATCCTTGTCGAAATTGGTGAAATTCGCGCAAGTCATACATACGACGGGAACGGGAAAGGGCTTTAATTTCGAATCTGACAATTATCGCCAATATGAATTCATGTCGCACGAAATGCCGGAAGCCTTGTGCGTGGCTGATCTGGTCGTGTCTAGAGCGGGGCTCTCGACATTGACCGAGCTCTCAGTCTGCGGAAAGCCGAGTGTAATTATTCCTCTTTATAAAACGCATCAGGAATTCAATGCGAAATATTTTCAGAAGCATAATGCGGTGGTTGTTTTATCAGAGATAAGTATAAACCCCGAGACTTTTGCCAGCACTTTAAGGGACTTGCTGGCGGATAAAAATAAATTAAATCTTTTGAGTGATAATATCAAAAAAATAATGCTATCGGACGGCGCGAAAAAAGTCAGCGATGCGCTTCTAGAAATAGCGAAATAATTATGGTTGATTTGAATAAAATTAATTACGTGCATTTTATCGGCATCGGGGGCATCGGCATATCCGCTGCGGCCGGCATCCTTAAGCGCCGCAGTTTTGTCGTTTCCGGATCCGACACTCAGGAAAGCGAAATGACGGCGAATTTGCGCCAGAGCGGCATATTGGTTTACGTGCCTCATAATGCCGATATCATCAATAATGAAATCGGACTTATCGTGTACTCTGTAGCCGTGCCAGAAGATAATCCGGAAAGGGCTAGTGCCAGGGAATTGAATATTCCCGAGATGACCTATCCTCAGCTATTGGGAGAAATCATGAAGGGCAAGATCGGCATCGGCATAACCGGCACTGATGGCAAAACCACGACTACTGCGATGCTGGCAAAAATAATGATCGATGCCGATCTGGATCCGTCAGTTGTTCTGGGAAGCCAGGCGGAATTCTTGGATGACAATTGTCGCTTGGGCAAAAGTAAATATTTTGTTTTCGAAGGTGATGAATACCGCCGAGCCTTTGATAATTACGAGCCGCAGATTGCCGTTATAACCAATGTCGGTGTGGATCATTTGGATTATTATAAGAGTGGTATGGAGTATTTGGGGGCTTTTGAAAAATACCTTAATAAATTGCCGGCTGACGGGTTTGCGATAATAAACAATGATGATGCCAGATCTGTTGAGGCTGGCAGCAATTGCCCGGCTCGGAAAGTAACTTATGGCATTAATAATTCGGCAGACTATGCCGTAAAAAATATCAGAGTGATTGATGGCCGCCAGGAATTTTCCGTATTGGAAAATGGCGAGGCTGCGGCAACTATTACTCTCGGGTTGCCCGGCCATTATAATGTGTCTAATGCTTTGGCGGCGATTGCGGCTGCGCGGCAATTGGATGTAGGCTGGGATGCCATTGTCAAATCACTAGATAGCTTTAAGGGAACGTGGCGCCGATTCGAAAAGTTGGGCAAGCTTGGCAATGCCGAAGTCATCGCTGACTACGCCCATACGCCCCCGGCCATCAAACAAGTCATCGCGGCCATGAAGGAATTCTATCCGGATAAAAAAATATTGTATGTTTTCCAGCCGCATCAATATGCCCGGACAAAAAACTTGTTCAGCGAGTTTGTCTCGGCTTTCAGCGAGGCGGAAAAAGCAGTAATAGTAGATATTTTTTATGTCGCGGGACGGGAGAGGCCGGAAGATTATGACGTGTCATCGCAGATATTGGCAAATGCTATCAGCGAGGGCGGAGTCGATGCCGTCTATGGCGGAAGTTTAAAAGAAACGGAATATGCCGTACGTGATCTGGCCGATCAATATGATGTCATCATGGTACTTGGCGCGGGGGATATATACGGCTTGGCGAAGAATTTGGTGAAATAATTTTAATTTGTATGATTCAGGATTTATACAAAATGCAGAATAGATTGGAAAAACCGCGAAAGCGGAAGGCGAAGAAAACCGTTGCCGGATTTTCTGCGCAGAAAAAGGCTTTAGAAGAGACTGGATATATGGCGAGAAGCAGCCAAGTCAAAAAGAAGAAATAATATTTAACATGATAAATATCAAAGAAAATGAATTAATGAGCAGCCATACGAGCTTCCGCATCGGCGGTCCGGCCAGGTATTTTGTTGTTGTTAATAATACGGCTGAAATCAACGAAGCGATCGGTTTTGTCAAAGACAAGAAAATCGATCATAAAATAATCGGTGGAGGAAGCAATCTGCTTGTAGCTGATGGCGGGTATAATGGCCTGATTATAAAATATTTCGGCGGCAAGATGATTATAGATGGCGATATTATTGAAATCGATGCCGGAGTGCCGCTAGTCAAGGCGATGCATGAGGCTCTAAAGAATAATCTGTCGGGCTTGGAGTGGGCGATCGGAATTCCGGGAACGATTGGCGGCGCAGTCTGCAATAATGCCGGAGCGTTCGGCGGAGATATGTCGCAAATCGTCGAGAGCGTCAAAATCCTTCGTGATGGAAAAATTATTGAGTTAGAAAACGACGATTGCGGTTTCGGTTATCGCGAAAGCGCTTTCAAAAGTGGCGCAGTTTCCGGGATCATATTGTCAGTCAGATTAAAGATGAAAAAAGTCTCGGTTGATGAGTTGGCAACTATTAAAGTAAAGATGGAAAAGAATCTGGCGGATCGCTTAAGCAAGTCTGCCGAGGGCGGATCGGCCGGCAGTACGTTTAGGAATTTTGTGCTTACTGAAGAGGAGATTGCAAAATTCAAAGAGAAGTTTCCTCAGCTGCCGGATCAATTCGTCGCGTATAAGAAGATTCCGGCCGCTTGGCTGATCGAGGAATGCGGCCTTAAGGGCAAGAAGATCGGCGATGCCATGGTGTCGGAAAAGCATGCCGGCAAGATTACCAATGTCGGCCATGCCACGGCTGAGCATGTGGTCATGCTGATTTCCGTTGTTAAACAGAAAGTCCGCAGCAACTTTAGTCTGCAATTAATGGAGGAGATCGAATATTTGGGATTCTGAAATAAAAGATACTAATATGCGAATGGTACGAATGATACTAATGAGTACGAATTTTTTCTTAAACTATTCGTAGCTATTCGTATCATTTGTAAATTAGTATATTTGTATCTTTAAACAGTATTAATTATTAACATACATAGGCAATGAATATTCAAATCAAAGCGACGAAAATGGAATTGACTCCGTCGATTGAGGAAGCGATCAACGATAAGATTGGCGGCTTGGCCAAGTATTTCGATAACATCATCGGCTGCGAGGTGGAAGTCGGCAGGACGACCAATCATCATTACAAAGGGGACGTCTTTCTGGCAGAAGTCAATCTGGAAGTGCCCAAGAAAATCATCCGCGCTTCCGCTGAAACTGATGACTTGATTAAATCTATAAACGAGGTGAAAGACAAGATGAGGAATGAAATCATCAAATATAAGGAAATGCTGAGAGGAGAATAGGTTGGCCTTGATTTTTTTGCTTATTTCTGGTATGGTTCAGCATAAAGAATTAGTCTTTTATTGACTTTATAAACTTTATAACTTTACAAACTTTATAAACTAATTTCATGTCATTTTTTACTAAATTATTCGGCGATCCTAACGCTAAAGTCCTAAAGGAAATGTCTACTCTCGTCGAGCAGATAAACGCTTTCGAACCGAAGATTTCCGCTTTGAGTGATTCGGAATTAAAAGATCAGACCGTAAAATTGAAAGCTCAATTGGCGGAAGGAAAGACTCTCGATGATATCCTGCCAGAGGCATTCGCCACGGTGCGCGAGGCGGCCAAGCGTGTTTTGGGCCAGCGCCATTTCGATGTCCAGTTGATCGGCGGTATCGCCTTGCACAAAGGGCATATTGCGGAAATGAGGACTGGTGAGGGCAAAACTTTGACTGCGACTGCGCCGATGTATCTCAATGCCTTGGCCGGAAAGGGAGCTCACCTGGTGACTGTCAATGATTATCTGTCGCGCATCCATGCTGATTGGATGGGTCGTGTTTATAATTTTTTGGGTTTGACCGTCAGCTGTATCCAGCAGCAAAATATCTCGTATAAATTCGATCTCTCTCATGAAACGAAAGAAGGTGATCCGATTCTTGACGTTCAATATCTAATTCCGTGCTCTCGCAAGGAAGCTTATGCTTGCGACATTCTTTATGGCACGAACAATGAATTCGGCTTTGACTATCTGCGCGATAACATGGTGCCGATCATCGATGACATGGTGCAGCGTGATTTATATTACGCCATCGTCGATGAAGTCGATTCCATTTTGATCGATGAAGCCAGGACTCCGCTTATCATTTCCGCGCCGGACATGGAATCGACGGATAAATATTTCCAATTCAGCCAGATTGCCAAGACATTGGTTCCGGAAACCGACTTCAAGGTGGATGAAAAATTGCGCGCGGCCACCTTGACCGAAGAAGGCGTGGAGAAAGTCGAAAAAGCCCTCGGCGTGGAGAATATATATACTGAACGCGGCATCAGCGATGTCCATCATATCGAACAGGCCTTGCGTGCTCAGGCTTTGTATAATAAGGATAAGGAGTATGTCGTCAAGGACGGTGAAATAATTATCGTCGATGAATTCACCGGACGCATGATGTTCGGCCGCAGATTTTCCGAAGGCTTGCATCAGGCGATCGAGGCCAAAGAAGGTGTCAAGGTGCAGAAGGAAAGCAAGACTTTGGCCACAGTGTCATTCCAGAATTACTTCAGGCTATATGCGAAATTGTCCGGCATGACCGGTACAGCCGCGACGGAGGCGGAAGAATTCGCTTCTATTTATAAATTGGAAGTTACGACTATTCCGACTAATCGCGCCATGATACGTCAAGATTTGAATGACCGCGTCTATAAGAATGAGCAGGGCAAATTTCAGGCTTTGGCCAACGAGATCAAGGAACGGTATCAGAAAGGCCAGCCGGTTTTAGTCGGTACGGTTTCGATTGAGAAGAATGAATTATTGTCTGAAATGCTGGAGAGGGAAGGCATACCGCATCAACTATTGAATGCCAAGCATCATGACAAGGAAGCGCACATCATCGCCCAAGCCGGCAGGATCGGTGCGGTAACTGTCGCCACGAACATGGCTGGCCGCGGCGTTGATATTATTTTGGGCGGTTATCCGTTCGAGCAAGCGGAATTCGATAAAGTGGTTGCTGTCGGCGGCTTGTGCGTCTTGGGAACAGAACGGCATGAATCGCGCCGCATCGATAACCAGCTGCGCGGCCGCGCCGGCCGCCAAGGCGATCCTGGTGTTTCCCAGTTTTACATTTCCATGGACGATGATTTGATGCGCATCTTCGGTTCCGAGCGAATGAAGAATATGATGACGGCTTTGGGCGTGCCGGACGATATGCCGATAGAAAACGGCATGATCAATAAATCGATCGAGCAGGCGCAAAAAAAAGTGGAAACCCATAACTTCGACATCCGCAAGCATCTGGTGGAATACGATGATGTCATGAACAAGCAGCGCGAAACAATCTATAAGAAGCGCCGCCTGCTTTTGGCCGGAGTCGATACCAAGGAATCGATGCTTGCAGCAATTGAAAATAAGATCAGATATTTAGTAAATTATTTTCTGGCTCTGCCGGAAGATCAAGCCGATATCAATAAACTTTATGACGAGGTCGGCAATATATTCAATGTCAAAGCCGCTGATCGCAAGACTTTGGAAGAATTGACTAAAGAAGCGGGAGACGCGGATATCAAGGATACGCTCGCCGGCTATTTATTGAAGTTGGCGGTTGAGCAGTATAACGGATTGGAAGCCAAAATCAATATGTTACCCAAAGGCGAGAATGAGCTCGAGCCGATGCGCCAGGTTGAAAAACAGATTTATCTGCAGGTTATCGATTCGATGTGGATTGAGCACTTGGAAACAATGACGTATTTGCGTACCGGCATCGGATTGCGCGGCTACGGCCAAAGGGATCCGCTGGTGGAATACAAGCGTGACTCATTGAGGCTGTTTAGAGAATTGATGGCGCAAGTCGATCGCCAAGTCGCTTACACTATTTTTCGCATCGGAATCAGCGCGCCGCAGGAGATCAAAGGCAATGATCAGCCGAAGAATTTAGTTTTGTCCGGAGCTTCGGAAAAATCGGCTTTCGAGGGCGATGAAGGCTTGGCAGAAAGGAAAGCAGACAAGATTATCAAGGATGATTCGCATTATAATGGTGAGAAGGTCGGCCGCAACGAGCCTTGCCCTTGCGGAGCGACGTATCCGGACGGCTCTTGCAAGAAATTCAAGGACTGCCATGGAAAATAAGGTAAAAGAAAAAGCCACATTAGTGGCTTCGTAAAAAAAGATCAATGATCTATCAAAGATCTATCAAATTTTCATGCAACTCTTTCAGCAATTCCTTCAGTAGGAATTCAATATCTTCCGCCGCATGGAGATACAATTCTCGCACGGCGTCAATTTCACATCTATCGTAAGCATAAGGGTCGTTCTCGTGCTCTCGATATTCAGCCACCCGCTCGCGTATCTGCTCGATTCTGAGTTGGTCTTCCATTTTGTGCTTCTGATATTCAGCCGCTCGATTGCGTATTTTCAGCATCCTTCGCTGGGTGTTCATGGTTTCCCCTCCTTTGCGTTTAGTAGAGAATATCGAGCCAATATTTTTGTTCGCAAGCCAAGCTGCAAATATCCTCGTCAGTGTGATGAAGATCAAGGATCCGTTTGACTTTTTTTTGCAGACAAAACAAACCGTGGTTGCTTTCTTGAATCTGACGGGCGGTTTGCCTTGTTCTTTGTGTCGTTCGCATATTTCACACCTATATTCACGTTCCATACCGTTTTATCCTTTCGTTCTGGTTGATTATGTAATGTGCCAATTTATTTTTTAATCCTATCACAATCAAATATAATGTCAATAGTAGCCTACAATATATTACAATCAGTGTGATATTATGGACAATATTTTGAAGAAATCAGCCGTAAAAATATTCACCTTGTGCCTGATTTAAAAAGGCGATAAGGTTCTTTTGGGTATGAAGAAGCGCGGCTTCGGCGAAGGACGATGGAACGGCTTCGGCGGTAAAGTGCAGGAAGGCGAAACTATTGAGGAAGGGGCTGAGAGGGAAGTGCGAGAGGAGTGCGGCTTAATAGTAAGGAATCTGCAAAAATTTGGCCAATTGGATTTTGAATTTCACAACAATCGTGGCGTGATTTTAGAAGTGCATATGTATAAGAGCGAGACCTTTGAGGGTGAGCTTCAAGAGAGCGATGAAATGCGGCCGCAATGGTTTAATATTACTAAGATTCCTTTTGCTGATATGTGGCCGGATGATATCTATTGGTTCCCGTTGTTTCTGGCAGGGAAAAAGTTCAACGGGCGATTTTTATTCGGTGATGACGATATTGTGCTAGAACAAAAGCTGACTGAGACGGAGTCATTTGATTCCGGCGGATCGCTTAATGATTTGTAATATATGCCAGAACTTCCAGAGGTACAAACCATAGTGAGCGAATTGGATGAAAAGATCAGCCGCAAGATTATTTCTGCAGTTGAAGTTTTTAAATATAAGTCTGTCCGGCCGATGAACAAGAAATTTGTTCAGGGAATAGTCGGCAAGAAAATCATCGGAGTCGCTCGTCGGGCAAAGATGATTATTATAGAATTGGCTGGCAAGAAATATTTGTTGATACATCTCAAGATGACAGGCCAGCTAGTCTACCAGAGCAAATCCGGCAAGGGCGTATCCGGCGGCCACCCGATTCCCGTGCCGGCCAAAGTCAGGCAGATCCAGGCTTATCCTATGAGTGGCGAAATCAAAGATGCAGGATTGCCGAGCAAGTTTACGCGAGTTTCCTTCGATTTTAAAGACGGCTCGAAATTATTTTTTAATGACATTCGCCGTTTCGGCTGGATAAAATTAGTCGATGAAAAATCTTATCTGGAAGAAACCGGCAAATACGGCATCGAGCCGTTGTCGGAAGATTTTACGTTGAAGAACTTCAAAGGAAAGCTACGAAGATATCCTAATCGCAAGATCAAGCAGGTCTTGATGGACCAGTCGCTAATTGCCGGCGTGGGCAATATCTATGCCGATGAAGCGGCGTTCGCGGCTCGAGTCATGCCGACTCGGCCAGCTATCTCACTGACCGAAAAAGAGATCAAGGCTTTGCATCAAGCGATACCGCGAATATTAAAATTGGCGGTCAAAATGAAAGGCACATCTGCCGATACGTATATAACGACGAGCGGCGAGGAAGGCAAGATGATGAAGCATCTAAAAGTCTACGGCCGTCCTGGACAGAAGTGCCGTGGGTGCGCTGGAACGATCCATAAGATGAAGGTTGGCGGCAGAGGAACGCATTACTGCCCCGCTTGCCAAAAATAAAAGCACGTCATAAGATGACGTGCTTTGTTACGTAGCTTGTTACGTAGCAAAATACTAAACAATGGCAATCAGATCGTCATCATAATCCAATAGAAGATGAATGTCAACAGAACGCCGACGATTATGCCGACGGTAGCTTCGGCAACGGTATGGCCGATCCGTTCATGAACTTGTATTTCTGGGTTAGTCGGAAAAACTTCCTGAGCCAGCATGTTAGTTAAGACGGCGTTTCTGCCGATCTCGCGGCGGAAGCCGACGGCGTCTCTCAGTACTATAATTAGCAGAATGAAAGCGATGGCAAATGGCGCTGAATTTATTCCTGACTCCAGTCCGACCATCGTTAAAAGCGATGAGACCAGCGCCATGTGGGATGAAGGCATGCCGCCGTAGTCGGAAAAGATGTGTTGCCAATTGAGGTTGTTTGGTATACCATCAATTATGAGCTTGATGATCTGCGTGACAAGAGCGACGAGAATAGGAATGATTATGAGTGAAAACATATTTTTCTTAATTCTTAATTATTAATTCTTAATTTGTAAATATGGATTATTTGTTAGCAATCGTAGCCGGCGCCGTGCAGGGTTTGACGGAATTCATCCCAATCTCATCTTCGGCGCACTTGATGATTTTGCACGATTTATTAAAATTCAATCTGCCGGACAATCTGTCATTCGATGCTATTTTGCACTTGGGCACATTTTTTGCCTTGCTGGCTTTTTTCTGGCGAGAGATTTGGAATTTGATCAAAGGATTTTTTTCCAGTTTGACGAATTGGAATTTAAAGAATGATATCAATCAGCGTCTGGCCTGGCTGGTAATCGTCGGCTCGATTCCGGCCGGAGTGATTGGATTTATTTTTAACGATTTCATCGATCGGAATTTCCATGAAGGCAAAACGGCTATAGCTATCGTCGCGTTCATGCTTGTCGCAGTTGCAATATTATTCTGGCTGGTCGAGAAATATGCCAAGCAGATCAAGGATATGAATATGATCGGCTGGAAAGAATCGCTTATCTGCGGTTTTGCTCAGGCCGTCGCTTTGATTCCTGGCACGTCCCGTTCCGGCATTACGATTGTCGCGGGCATGGGCTTGAAATTGAAACGGGAGGAAGCGGCAAAATTCTCATTTTTATTATCGATGCCGGTAATTTTCGGCGCCGGAGCCAAGTCTCTCTTAAAGGTGCAGTTGAATCATGAAATCAATTCAATGGTTTTGGCTTTGGGCTTTTTGTCTTCGCTGGTTTTCGGATATCTGGCGGTAAAGTTTTTTTTGAAGTTTGTGAGTTCTCATACGCTGTCAGCGTTCGCTTGGTATAGAGTGATACTAGCGGCGGTGCTTGTTTCTTGGCTGATACTCGGATAATGCTTTTATTTGAAAGCGAAGCTGCTGCTGATTGAAGCGGCCTGCCCGCATTGCTTCGCAAAGCGTTGCTGGCGGGCAGCTTTTTTCGTCTGATTTTCCTGATTATAATCGTGATAACTAAGACAAAGATTATGAAAAACAAGATATAATTCAATTGCTGGTCGATCCAGCCGAAGTAATCGTAAGCAGAAGATCCGGCATTGGCAGTTCCGAAATAATTATTTATAAGCGCTGAATTACTGCTGGTGGATTTTTCATTTTCGCCCAATACTCTTGAACCGAATAGTTGGACTACCACATCGGTTTCGCGGCTGTCGAATAGGCCCTTCAAGTCGGCAATGCCGATTTCTTGGAATTCCGGCCGCTCGATATTTTCCTTGTGTTTCGGGCTTTTGATCCAAGCGTCAAAAACTTCCTGCGGGTTGGCAAAATCTATTGCCAGATTTTCGCCGACATAAAAATATGAATAATTGACTTCTTTGACCCAGTCGGAGAATTTCTTGCCGGTCGGAGAGGTATGGTTGAAATATTGCTTGGCCAAGAGATCCTTAGCTTTGTTGACGGCAGCCTGGGTCAGGCGGGGATTGACGATCAGCTCTCTTAATCCCAGATTGCGGCGGTACTCGTTGGTCAGTTGTATAAGCTCGATGGCGGCGCTGTTGCCGGTAGCGTCTAATTCTGTTTTCGGCCACAAATAAATAGCCGCATTGACTCCGCTTTTCATTAGCAGTAATCCGACGGCCGCGATAAATAGTATTTTGATCAATTTACTCTTCATGTTTGATATTATAACATTTTTACTCCTATCTGGACAGGGGATAATTTTGCTGGTATGATGGTAATATTATGATCAAAAAAATATTCGTTTTAATTATATTCGTCATAATCATTGGTGCGATCGCCAATGGTTATTTCGTCAAAAAAGAAAATGAAAGGAAAGCGGCACAGATAAGAATCCAGCAGGAGCTCAGCCGCGAGCGCAAGATGACAATTATCGAAGGTTGGCGCTTAAAGGATATTTCCGCTTATTTGGAAAGAGAGGGGATAGTCGAAGAAAACAAATTCTTGGAAGCGGCAAAAATCAGCAATTGGCGCGATGAGTATATATTCTTGAAAGATCCGAAGATAAAATCTTTGGAAGGTTTTTTGTATCCTGACACATATAATATTTTTACTGATGTGACAGCTGAAGATATCATCAAAAAATTACTGGACGAATTCGATGATAAAGTGACGGATAAGATGCGCGCAGACCTTAAGGCTCAGAATCGAAGCTTGTTTGATGTCGTAATCCTGGCTTCAATTTTGGAGAGAGAAATCAGCAATAAGCCGGCATTTGATAGTGATCGCGCCATCGTGGCGGATATTTTCTGGAAGCGGCTTTCGATTGGCATGGGCTTGCAATCAGACGCGACGGTCAATTATATCACCGGTAAGACTTCTACTCGTCCGACCCTGAAGGATTTGGAAATCGATTCGCCGTACAATACTTATAAATACCGCGGTTTGCCGCCGGGGCCGATCAATAATCCGTCACTGGCGTCGCTTATGGCGGTGATTTATCCGGCCAAGAATGATTATTATTATTTTTTGACTGACGAAACCGGCAAGGCATATTTCGCCAAGACTTACGAAGAACATCTTTCAAATATTCGGAAATATCTGGATAATTAGCTCTGTGGATAAGTTAAACGCATAGGACTTGACAAAAGATAAATATTGTGATAGTATCTAAAGTTAAAAGTTCATTACAATATTCAATAAATCCAATGTAAAGGCAAAAACCAATGGGGATAAAAAAATGAAGGTCGACACGGATATTGATGCTGAACGGCAGTTCGATTTTACGTCTCATTTACATGGGCGTGGTCTGACGGGAGTGTTGCCTGGGATTTTCATTGATGCCGTATCCTGCAGAGTCAATTTTTTGATTTATAATTTCTCTGGTCAGATTATCGGGGTTCAAAAATACGATCCATTCAATCACTTGAAGAATAATGGCGGACGTTACAAGACGTATATTGGCAAGAGTCCGGACGGCCAGCAGAAAATTGCTGTTTGGGGCTTGCAATTTTATCGCCATGATATGCCGTACGTCTTTCTGACTGAGGGCATTTTTGATGCCATAAGGATTATTAATTCTGGGTTTCCAGCATTAGCGCTTTTGTCATGCGATGCTTCCAGGTCTACCAAGCATTGGCTCAAGATTCTGCCACAGAAAAAGATAGCGATTCTTGATTCAAATAAAGCCGGGAAGAAACTAGTCCGCTTCAGTGATTTTCATCGAGCAGTCCCCAATCAGTATAAAGATTTGGGTGAAATGTCTCAAACTGAAGCATCAACTTTTATTCAGTCGATTGTAAATGAATTAAATAATCGCAATATTATTGAAACTGGTGATTATTAGTTAAAACCGCTTCTGTTAGGAGGATAGACGAATGTCAGCGAATTTCCAGGATTACCTCGAGGGTAATATGGCCCTTGAAGATAGGGTTTATAAGGCTTTCGAGGAAACCCAAGTAGTCGAGCGTGATCAGGGAGAAATTTTCGCATTTTTGCAGCCATTGAGGATCAAGCATCTTCCGACTTTCGAGCATAGCTTGCGAGTCGGCCTGGTTTCCCGGTCGATTGCAAAGGCAATGCATCTTTCGGAAAAGGCGTTACTTTTCCCCGGCTTGCTTCACGACGTCGGCAAGGCTCAGGTTGAACTGAGTACTTTGTCGAAGACAGAGGGCTGGACGAAAAAAGACACCCAGCGCATGCACCCGCATGTCATGCTGGGTTATCGCATGGTCAGGGATCGGTTCGATTTCAGCGCCGAAGTTATTCTTTGGCACCACCGGTTCCAATTTGGCGGTTATCCCGGAGGACGTATGCCCCTTCTCCATAACTACGGTTTGGGGACTAAGGTGATGATTCCTTTCTACGGACGACTGCTGGCTCTGGTGGATTTCTATGACGCCCTGCACCGGGTCAACGATCATTCCGGCGAAGTAAAGGGATTGACCGGCGAGGAGATCAGGGAGCAGATGCTCAAGCACAATCAGGATCAGAAGCAGCTGATTGAGGCCTTGTATGGGGCCGATGTATTCACAACCTATACCGCGTAACGGCGGTTGCACAAAGAAGCTCGACCACTCCCGTGGCCGAGCTTTTAAATTGTTATAATAATCTGGTGCGTTTCGTCGCTGGCATTTTATTTGACAAACTCGGATTTTTTTGGTAACTTAATTAGTCAGCAGGACATAATTGAATATAATAGAATAAAACAGCGGAAGAAGGAGGAGTCATGAGTAATGTTATGAGCGAGATACTGGCGCAGCTTCTGAAAGTGGTCGAAAAAATTAAGGCGGATAGCAAGGTAATTAATATCATCGCTAATCATCTTGATCCCGACTCTATTGCTAGCGCCTTCGCCTTGAAGCATTTGCTTCGCCATTTGGGAATTCCCAATGCCCGCATCAGGATCCTTTATTGCGGCGTCCCTGGCGAGAAGCAGAATGAAATGATTATCCAGAGATTCAGCCTTTTCCAGCACATGTTGCCATTGGATGAATTCTGGCCTAAGATCAATGGCAATGATGTTTTTGCCTTCGTTGATTGCAGCAATCCTAACGACGGCCGTTTGGGCGCCGCTGCCGGAAAAATCAATCCGATTATCGTCGTCGATCATCATCAGAATCCTGCGCCCATCGAAACGGAGGATAATTTCATCTGGGTCGAGACGTATGGCGCTTGCTCGACGATGCTTACTAAGCTTTTGAACGAAGTCGGCTTAATGACATTTAAAAAGGAAGTCGGTGATGATTTGTTCGTGACGCTCTTATTGACACTGGGCATTTATTCCGACACGCACGGGTTATTGGCGAATGTTACGGACGATGATTCTACCTCGTATTTCAATGTCTTGAGCTTGAGCGATAAGCAGGCATTAAGAAATCTGACGAATATCCAGGATTCGAGAGTATATGTCGAGACGGAAAATTATGCCAGGAACCATTGCATCATCGACGGCTTGCGCTTGGTAGCTTGCGCCGGTTATTTGCCGAGCACTCGCAAGGTGTATGTGGCGAAATTGGCGAATATGATGTCGAATTGGGATGGCATTACGGTTGCCGTGGTTTTTGCGATTATTGATGATTGCAATCTGGTATTCAGCATCCGAAGCACTGATAGCGGATTGCAAGCGACATTGAACGATGTTCTTCAGCGCAAATTCAAGAATTCATTCGGATTAAAAATGTCCGATGATAATTTGCGTTTGGAAGGCGGCGCGCAGATCCACCTCGGCATTGATTTGGCGGCGGATGAAAAGGTACGCGATCAGTATCTTGAATTGGTCACCGGCTATATGCGAAATATTTTCTTTGGCAATGATCTCCGATAATACAGTACATAACCGCAGAGGAATCTGCGGTTTTTTCACGCTTATTTAATTGGTTTGCCTCGGGGCCATGTCTTTGTTATAATGGAAAAGATAAAGCAGAATTAACTACTGAATAATTTTAATGTATGTCAGATTTACAGGTTCCGGGCAATAAAATGAAGATAAAAGAGGCTTTAAGCCGTCCAGTCGCTTTATGGCTGGCAATATTTGTCATTCTCCTCGGATTCGGCGGCGGCGTATTGGCCGGCGGCAGCTTTCAGACGGAAAAAATAATTATTAAGGGTGTAGAGGCGCAGACTCCCGCATCTCCGGAAGAGACGGGCATTGTCGCTAATAAGACGACTTCGGCTGAGGCAATGCCGGCGTACCTGAAGAAGGATGTTAATTTTAATCTTTTCTGGCAGACTTGGCAGACGATCAAGGATCGGGCCTACGACAAGGATGTGCCGGATACTAAATTATTTTACGGCTCTCTGCAAGGCATGGTCGCATCGCTCGGCGATCCCTATTCGGTATTTATGACTCCGTCGGACGCGACTCAATTCCAGGATGATCTGAAGGGTAATTTTGACGGCATTGGCGCAGAGATCGCGGTAAAAAGCAATCAATTGATCGTAGTTTCTCCATTGGATGATTCGCCCGCCATGAAAGCCGGCTTAAAGCCCAAGGATTGGATTTTGAAGATCAATGGCACATCGACTGAGGGCATGAGCTCGAGTGAAGCGGTAACTTTGATCCGCGGCAAGGCCGGCACGGAAGTTATTTTGACGGTGTTCCGTGATGGCTTCAAAGAGCCGAAGGAATTCAAGATTGTTCGCGCTCCCATCACGGTAAAAAGCGTATCGCTTGAATATTTGAGCAATGGGCAAATCGCTCATATCAAGGTGCGACAATTCAATGATGACACTGTGCCGCTTTTAGATAGCGCGATAAATAATATTACTGCCAGATCGGGAGTAAATAAAATTATTTTGGATTTGCGCGGAAATCCCGGCGGTTATTTGGAAGCAGCCGTACAGATGGCAGGAGAATGGTCGGGCGACAAGGTTGTCGTGTCAGAAAAGAATCGCGACGGCGTGGAAACTCCGCATGTTGCGGGCAAACTCGCTCGTTTAGCTGAATATAGGACGATCGTATTAGTCGATGGCGGCAGCGCTTCGGCTTCGGAGATCGTCGCCGGCGCTCTCAAGGATTGGGGCAAGGCGAAAATTGTCGGCATGAAGACTTTCGGCAAGGGTTCGGTGCAGGATCTGACTGATCTGCCGGACGGATCGGAAATAAAATTGACGATTGCCAAGTGGTTCACGCCCAATGGAGTAAATATCGATGAACAGGGGATTGAGCCGGATGTAAAAATCGATCTGACTGAGGAAGATTATAATAAAGACAAGGATCCGCAATTGGATAAAGCAGTGGAACTTTTGAAATAATTACGAATTTCAAATTACGAATTTCGAATTGGATTATTCCCCACCTTTACTAAAGGGGGAGCTAGAGAGGGTTTAAATATATGAAAATACTATTTGTTAAAGATGTAAAAGGAACGGCCAAGCGTGGCGAGATTAAAGATGTCGCCGAGGGTTATGGCTTGAATTTTCTCATTCCTCAGGGATTTGCAGTCATGTCGACGCCGGAAAACATGGCGAAGATGAAGCGCGAATCGGAAAAGAAAGTCAAGACAAAAGAGAAGGTCATTGATCAATCAAAAGTGCTGGCGGATAAGATCAAAGGCAAGAGAATAGAAATAAAAGCTAAGGCAAATGAAGCGGGCAAGCTGTATGCTTCAGTGAGCGAGGCGGAAGTCAAGTCTGCTTTGAAATTGAAGGGTTTTGATATTAGGGATGCCAAAGTGATTTTCCCGACTCATATCAAGGAAGCCGGTGATTTCGAAGTTACTCTTGACTTTGGCGCTGGAATCCAGTCTTCTATAATAATTTTGGTCCGCGTATGATTATATTTTCCACGTTCGCAAGTTAAAATAGGGGCTCATTGCCCCTTTTTTATTTTTTTAAATATTTATCTCAAATATCATGAATAAGATCGTAATTACGGGCGGGCCTTGCGCCGGCAAATCATCAATCATTGCCATGCTAAAGGACGAATTCGGCGATGAGATAATCACTGTGCCGGAAGCGGCCACTTTGCTTTTGACCGGCGGCTTTCCTATGCCCGGCAAGCATATTGAGTGGTGCGACGAGTGGCAATACGCTTTTCAGAAAAGCGTGCTTCATCTGAAGAAATCGCTCGAGGATACCTATTCGCTGATGGCGCTACGCAAAGGCGCCAAGCTTTTGATCTGCGATAACGGCTTGCCATCCGGCGCCGCTTATATGCCCGGAGGCATGGAGGAATTCATTGCTATGTATGGGATTGATTTGCTGTCAGAAATGGCTGATTATTCTTCCGTCATCCATCTGGAAACGATCGCGCTGACTCAGCCCCATAAATACGGCAAACATAATAATGAGACCCGCTATACCACCTTGGAACAGGCGATAAAATTGGATGATTTGATCAAAGAAATCTGGGAGGAGCACGAGAAAAGATTCATCATACCGAGCAGCTGGAAATTGGAGGAAAAATATCATAAAGCGAGGGAAGTGGTCAATGGTTATCTTTCAATCAAATAATAAATAATCTAAATAAAGTATGAAGTACATTTTTGTCTTTGGCGGCGTCATGTCAGGAGTGGGCAAGGGCATCGCTGCGGCCAGCATCGGCAAAATCCTCCAGTCGAAAGGATTCAAAGTTACGGCGGTCAAGATCGATCCGTACCTTAATGTCGATGCGGGCACGATGAATCCCGTCGAGCATGGGGAAGTCTTTGTTACCGTTGACGGTGATGAAACCGATCAGGATATCGGCAATTACGAACGTTTTCTGAATATGGATATCTATCGGGATAACTATATGACTAGCGGCCGTGTTTACCAGTCGGTCATCAATCGCGAAAGGAATCTGGAATACGGCGGCAAATGCGTCGAAGCAGTACCGCACATTCCCATGGAAGTCATTTCGCGCATCGATCGCGCGGCGGAAAAAGCCAATGCGGAAATCGTCATTATCGAGATCGGCGGCACGGTCGGTGAATTCCAGAATGTCTTGTATTTGGAAGCGGCCAGAATGCTGAAGTTTAAGAATCCTGGCGATGTGGCATTTGTCATGGTCAGTTATTTGCCGGTGCCGAGCAAGATTGGCGAGATGAAGACCAAGCCGACGCAGATGGCTGTGCGCGCAGTCAATGAAGTCGGCATCCAGCCGGATTTCCTGCTGTGCCGTTCGACGCATTCTTTGGACGCGCCGCGCCGGGAAAAATTGGCGATGTTCTGCAATGTTCGGCCGGAGAATGTCATTTCTGCTCCAGACGTGGACAGTATCTATGATATTCCGATCAATTTCGAGAAGGAGGATCTGGGCAACAAGATTTTGAAAATCTTGCAGATTGATCCGCGCCAGCAGGATCTGGTCGAGTGGCGCGCCTTCGTCGATAAGATAAATGCCGCGACCGAAATCGTCAAGATCGGCATCGTGGGCAAATATTTCGAGAGCGGAGATTTTATATTGTCTGATGCGTATATCTCAGTCATAGAAAGCCTTAAGTTCGCCGCTTGGGAGAATAACCGCAAGCCGGAAATCGAGTGGATCAATTCTGATGTGTATGAAAAGGATCCGGCCAAAATCAGCGAGCTGAGTAATTATGATTGCTTGGTAGTGCCAGGCGGATTCGGCAGCCGTGGCATCGAGGGCAAGATCGCTGCCATCCGCTTTGCGCGGGAGAACAAGATTCCGTATTTGGGATTATGTTATGGCATGCAACTCGCGACGATCGAATTCGCTCGCCACGCATGCGGCTTGTCTGATGCCCATACGACGGAAATAAATCCGCATACTTTGAATCCGGTCATACATATAATTCCTGAACAAGCGGAGAAAATGGCCAACAAGCAATATGGCAATACCATGCGCTTGGGCGCTTATCCGTGCATTCTTAAGGAGGGGAGCTTGGCTAGGGAAATATATCAGCAAGAGCGGATTTCCGAACGGCATCGCCACCGCTATGAATTCAATCTGGCGTATAAGCAGAAACTGGAAGAGCACGGCCTGGTATTTTCCGGCACCTCGCCTGACGGCGAATTGATAGAAATCATCGAGTTGCCCAAGGACCAGCACCCGTTTTTCGTCGGCGTGCAATTCCATCCGGAGCTGAAATCCCGTCCACTCTCGCCTCATCCGTTGTTCGTCGGGTTGATCAAAGCAGGATTGAAATAAAATTTGTTTTTTGACATGTATTCGAATATTTGCAATAGTGACTGTAGAAAAAGGAGGATAACCAATGGCACATTCGATCAAAGAGTTGGATGATTATTTGTTGGCGCGACTGATTTTGCGGCAGTTAGAACAGATTCAGAGTGCCGGTGGCGTTTCTGCCGGACGATCGACTCGAAGCTTGATGTTGGAAGCGGTATTAAGATTGATGCCTATTCCGAATGATTTTGATCCCGATTCGTTTCATCAGCATGATTTGATCGAAGAGGCGATTACACGTTTAAGGGGATCATTGGAATATCCTTTGCAGATTCCGCTTTTTACTGAATTGGAATGGCAAAGCAATGAGGTTCTGATATTTTTGATTCTGGGCCATATGCGCCAACGTTATGAATCGATGGCGGAAAACGTTGCTGCTACGGACGATTGGTCATTTTCATTCGAAACGCCGATCATGTCGACGGCATGGATATTACTGATGCCCAGAGAGGATTTTTCACCGGCGCTGATGCAATTGCCGTACCTTGATTTGATTAATCTTGCCAATTGCAGGTCTTCTCAAAGATATAGATTGGAAGAAGATGAATATTTCGGCATAAATAAATTAGGCCCCTGATAATTGTAAAATTATCAGGGGTATTTTTTTGTCTAAAATAAGGCATTTCACAAGCTATTGACAAATTGTCTAAAGTATGCTATACTTTTTGATTGGCGTTGTTCGCCGATATGCACCTAAAAACACGCATAATGCGGAATATTTTCACAAGGAGGATTGGCAAGTGAGTATTACAGTAACTGGATTTATGGCGGTCATTCTGGCCGTCTGCCATGAATACCGAAGGGCAATGTTCATGGGCGGACTTATCGCTCTGGAGATCGTCATCGTATTTTATGGCATTAACGTTCGCGAATGTCGCGAAGCAATCAAACAGTCGCAGTCGGAACAAGTTTTGATGCAAGCGCCGCAGCTGATTATGTCAGACGTAGCACTAGCTGCTATTGCCGCAGAAGAAGCTCGAGTCGATCAGGCAAGGCTGGTTCTGACTGATGAGAAGATTATTGCCGGTTATGCTAACTTCATTCGGATGGATAATCCGAGTGTTGACGAAGCGACCGCCATGCAGTGGGCCCAGTATTACTTCGATAAGGAGAATGAGTTGGGCTTGGGCATCGGCATCCTGCCGGCGATCGGCAATGTCGAAAGCAATCATCGTCGCAAGGCCAAATCGAATAAAGAGGCTTACGGCATAATGCAGTTGCAAATCAAAACCGCTCGCGAATGGGCTAAACGGCTCAATATTCATGAAGAGCTGAAGATCAAGATGAAGAAGCTGCCCGAGGGAGCTTCCCAGTCACAGATCAAAAAGGCTCAAGCGGAATTGGAAAAGAAGCGCGCTGACGCTGAGAAGGAGTTGGTGCGCATTATCACTAAGCCGAAAGTGAATATCACACTCGGCGCCAAAGTCCTTGATTGCTATCTGCAAGAAGCAGGCGGCGATTTGGACAAGGCGCTGAATCGGTACTCGTACAACGCCACTGATTATCCGAAAAAAGTGGCGGCGGCGCGCGAGAAGGTCATTGCGGCACTTCATAACGCTGTCTAGCATGCAAAGCACATCAAGCTCCGAACAAGGGATTCCCCGAGTTCGGAGCTTTTTTCTTTGTGTTAACCGGCCAGCACTTGACAAAATTAATTAGTTGTAGTAGGGTAATTCTGATACGCGGCTCGTTACAATTTTATCGATAACTGAATGTGGATAAACCAAAGGAGGAAAAGCGATGCAATTGTACGTTGATCGAAAAGAAAGCGAGAATTCTGTTGTAATGATAAGATGGTGCCTATCGCCAAAGGAAATCAAACAGGTCAGTTCTCAAATCGGTTCCAACGACGGCTCAGAGCCATATGCATTAATTTGCGTTTCGGCAGTGGAAAATGAGGGCAAGGATGCCAAGGATTATTTAGAAGTGAATCGGTTGGCTGTGCCGCTCAAGAATATGGCCACATATATCTCGATGAATCGGTCGGGCCGGCACAGAATCCAAGTATTTGTCGTACCGAATGAAAAGTATGCAAAGACATTTCTGGAAATAGCATATCAGAAATACAGTCAAGTCCGGTATCGTGAAACAGTGTATTATCGTTATACTCAAGTTGAAAATGATGAGTTTGTCGATAGCTCACTGAGGACTAGGATAAATACGTTTATCGAAGTCCATGTCGATGAACGGTCATTCGCCAAGAAGCCGAGGGATTTCAACTTCATCAACTCTTGGTGCGAATATCTGCCGTTCGATCAATGCAGTTTCCGCAAACGCCGCTGGAAAGTCTATCCGATTGTCATAGCTTGGTCGCCGATCCGTACTCTGCTTTGTGCCATTTTTTTCCCGATTTTGCTATTCCTCGGCTATAGGGGATTCAATTGGAAGGCGATCAATCCTTTTTCCGAACATCGCCTTTTCAATCTTTTTGAGACAAGGAGTCCGTTTGATTCAATATTTATTTCTGATAAGGATGATAAGGATATTGTTTTGTGGAGATTGTTATTCTTTCCGCCGCTTTGGGCCGGCCTCGCCTTATTGTATGTGATATTCGGCCTGACTAATCTTCTCATCGCATTTTGCTGCATTGCTGGTGCCTTACTGGCAGCCGGCCTAGCGTATTGGCTTGTTAGATACGTTGTAAAATATGAACAAAGCCCCGAGCATTATAAGAACAGTCAAAGGCGCGCCGATCAGAAAGCCGAAGAGAAGAAGCGCCTTGAAATGCTTCGGCAGAAAGCTTTGCGCGAGGAATTGAAGGAATTGGCGTGCGAATTCGTGCCGGAAGAAATTGGCCTGAAGACGCTGCCTAAAGATCGCCAGACGGTTTATCTGAGGTTTCTTGACCTCAAGAGAAAGGTCTGCCGGCCTTATAGTTTAGACTAGAACTTTTACCCCCAGCTCGGACGTGTTGTCTGAGCTTTTTTTATGCGCAAAAAAATCCGCCACGATTGCTCGGGACGGATTTTTAAGATTGAGATTTATTCGAC
Organism: Candidatus Buchananbacteria bacterium; assembly: GCA_041666505.1. Lineage (GTDB taxonomy): Bacteria > Patescibacteriota > Patescibacteriia > 2-01-FULL-39-33 > 2-01-FULL-39-33 > CAISTG01. The sequence continues at coordinate 10,921 of JBAYGU010000004.1, read as the reverse complement.
TGATACGATCTGAGCGTATTCCAGTTTGCCGGTGAACTTCTTGACCTTCTTTTTGTTGAATTTCACTTTGCCGTCAATCATGGCATGGATCGAATCGTTATTGGCGCGCATCGTGCCTTTGCCGGCGCGATAGCGGGTGCCATTCTGGCGGACGATGATGGAGCCGGTCGTGGCCGTTTCGCCGCCGTATAATTTGATGCCCAAGCGCTGGGAATTGGAATCGCGGCCCAGCCTAGTACTGCCGCCTGCTTTCTTATGTGCCATATATTATTAGAATTAATCATTAAATGTCATCCTCGGAATTTTCGCCTGAAGACTGTAACCAGTCGGGGCGTAAATATCCGGGGATCCAGTATTTCTTAGATGCCGATTCGCTTGTGTCGAACCTCGCATATATGCTTGATTTCCTTGGCGGATCCCTGCAAGGATCATGCAAAATCAAACAAGCTGATAATATTGTAGCTCATTTGGCTTAAAATGTCAAGATATGCTAGAATATAGCCAATATGAAACTAATAGAAAAGGCAAAAAAGCTGCCTTTATCGCCAGGTGTTTATCAATATATCGGCGATAAGGGAGAGATACTTTATATCGGCCGCGCCACCTCTTTGCGCCGCCGCGTTTTGCAGTATTTCCAGAAAAATCTGGATCCTCGGATCGCGGAGATGGTGTCGCTGGCCAAAAACATTAAGACGATTAATACTGATACAGTTTTAGAAGCGATACTTTTGGAAGCCAATCTAATCAAAAAGCATTGGCCGAAATATAACGTCAAAGACAAGGATGACCGATCATTCACCTATGTGGTATTCGTTAAGGGCGATTATCCCAAGCCTATTATTGTTCGCGGTCGGGAATTACAGAAATTTCCCCAAGGATCGGCTAAAATATTCGGTCCCTTCCAGAATGCCAATCTAATCAAGAATACTTTGAGAATTCTAAGGCATATTTTTCCCTATTCGACCTGTAAGCCTAATTCAGGCAAAGCTTGCTTTGATTATCAGATCGGCTTATGTCCGGGAGCCTGTATCGGCAAGATTACGCCGGCGCAGTACAAGAAGAATATTAACAGTATCATTAAGATATTTTCCGGTCAGAAAAAGCAGCTTATAAAATCCTTATCCAAGACCGATCCGCAAGCGGCGCTCGGCTTGAAGCATATCCATGACGTCTCGCTCATAACTCGCGATGAACTTGCCGGCACATCAGAGCTCAGCCGGATCGAGGCTTATGACATCTCGCATTTTGCCGGTCAGGAAGCTGTCGGAGCCATGTCGGTGTTCATCAATGGCGAGCCGGAAAAATCCGAGTATCGATTATTCAATATCCATGCTCCGGCCAATGATGATTTGAGAGCATTGGAAGAAATGATTACGAGAAGGCTGAATCATCCCGAATGGCCGCTACCAGATATTTTTGTCATTGATGGCGGCCGTCCTCAAGTTGATTTTTTAAAGAAGATTTTTGCCCAAAAGCGTATCGCCAAGCCGTTTATAGGTTTATCAAAATTCGGCGGCGATAAGCTAATTTATCCTGCTGGCGCTAGTAAGGATTTAAGAGCCTTGGCCGAAGGCTCGAAAATTATTTTTTTGCAGGCGCGCGACGAGGCGCATCGCTTCGGCAATATGGCGCGTAAAAGGAAACTGGCAAATCGCTTCAAGTAGTTTTTTTGCATCAGAAACCCAATTGTGATATTATTAATATAATCAATTGAGTCATAATTTATGACTTATTAGCACTCGTCATCCCGGGCTTGACCCGGGATCCAGGCTAATTATAATAATAATTTAAATAGAACCTGGATCCCGGATATTTTAATGGTTACATTAAAATTCCAGGATGACGAAAGAAAAAAAACAAACATATGGAGCAAGTTTCAACCCAATCAAATCAATTAAGGCCCAAAATCGCTCCAATACGCGATTTAATCAAAAGCAGTCTAAGCGATTACCGCCAGAACTGGCAGAAGTTCGCTTATTTGCTGATTATCCCGCTGTTGATTACATATTTGGCGAGTATCGGCTCATTCGCTCTAAGTAATTTTGCCAATACGAGCGTATGGCCGTGGCAACTGTCGGTAGCGGCAGGAGTTGTTTTTTTGGTCCTTATCGTGGCGTTTGCTTATCTGTATGTGCTGACATATATTTCCGAGTTTTTGTTGCTTAAGGATTTGTCGCAGGAAGTCAATTTCAGTAATCTTCGTGAGTGGTACAAGAAAGCCCAGCCGTATTTCTGGATTAGTGTCGCTGTCTCGCTTATCTTCACTTTGCTTGCAGTCATCGGCTTTATCTTGGTCATCATACCTGGAATAATTTTCTGTATCTTTTACGGCTTTACGATTTATGCCGTTATTTTTGAAGATCATAAATTCGAAGGCGCATTCGGCCGCAGCCGCGAACTGGTCAGGGGATATTGGTGGGCGGTTTTCGGCAGATTTGTCGGTGCCGGCGCTATTGTTTACGTTGCTTATATAATCATCGGGGGAATTTTTGCCGGAATTATTTGGCTGATCGCTCTGGCTTTACATCTTCAATCGAATGAGGCGCTATTCAAATTAATGTACGATTTATTATCGGTCTTTATTGGTTTGGCGGCCGGGCCGTTATCGATGATCTATACCTACAAGATATTCAAATCATTAAAAGAGGTAAAAAATACTTAATCCATAATATTATGAGAAAAAAACTATTATTATTTGCGTTAGTCTGTTTGCTTGTCGCACCTCTTTCCGTTGCGGCAGCAACTGCGACATCGACAAAAGCTAAAGTCAAAGAAGCTACTTCTACAGCCGCTAAAGTTGAAGCGATTAAGAAAGCAGTCAAGGGAGCGATTGCCCGCTGCCCGATAATCGAATCGAAGATCCAAGTCAAGATCGCTGATTTTGATAATTCTAAAATCAAGCATTTGACCGTTTATAATAATCTCAAGGATCGTATTTCAAAAATTGCTGATAGGCTGACTGCCCGCGGCGTGGATGTTACGGCTCTTAGGGCGACTTTAGTCGTTTTGGATCAGAAGATCGCAAAATTCAATGCGGATTATGCGATTTATGTCGCGAAGCTGAAGGCTAGCCAGGAGGGCGTTTGCGGCAAATCAGAAGCGCAGTTCAAGGCCTTATTAAAAGAAACAAAAGTCGCCTTAGTGCAAGTCCATAAAGATGCGGCCGATATCCGTGATTATGTCGCAACTACGATTAAGGCGGAAATCAATAAAATCCGAATCAGCTTAAAGACTCCGGCCACTTCGACTACGTCGACTATCGTTTCCACTTCGACTTCCTTAAAATTAAAATCTACTTCGACTGTTGAAAAAAAGGATGATTCAAAAAAGGTCAAGCCGATCGTTCCGCTTTTGCCAAAACTTGATTAATAATTAAGATATTAACTATCAAATATTTATGAACAAGAAATATTTATCATTAATTTCTCTAGTTGCATTGGCAATGCTTGCCGGAGGCTTGCTTTCCGGCTGCGGTTTGCAGCCGACAGATGAATCTGCCGGAACAGTGGACGAAACGCCGCTTTCTACCGCAGCCGTGGATGAACAGACTCCAGTTGCTCCTGAACCTGTAGTCGCTCCAGTGATTACTGATGCGGAATTGGATCAAGAAATTAAAGCTATTGATGCTGATCTGGAAACCGTTAAGACGACCGGTTTTGAAGCATCAAATTTGGCTGATAAGGATCTGGGATTATAAAAGAATGATTATTGCCATCAATAAGCCGATCGGTCCGACTTCATTCGACATAGTCGCGAAGGTCAGGAAGATCACTAATACGAAAAAAGTCGGCCACGCCGGCACGCTCGATCCTTTGGCTTCGGGCGTTTTAGTTGTGGCTGTGGGTCGCGAAGATACGAAAAAAATTAGCTCCATAGTCGAGAAAGAAAAAGAGTATGTGGCGGAAGTCACTTTAGGGGAAGAAAGTTCGACAGATGATAACGAGGGTGAGAAACTGCTCATTAACGGAAGTGTTCCGGAGCTTGGGGATATTAAAGCCGTGCTCTTGCACTTTATTGGTGAAATTTATCAGGTTCCTCCAATTTTCAGCGCTATGAAGATAAATGGCAAGCGTGCATATAAATTGGCTCGCGAAGGAAAGGAAGTTGAAATGAAATCAAGAAAAGTGGAAATTAAAGAAATTGAATTATTGGAATACACTTATCCGATTCTTAAGATTAGAGTCGTTACGGGGCCGGGAGTATATATCCGGTCTTTAGCGCGCGATATTGGCCGAGAACTCGGCACTGGGGCTTATATGTCTGGATTGATCCGTACCCGTGTGGGAGAATTCACTATTGATAAAGCTAAGACGATTGAGGAATTTGAAAAAAAATATAGTAATAATGTCATCCCGACCGGAGCTATGTAATCATAGCGAAGTGGAGAGATCTACAAAGGTACGAACTTCACTACTAATATTTAACATACATATAGATTTAGACCTAGTAGTACCTGGCTATATTTGCAGATCTCTCCACTCCGCTTCGCTACGGTCGGGATGACAATGTAATAAAAAACAGCAGACGGGTCAGATCTGCTGATGTTGTACTAATTATTACGATGGGGCTTCCACAGGCTTATTGAAAATTTGACCCGTTTCTTGATTCAAAAATGCACGCTCTTCGCCTCGATTGAAGACGGTTGTGCCGTCAGACCAATGCAATCGTCCGCAATCAGTGCAGGCATAGGCTGTGCCGTATGATGAACAACCGGTTCGGATTGTTACGGGCATATCCCGTTTTATTTCCCCATTGCATTCTGTGCATTTCATGGATTTTCTCCTTTGTTTTTTGCAGCCGTTCCCGTTCGTTAAATGCCTTCAGAGTCGGGATGATGAAAGAATAACAGCATTACCGTGATGAACCCCAAAACTCCTAATTGCATAAACCATGGCAACTCAAAGGCAACAAATAGCTTGTCGCATACAATGCCTAGCGTAACGCCAATTATCATTCTGAGCGCGTTATTAAACCAAGTGGTTTTTGTCTGATTATAGCACTTAATTAGCTCTTCGGTGCTCTTTTGCATATCCTCTCCTTCCTTTTATAGAGTTTTCACTCAGTTTAGGGTTGTTAAAAGTGCGCATTTAATTAGATTAACTTATCATAATCAAATTTATTTGTCAATAGTTCCAATATTCTATATAATTACGCTATATGAAGTCTACAAAAAAACAATTCGATCTAATCTGTGTCGGCGGCTCGACCGTTGATATCTGCTTTTATTCCAAGGAAGGCGAGCTGATACCGGCCGGTGGCAATGTCAAGCAGAAGATGCTGGCATTCGAATACGGCGCCAAGATCGTAGCCGATCGCGTCTATACGACTTGCGGCGGCGGCGCGGCTAATTCCGCGGTGTCGGCGGCTCGTTTGGGATTGAAGTCCGCGATAATTTCCCGCATCGGCGACGATAGCAATGGCCAGATCATTACCAAGAACTTGAAGGATAATAAAGTCTCAACTGAATTGATCAAACTCGACCCTCAAGCGTCATCCGGATTTTCTGTTATATTAACTATTGATAATCCGTCTAAGGAGCATATCGCTTTCATCCATCGCGGAGCCAACAGCAAACTGTCGGCCAAGGATTTTTCCTCGGCAATATCGACCGATTGGTTTTATGCGACATCATTGCCGAGCGAGAGCTGGAAAGAAATAATGTCCAAATTGGTTAAAACCGGAAAAAACATCGTTTGGAATCCGGGCAATGAACAGCTGAAAGACATTCCGGCTCTAAAGAAATTCCTGCCTCGGATAAAATTGCTGATGGTCAATCATCTGGAGGCGATGGAATTCAGGAAATTAAAAGACATCAAGGGCTTGCTTACTCATCTGCACGGCCTCGGCCCCAAGCTGGCGGTGATCACTGACGGCGCGAGCGGCGCCTATGCTTTTGACGGCAAAAAGTATTATTTTATGAAGGCCAAATCAAACAAGACGGTTAATACTTTGGGCGTGGGCGACGCGTTCGGTTCCGCCTTGACTTCCGCGCTAATTTATGATAAAAACATTAAAGAAGCTTTGTCTTGGGGCATAAAGAATTCCGCCTCAGTAGTGGGAGAAATCGGCGCTCAAGCGGGGCTGTTAACCAAGAAGGAGATTGAGAAGTAACGGTCCAAGTATAAGTGGAAGATGGACCATCGTAATGTCCATCTTTTTATTTTTAGCAGTTTATTTGATCTTTTAAATTAATCAACCAACCAGAGGAGGAAATGATATGTTCGAAATGCATTGTCCAGAAAGACGGTTATATATCTGGTCTCCAATTCAATCCGATGATGTATGGCAAAGAATTTTTAATTCTTTAAGATCGAGTGATTGTTCAAACATACTGAGTGTCTGGGTGCCATTTCGTGGAGAATGCGTATTAATCGCGAAAGCGGTTATTGTCGGTTGTACGAGATCAGGAACAGATCCCCTTTATCACATCGGCTTGGAAATTCCAGTTGCCAGTAATCCAGTTGTTTCTGAATATTTGGAAATTAATGAAGATGATACTGACGCTAATGGTTTTGCGCGCTTACTTGGAGTGTTCAGCGAGTTTAATGATAGTTTTGGTTGGCTGGGTCTTGACTCGGACGTCGCCGATGTCAATGAATGCAACCCCGATTACGATTATTAAGAAGTCACATCGGAGGACATTAATTTGTCCTCCGTTTCTAAGCTTTAAAAATTTTTAATATAAATAACTGAAAATAAATTATGTCAGATGCGAAAAAGTACGTGTATTCCTTCGAAGAGGGCAATAAGGACATGAAAGAATTATTGGGCGGCAAGGGCGCCAATTTGGCCGAGATGGCCGGGCTGGGCATCAATGTGCCGTCAGGTTTCACCATCACGACCGAGGTCTGCGACCTGTATTACCAGGCCGGAAAGACCATCACCGCTGAAGTCAAGGCGCAAGTCAATGTCAAACTTGATGAATTGGAGAAAAAGATGAACAAGAAATTGGGCGATGCCAATGATCCGCTTCTTGTTTCCGTGCGTTCCGGCGCCGCGGCCTCGCTTCCCGGCATGATGGACACGATTTTAAACTTAGGCTTGAATGACCAATCCGTCCTGGGCTTGGCTGCCAAAACCGGCAATGCCAGATTCGCTTGGGACTCATATCGCCGTTTGATGCAGATGTTCGGCAGCGTTGTCTTGGAAGTCGAGCACGCTTCGTTCGAGCATATTTTGGAAAATGTAAAGGATACCAGAGGAGCGAAATTCGATACCGATTTGACCGCTGAAGATTTGCAGGAAGTCGTCAGGCGTTACAAGATTAAAATCCGCGAGGAGAAAGGCATTGATTTCCCGCAGGATCCGATCGACCAATTGTACGCCGCTGTCAACGCCGTTTTCAATTCATGGAATAATTATCGCGCCATCCGTTATCGCCAGATCAATGACATCAAGGGTTTGATCGGCACTGCCGTCAATATCCAATCAATGGTGTTCGGCAACTTAGGCGAAGATTCCGGCACTGGCGTCTGCTTTACCCGCAACCCTTCCACCGGCGAAGCGAAATTCTACGGTGAGTATCTGATGAACGCGCAAGGCGAAGACGTTGTTGCCGGCATCCGCACTCCTTTGACTGTCGATACTTTGAATGTCCAGAACCCCGCTATATATAAAGAGCTGGTCGATGTCTGCAATAAAGTGGAAAATCATTACCGCGACATGCAGGACATGGAATTCACGATTCAAGCCGGAAGATTATTTATCTTGCAAGCCAGGAACGGCAAACGCACCGCCGCTGCCGCTGTCCGCATCGCGGTCGAACTCGTCGCTGAAGGCATGATAACCAAAGATGAAGCTTTGATGCGCGTTGAACCGAATCAACTGAATCAATTATTGCATAAGCAGTTGGATCCAATGGCCAAGGCCCAAGGCGAAGTCATCGCTCAAGGCTTGCCGGCATCTCCGGGAGCTGCGGTCGGCGAAGTAGTATTTACCGCCGCTGAAGCTTTTGAGAAAGCCCAATCCGGCTTGGATGTTATTCTGGTCCGCATCGAAACTTCTCCGGAAGACATCGACGGCATGCATTCTTCAAAAGGTATCTTAACGGCTCGCGGCGGCATGACCTCGCACGCCGCAGTAGTCGCTCGCGGCATGGGAACTTGTTGTGTTGCTGGCTGTAATGATATCGTCATCGATGAAAAAGCAAAGACCTTGTCGATAAAAGGTAGCGGCTTGGTTATTAGAGAAGGCGAATTCATAACTTTGGACGGCGCGACCGGCCAAGTATTTAACGGCCGCTTAGCAGTGCAGGATCCGGAGCTCTCCGGAGATTTCGGCACCTTGATGAGCTGGGCTGATGAATCCAGAACAATGGGCGTCAGGACAAATGCCGATACGCCGTTTGATGCGAAGGTAGCCAGGAAATTCGGCGCCGAAGGTATCGGCTTGTGCCGAACCGAACATATGTTCTTCGAAGGTGACAGGATCAAAGCTGTGCGCGAAATAATTCTGGCTTCTGACGTCGAAGGTCGCAAAAAAGCTTTGGCTAAATTATTACCATATCAGAAAGAGGATTTCATCGGCTTGTTCAATGCCATGGAAGGCTACGCCGTTACTATCCGTTTATTGGATCCGCCGCTTCATGAATTTTTGCCGAAAGAAGACAAGGATATTTATGATTTGGCTCGCGAAATGGAAGTCGATGTCGGGACGCTCAAGGCGAAGATTTCCGATCTGCATGAATTTAATCCGATGTTGGGCCATCGCGGCTGCCGCTTAGCCGTAACTTATCCGGAAATTTACGATATGCAGGTTACCGCGATCATCGAAGCCGCCATCGAAGTGGCTCAGAAGTGCAGCTTGTGCGGTCGCTCTTCGGAAGTCAAGCCGGAAATCATGATTCCTCTGGTCGCTACGACAAAGGAATTCACCAGCTTGAGGGAGCGCGCCGTCGAGATTATCGAAACGAAATTGAAGGAAGCCGGATTAAAGATCGCTTACAAGATCGGCACGATGATCGAGGTACCTCGTGCCGCTTTGGTCGCTGACAAGATCGTCAACGGCGGAGCGGAATTCTTCTCCTTCGGCACGAATGATCTGACTCAAATGGGCGCAGGCTTATCCCGCGACGATGCCGGTAATTTCTTGAAGGAATATGTCGATCAGGGCATTTATGAATACGACCCCTTTGAAGTTTTGGATCAGGAAGGCATCGGCGAATTGATTCGTATTGCTATCCAGAAAGGCAGAAGCGCCAAGTCCGATCTTAAGATCGGCATCTGCGGTGAGCATGGCGGAGAACCGAAGACCGTCGAATTCTGCCATCGCGAAGGCTTGAATTACGTTTCCTGCTCGCCGTTCCGCGTACCGATCGCTCGATTGGCCGCGGCTCAGGCAGCGGTCAGAGACAGAATGAAGAAATAATCCAACTTATTAAAACTGCTCATCCGCCAGGGTGGGCAGTTTTTTTGTCTATTGACAATTGGAAAATATTATGCTAGACTTCGCTATTGATAATTGTGTCAATAAGAACATTACAGAAGAAAGGGGAATCGAAATGATCAGTATCGCGCCATATATATCTGTTGATAAGAGGAATGAAGATGTGCGTCAATGGCTTACAGAGTTGCAGTTTGTTTGGCAAGCGTTAAACGCCGCGACTCAGGCAATTCCAGTTGTTGGCGGCGATGGCGCACTGCTTGATGCCATTCATGAAAGATATGCCATACAGCTTCCGTTTTTCGGAATCAATCGCGGCACCTGCGGATTTTTGTTAAACCCGATCGGCACGAAAGAGGAATTAGTCAAAGCTTTGGAAAGCTTCGATGATTGGCGGCTGATCGAACTGCAGATGCTCAGGATAAAACTTAAGTTATTGGACGGTTCCATCAAGGAGATCTTCGCCTTCAACGATTTTTTTGTCAAAGCGCTAAGCGGAGAAATCAGCGGCGTCGTCAGGGGAGAGCATTTTCCGGAGCAAACGTTCCGCGGCGACGGCTTGATCGTGTCGACCCCGCAAGGCTCGACGGCGTATAACAAAAGCGCCGGCGGATCGATTCTGCCTTTGGGCAAGGGCTTGATGGCTGTCACTTCTATTTGCTCGGCAATCGCAGATTTGCGCCTAGTCGTTTCCGGCCAACAGATTGAAATTGATGTCGATGGAGATTTATCGATCTTTTGCGCGGATCGCTTTAAGAGCACCGGTTGTGTTTCTGCCACTATCACGCCGGACGGGCCGAAAGTCGATTTGGCTTTTCTGCTGGATTATGACTTCGAATCTCGCCGCTATCGGCCTAGATTCAAATAAACGAACTTTTGGTAAGCTCAGGGATTAATTCCTGAGCTTTTTTTGTCTAAAATAGGGTAAATTATGTGTTATTTATGTATAAAAGTAGCTAATTTACTGTTTTAAATTTGCTTGACAATCTGGCTGATGCGTGATATGATTAATCTTCGTTAGATAACGCACCTTATTTTTTCAGTGCGCGGATGGCGGAACTGGCAGACGCGACGGACTTAAAATCCGTTGGGCATAGCCCGTGCGGGTTCGATTCCCGCTCCGCGCACCAAGATAATTCCCGATCAAAGATCAGTGGATGATATGTCGCGCGTCAACGGCGGCAATTGATTCATTGTTGATCGGGCGAAGGGAGGAGACGAGGTTTCACTGAGCCGAGCATCTGCAGGCAATCGTTAGCGGCTGTTTCTCGACTGCTTAGCCGCCGCCTTTAATCGCGTTATTTGCGATTTGAGGTAAAGCACGCTCGCTACTCTAGTAGGGACTAACTCTCTTCCCGCACTTTTTTATAACCCGCTAGGCATGCGCTATGGCGGGTTTTATAATTCAAAAAAATATGTTAATATATACCCATCACTAGTGTCCGGTTAAATTTCCAATAAACACGGTTGTTTCAGAGTAGTCTCCTCAAATGTTTGTGGAACGTATTCTGAAATCAGCGTATTTATCGGGGTTTTAACA
>JBAYGU010000003.1:0-55700 GCA_041666505.1 Candidatus Buchananbacteria bacterium | reverse complement strand
TATTGTGCCAATTTATTTATAGGGAGCGAGCAACAAATTTTCGCAAGGAGGTAATCCGACGTCAGAAAATTTGGCGAGACGGATAAATAAATTTGGCCATGATTTCGACCGGTCGCGATTCTTTTGTAATACTTTTCTTCTAAAGAAAAGTATTGAAAATCTATTTGATCATTAAATCCCAAAGTATTTTAAACATCCCCCAATTGGTCTGGCCCTTGCGCAAGGAATAATCAGAATACCTGATCGTTACAGGCATCTCGACATACTTCAATTTATTGCGGGCGATCTCTGTTAGTATCTGGCTGGCATGAGCCATGCGATCCTGATCCAAATTGATCTTTTTTAAAGCTGCGACAGTCCAAGCCTGAAAGCCCATATGGGTATCGGTCAATTGCAAACCGGTGGTCATGCGAGTAAAAATCAAGGCTAACCATTTTAACAGCCTTCTTGATAAGGGCATATTCGGCGCCTGGCCGAGATTTCTCGAGCCCAATACGGCATCATAGCCTTGCGCCAATTTATCCAATAGCATTTTTATTTCTTCCGGAACCATCTGACCGTCGGCATCAAAAAAAACCGCCGTGTCGTAGCTCGAGCGGCTGGCGAATTCCACGCCTGTCTTCAAAGCGGCGCCTTGGCCGCGATTTATCCCATGCCGCAAAACTATCGCCCCGGCTGACTTGGCACTCTCCACTGTGGCATCGATTGATCCATCATCAATGACAACAATATCCCAATCACCGGCAGATTTTACTGAGCTAATTACTTCGCCGATTTTCGCAGCCTCATTATATGCAGGAATTATAATTATAGTAGCCATAAAATTACAAATTACTTACTACGATCTTAATTCATGAATCAATAATTCGTAATTCGTTCCCGATTAAATTGGGACGTAATTATCTATTAACATTCTCCGGACGCCTGATGCCTTCCTGAGCGCTGAGATAATCGATTGTTTTCTTGATGCCCTCATCCAGCAGAACGATTGGGAACCAGCCCAGCTCTTCCTTAGCATAGGTTATGTCAGCCAAAGGCTGAACATCGAAATATTCCGGCCTGGCGGCAAAAGTTATCTTTGATTTTGATTCAGTCAACTCAATAATTTTTTCCGCCACTTCCTTCAAACTTACCTTCCACTCCGATGCGAGATTAACCGGCGAATTCTTATCAGCGTTCATTAATTTGATCAAGCCGCGCAAAAGGTCATCAATGAAAAAATATGATGCGACATCGGATTCATTGCCGTACACGATTAAATCCTTGTGCTCGACGGCATCCTTAATCAATTCCGGAATCATGCGGCCATCGCCAAGTCCCATGCGAGTGCCATAACAATTGAAGATCCTGGCAATCTTGGCATCGATGCCGGCTTTAAGATGATAATTATGAGTCAAAGCCTCACCGAATCTTTTTGCCTCGGCATAGACGGCGCGAGGCCCAAGCTGATCAACCGGACCGATATAAGATTCCTTAACCGGCATTTCTCCCGTTCCGCTGCCATAAACTGCAGGCGAAGAAGCAAACAAGAATTTCGCTTGGTACTTGACCGCAAAATCAAGCATATTGCGTAAGCCGACAGAATTCACCAATAAGGTCTCCAAGGGGAACTTAGCATAAGCAGCCGGACTTGTCGGAGAAGCCAAAAAATATATCTCCTGTATGCCTTGCAATGAAACATGCAGAGTTTCTAATTCCAACAGGCTTTCTAATTCCAATGGTTTGACGACGTCATGATTAATGAAGCGGAAATCAGGATTCTGCAGCAAATGCGAGATATTGGCGTTATCGCCAGTGATGAAATTATCGATGCAGATGACCTTATTTGATTTAAGCAGTTCTTCGCACAAATGAGAACCGACAAATCCGGCGCCGCCGACAACTAATATGTTTTTCTTATCGAAAATCGCTTTTTTTACGGGCATATAGGAATAATTAAGAATTACGAATTAAGAATTACGAATTAAGAATTATGAATTGGAATTCATAACTCAAATTATATTGAAATAATACCACTAGATCGTAAATAATACAAGATATTAACTAAATTTAGTGATTTCGGAACGTCCAGAAGCGGTTCAAGCTAAAATTAATAAACGCCACTATGACCGAGCAAACAAGCTGAGCTGCAATATCATACATTTTGAATACCTCGATAAACAAACTCAGAAGCGCCAAGTTAACAGCCATGCCTATCAGATTTGCCGCCACAAAAGTCAAATATTGCCGTCCATGGTCCTTGCCATCATGCCTGAATGTCCATTTGCGATTTATAAAAAAACTCCAGGTCACGGCAATAATAAATCCGACGACTGAGGCCGGCAAATAATGCCAGAAAAATAGCCTGGTCATTATCCAATAAACCACCAAATATATTGCCAAATTTGTGACTCCGACCACGCAAAATTTAATAAATTGCTTGCCTAATTTTACATTATGCTGTCCCAATTTAAGACTAAGATATTCAGTCAAAGAATCGATTAATGGCCTCATCTGTTTAAATTAATAATATCTTTTAGCATAGCATAAAATATCGCATTTGAAAAATCGGAATAATTCTACTCAGCTTGCATATTATCGCCTAATATGTTATAAATTATGTTATCAATATGAGCGGATTTATCCTAAAAAGCAAGAAATTTTTCCTACTATTGGGCGATATCGTCTGCCTCTACTCAGCGCTTTATCTGACGCTTTTTTTCCGTTACGGCAATAATTTCGATGCTCAGCAATGGGACAACCATTTTTTGGCATTTTCCTACATCTTCCTGGCCTGGCTAATCGTTTTTTTCATCTCCGATCTTTACGATCTTAAAATCAGTTATAACAACTTATCGCTCTTGGGTAATTACGGCAAAGCACTAGCCATCAACGGCATCATTGCCGTCATGCTATTTTATTTCCTAACACCATTTTTTCCCGCTATCAAGCCGCAAAAAGTACTAATTATTGATTTGATTATTTCCGCGATCCTTCTTTTTGCTTGGCGCAAGATTTTTTACAATTTGATCAAATCGCCGCAGATTGCCAACCGCGTACTGATTATCGGCAAAAATCCGCTGGCGCATGAATTGATGGAAGAAATAAATGATCGCCCGCAATTAGGCTACCAGGGACAGTTGATAAGCCAAGCCCCTGCGAATCTGAAGCAATTCTGCATCGATAATAATATCGATACATTAGTTAGTTCGGAAAACCTGCGATCCGACGCCGAAACAGCCAAAAAAATATTCGATTGCCTATCGCTCGGCATCGACGTCTATAATATCAACGGCTTTTACGAACAGATCGCCCAGAAAATTCCGGTCAAATACATTGAAATGAGCTGGTTTCTCGAAAATCTTACGGAAAACGCCAAGAAATCCTATGAGATATTCAAGCGGCTGATGGATATTCTTTGCGCTTTACTGGGATTGGTTCTGACGGCTGTCTTCGTGCCATTTATCGCTTTGGTAATCAAACTGGAAAGTCCCGGACCGATATTCTTCAAGCAGATCAGAGTCGGTAAGAACGGCAAAGAATTCTTGGCGATGAAATTCCGCTCCATGATCGACAATGCGGAAAAAAACGGCGCCCAATGGGCGACAAAAAACGACTCGCGTGTCACCCGCTTCGGTCGCTTAATGAGAAAAACCAGGCTAGACGAGATACCGCAATTAATCAACATATTGCGCGGCGAAATGTCTGTCGTCGGTCCGCGACCAGAAAGACCGGAATTCATCGAGATGTTATCTGAACAAATTCCCTTTTACAGCGAGAGATTATTGGTTAGGCCGGGCCTGGCCGGCTGGGCGCAGCTCATGGGCCCGTCTTACGGCGGTTCGACCGAAGAGACTTGGGAAAAATTAGAATACGATCTTTATTATGTCAAGAACCGCTCGCTCATGCTGGACCTGAGCATCATCCTTAAGACTATCAGAGTCGTCTTGGGGGGGAAGGGGCAATAGGCGCAAACCCGTTATTTAATTTGTTTTTATTATGAGGAAAAAAATATTGCTGCTTAACCCGCCAGGAGACAAGATATATTTCAGGGATTACTACCGCAGCAAGGTTTCCAAGAGCCAATATTACTATCATCCGCTCGATCTGCTTTATTTAAGCGGCCGTTTTGATATTAATGATTTCGAAACATTTTTAATCGATGCTATCGGCGACAATTTAACGGCTGAAGACGCCTTATCAGCAATTAAAAATATCAATCCCGATATTATACTGGCGCTGATCGCCTCCCCTTCTTATAACCAAGATATTAATTTCCTGCAGTCAGTCAAAAATCTCCTGCCTGAAATTCAATTAATCATAACTGGCGATGTCTGCCGCGATATCAGCGCTAAAATTATGGAGGGCTGCCTGTTCATCGATGCCATCTTGCTTGATTTTTCTACGGATGACATCATAAAATACCTGGCAAGCGAAAAATCGGGAATCATCGACAATATCATATATCGAAGCAATGATGGAATTATTACCGGCAGAGAATCGCATGAACGAGGCGTTTTTAATGTCCCTCTGCCGCGCTGGGATCTGTTCCATCTAGAAAAATACAGTTTCCCCTTTTCCAAAAAAAGGAGAATGGCGTCGATTCTGACTGATTTCGGCTGCCCGTATCAATGCTCCTTCTGCTCGATCAACACCCTGGGCTTCAAACTGCGACCAATAGAATCAGTCATCGAAGAAATCAAGCTGCTGAAAAATTTGAATATCGACGAATTTTTTATGCGCGACCAATCTTTCGGAGCGGACCGCCAGCGGACATTGGATTTATGCAGAAAAATAGCGAAAGAAAATCTCCGAATTGGCTGGTCATGTTTTTCGCGCGTAGACATAATCGAAGAAGAGCTGATCAAAGCAATGAAAGAAGCCGGACTGCATACCATAATATTCGGCATCGAATCGAGCAACGAAGAAATCCTGAAGGAATATGATAAGAATATCTCCGTCGATCAGATGAAGAAAGCGACCGAGTTGTGCCGCCAATACGGAGTCAGGGCTGCGGGAACATTCATTATCGGCCTGCCCGGAGAATCTAAAGAATCGATATTGCGGACGATCAAACTAGCAAAAGAACTGAAACTGGATTACGCCTCATTCAATGTCGCAGCGCCGATATTCGGCAGTAAATTCCGAGCCGACGCTATTGCCAATGATTGGATCGATGAAAATAATGTCGAGATGGATACGGCCAAAGGATCGCCGATCTGGAAAAACCAAGCTCTGACCAATAAAGAAATATCCAAGCTGCACAGGTTTGCCATCATATCCTTTTACCTTGACCCGAGATACCTCCTGAAAAGGATTTTCGCCTTAAGAAGCTTGGCTGAAGTCAGCCAAGCGATCAGAGAAGCAAAATCACTTCTAATAGGATAAATAAAAAATCGGGCACCGTGACTCGATTTTTTTAATTGGCATTAATCGGATTTTTTTTGCAAGAAATATGATCTGATTACATCGACATTCTTACGCGCCTCAGCAATCGGATATTTAGGATACGTCGGCAGGATGATCACCTCGCTCGCTGTCTTCCTGGCAACCGGACAATCGCGGTAATAGGCGGAAAAACTCGGCAGATCGGCGCAATTCTTCAAGTGCTGGGCCGCCACGTCGCGATTATGGGACATAAGCCATTTCAACAGCTTTTTCCTATCGAGATATTGTACGGGAAAAACCATGAAAGCGTTATCTGATTTATTTTTTTCTGCCGGAAAAATCAGGCCGTCAATATTTTTCAAGCCTTGGAAATAAATTTCCGCTTTTGCCAATCGGTTCTGCCTGTGCGATTCCATCTGATCCAATTGGGGTAAGGCCAGTCTTGCCTGCCAAGGAGTCATACGCTTCAAATAATTTTCCGGCAATTTGTCCTTGAGCCTTAAATCGAGCTCTACCTCGACATACTTATTAATCGCTTTAACATCATGAAGATAACCGAAACGGAATATCCAAAAAACCAGCGGCTTGAATAATAACGGCAGAGTCAGAATGTCCGTCAGTATGCCCTTCAGCATCCTCTTAGCAATGAATTTCGGACTCTGATATCCATACTGCCCGATCTCGGCCCTGATCTTATCGATCAATTCCTTGTTGCGGGAAACGACTGCGCCGCCATACCAGCAATTGATATTCTTATACATGCCGAAACTGAAGATGCCGGCATCCCCGACAGTTCCCAGCATCTTGCCATTCTCTCTCGCGCCGAATGCCTGAGCAGCATCTTCAATCAGCGGCAAATTATGCTTTCTGCAGAGATCCAATATTTCTTCCGCCGGAGCAGCGATGCCATGCAAATGCGTTATCAATATCGCTCCAGTATTATCATCGATTAATTGCTCAATTTTAGTTGAATCAATATTGCAGGAACGCTGTTCAATGTCGCAGAAAACCGGCTTGGCGCCGGCGCAGATTACCATATTCACCACATCAGCGATCGTATAAGGAGACATGATTACGCCCTGTCCCGGCTTAACCAGATTCTTAACGGCCAAATAGATGCCGACGCGATCCATCGGCACGCAAACAACATAAGGAATGCCCAATTTTTCCGCCAAGGCTTGCTCAAATTTCTCCACGTCATCGCCCTTTATTATTGTTCCCGAAATCAGCTCAGACAAAAATGATGAGTAGCTATTGATGGTTGTATAAATCCGCGAGCGCGGATGCGGCGCAAACGCCATATTTTTATATTATTGTTTAAAAGTTATGCCTCCCTTTGGTGGATTATGATATCAGCCAAAACGCCGATCAAGCCAAATTGCATGCCCAAAAATAAAACCAAAACGGTCTTATCTGTTATATTATCGGCAAAGAATACGTCATAGCCTAATAATAGCAGGCCAAGTAATAAAAGAATGGAAGTAACAGGAACGAATATTCTCAATGGATTGAAATATAGCGTAATCTTGGAAACCAGCTTGAAAAAATTAATCGTATCGCGGACCGGCTTGATCTTCGACTTGCCCTCCCTTTTATAATAATCGATCGGAACATACTTGACGCGATAACTATTGCTAAGCATCGCCATCGTAATTGTCGAGGTGAAAGAAAAGCCGCTAGGAAGCAAATTCCTAAATTTCCTATAGATATCCCTCCTGAATACCCGCAAACCGGAATTTAGATCAGGAATTTCATATTTGACTAAATAATTGGCATATTTATTCAATATCATCTTAGGCAGCCGCCTTAATAATGGAATCTGGACGTTGCCACCAACCCTGGCGCCGACCACCATGTCATAATCGCCCATCAATCTGATCAATTCCGGCAAACGATCGGACGGATAAGTGCCGTCGGCATCAGTAATGGCAATAAGATCGAATTTCGTCTGCTCGATGCCGGCTTTAAGCGCCGCGCCATAACCGCGATTAGTTTCTTGGAGGATAACATTAATTTCTGCAGGGTCAAGTTTAGCAACAATTTCCGCCGTCTTATCCTTGGAGCCGTCATCGACCACAATCACCTCAAACTCAATGTCAGTCGCTTTCATGACTTCAAGCAGTTTTGCCAAGGACGCAGTTATGCCTTTTTCTTCGTTGAAGGCAGGTATGACTATGCTGACTTGTTTTTTTTCAATTTTATCATTCATAAAATATATTATTTTTCCAGACGCAGAAAAAGCTTTGCGCCATTATAAAGATTCTTAATATCAACCATGCTTCTGATACTGCGGATTTTCTGAATAATATAAGCGGGACGGATGTAATAATCACGATAGGCCTTTTTCTGCCATTCAAGTATCTTTTCCGCCGGCAAACCGGGTAAATTCAACGGAGGCAAATTATTAGAGACTAGCGTAAAATCTTTCCACTCAAAATTCTTCCGAAAATAACCTTTTTCCTTCGCAATATCATAAAATTCCGTCCCGGGATACGGGCTGGCGACAAAAAATGCCATAGTATCGGTGTTCAATTTTTTTGCCAAGGCGATTGTCTCCCTGATAGTTTGTTCCGTCTCGCCGATATTGCCGATCATGAAATTTCCTGCCGTTTGAATACCGGATTTTTTTACCAGTTTTACGGCTTCTTCGGCTTTTTCTAAGGCGACTCTTTTCTTCATCAGGTCCAAAATCATCTGCGAACCGGACTCGAAGCCGAACATCAATTTCTTGCAGCCGGCCTTCTTCATCCAATCCAAAGTATCCTTATCGACATAATCGACCCTGACCATGCAGACCCAGGCGATATCTAATTTCCTTTTAATAATTTCTTGACAAAATTCAACCGTTCGCTGCTTGCTTATCGTAAATAACTCATCATGAAAATTAAATTCGCCGATGCCGTATTTATTCAAACACTCTTCTATCTCATCCGCCACATTCTTGATGCTCCGCAATCTTACTTTACGCTGCCACATGAATGAGGCCATACAATAAGTGCATTGATAACAGCAGCCTCGAGAAGTAATCATGTTGCCGGACTTCTTATCACTCATCCGCTTAGTCGGAGGCGGCAAATAAAGATGAAGCGGAAAAAGATCGCGCGCCGGAAAGGGCAGCGAATCCAGATCTTGGATGGGCGGACGAGCCACCGTCTGAATAATATTGCCCTGCTCATCTTTGAAAACAATGCCTTGGATATCGCTTAACGGAAGCTTCTTGTCCAAAGCGTTCACTACTTCAGAAAAAGTAATTTCACCCTCAAAAACCACCGAAATATCGATATTCTTTTCTGCCGTAGTTTCTTTCGGCAAAGCAGTCGGATGCGGGCCGCCCAATACTGTGACAATTTGTGGCGAAATTTCCTTGATGATCCGGCATACTTCCAATATTTGCGCAAAAGCCGGGGTTGGAGCGGTAATGGCGACTACGTCAGGCATTATCTTTTTTATCTCATCCCTAATCTGCTCGTAATGCATTTCCTTAGCTTCACAATCCAAAACGCTGATTTCCACATCAGGCCGCTCTCGACGCAAATATGCGGCCAAATAAGCCAGATTAAGCGGCAAAGCTTTGCCGCCGTGGCCTTCAAGTCCGGCATACTCGGTAAATGGGGGGTTTATAAATAAAACTTTCATAATAGTATAAATTTTATATGCGGACAATTAAATTACTTCAATATCCGCCTCTTTTGCCCGAGCAATCAGCGATGACTCTCTCAAATACGGGATTAGCCCGAATGACACAGCCAGCAAATCAATAACTAACACAAAAAATGAAAAGATAATCGCTGTTTCCCTGCTTATGCCAGCTGAAGAAAAAACATAAATGATGGAAACGTCCCGCGTGCCAATGCCGGCTATTGATATCGGCAAAAGCGAAGAAATTATAGCCGCAATAATCGCCGCCAATAGCAGCATCGGAGAAATATCGAGATGAAGGGACAAAGCAATCATATAATTAGCGCCATAATACAACATCCAACTAATCACTAAATATATAAAAGATACCGCGATATATCCGAGTTTGATATTTCTTAATTCTGAACATGCCCCGAAAAATGAAGCGAAGTAGCCATAAAATTTATCATTAATATTTTCTTTAAGAAAATCATCCAGCCATTTTGATAATCTGCTTTTATTATTGAACAAATAATACGCCAGCCCAAAGAACAAAATAATCGCCAGACTCAAAATAATTATTTGCAGCGCCATAAAACGCAGATAAAATAAAGTGACAACGCCCCCCAAAACCGCTATTACAAGCATATCTAAAAACCTATCAATTATTATACTAAGCAAAGATTTAGCAGAACTGAATCCTTTAGCTTTTAAAAAATATACCTTGATTACTTCGCCTATCTTTCCCGGCGTAATAATTCCGACATATAACCCAAGCCAATAAAGTTTGATTGACAAAAATTTACTGATCATTATGCCCAATGAATTCAGGATCGAATGCCACCTCAGCGCTTTAGCCACAGCTACTCCTAAAGTCAAAATGAAGCCGATGATTAAATATATTATATTGATGCCTAAAATCCGCTCTGCCAGCAATTGAAAATCAATGCTAAACAGAATATAAGCAAAAACTGAAAAGCCGATCAATCTTAGCAATATTGAATAAGTTTTATTTTTTTTCATTTTCATCAGATATTTTTGCAATTGCCATAGAATACAATGGAGTAAAAAAATTCCTTCGTTCAAGGAATGCCAGCAATGGCAAAATATGCTTATTTGTTATATTGGGTAAAATAAGGCCAAAATCCTTCCGGGCAACTATCGCCAAGCCCAAATCATTAAAATATTCATCTATGTAATCAATGGGCAATTTTGCAATTCCACGCTCTTCATTCTTTATCAACCCTATGGCATTCATTACGAAATTCTTTCTATTGACATCAGAAATAATCATGAATTTCCTCGCAACCCTGCGCATCTCTTTTAGAGCTACAATAGGATCGCTAAGATGATGAAGGATATTAGAGCTGAAAACCACATCAAAGCTTTTATCAGGAAAAGGCAAGTGTTCCGCTTTGGCTAAAATTTTATTTTTACATGGATTGATATCCAAAATTGCTTGGGAGAAATCTGTACATGTTATACTTTTAAATTCCTTTTCAAAATAATACGATAAGAAGCCGTTACCGGATCCGACGTCAAGCATTTCTAAATTCTTTACATTTTCATTAAATTTATATAACTCCCCCAAGACAAAATTTATTTTCGGTTCGGCAAAAGCGCGTATAACGGGGTGATCCGGAGTTCGCCGGTTCCTAATTTCAGAACTCTCCCAGAATTTTTTCTGTTTATGAAAAAAATTACTATTATCCAGAGGCAACTGCATATTATGGTGTTATGGTTTTTTTCATCAAAACATACATGACGCTCAATCCATAAACATAACGAATTGTCGCTATAATCATGAAATTATTTCCATTTGCCAGTAATTCAATATCCTTTTTTTTCATACCAATAACATCTTCCATGCCGACATAAGGATTCCACCATTTAATCAGAGCATGCCGAACCATATTCATGAGGGGATGATTTTCTAAAACCAGCAAAAAACCATCATCATCCAAGACCCTGCTCAATTGTTCCATCGCCTTCTGTCTATTCTTAATATAGCGCAATGTTCCCATCATTGTTATGGTTTTGAAACTCTTATCGCCGAAATCCATATCCTCGGCCTTGACGCGCATATTTGTACCGTCGGAAAAGTAAGGATCAATGC
This sequence comes from Candidatus Buchananbacteria bacterium, assembly GCA_041666505.1. Lineage (GTDB taxonomy): Bacteria > Patescibacteriota > Patescibacteriia > 2-01-FULL-39-33 > 2-01-FULL-39-33 > CAISTG01. The sequence continues at coordinate 44,599 of JBAYGU010000003.1, read as the reverse complement.
CTACGCCATAACCAATCCGTTTAATAAAATTATTATCCTTTCCGCAGCCTACATCCAAAACATTGCCGCTTAAAAATGGCATGCAAACATTAAACCTTTCATCTTGAAGCGATGTTATGCCAAGCTTCCTTGCCGCATCATGACTAATAAAAAACAGCAATGGAAAACAAATAAAATCTTTAGTAATTTGAATGAAATTTTTATTCATAATTCACCTTAAAATTTTATAACCTGCCCTAGCTTTTTTTAATAAATCCTTAACTGATCTAATCTTCAACAGCTGTTTTAAAATATAAGACGGACGTCCATAAAATTCCCTGTAAAACCTCCCCAGTAGGCCAAATAATTCCTGCTTGCTTAATTCTTTATCCCAATAACGGATCTCTACCCCATTTTCAGGATGACGGGCGAATTCCAAATAATAATCATGGTCAATGACCCCTTCTTTTAAGGCTCGAGCATAGATTTCTGTTGCCGGATAGGGAGTCAAAATAGTTATATGCACATAATCGGGATTAAGTTTTTTGGCAAATTTAATCGTCGCCAAAATATCTTCCTTGGTTTCCTCTGGAGCGCCGATAATAAAATAGCCCAAAATTTCAAAACCTAGTTCTTTCGCAATTTTAAATGTCTTTTCTATCTGATCGAGATGTATGCCCTTATTTAAAACACGTAATATTTTTTCCGTACCAGCTTCAACGCCAAAATGAATCCTAGTGCAGCCCGCAGACATCAAGGCTTTTAAAACCTCCGCATCTACCGTATCCACTCGAGCCCTGATATCCCAAATAAATTTAAGATTTCTTTTATTTATTTCACTGCAAACATCCAATACCCGCTGACGATTGATGGTAAAAGTATCATCATAAATCAATATTTCTTCTATCCCCATTTTTATGCAAGCCTCCATCTCATCTACAACCCTAAGAGCCGAATGATATCTGAAACGTTTGCCCAAATGCGGACGATTACAAAATGAGCACTGAAAAGGACAGCCTCGGCTTGTAATCATGGTGGTAACGATCCTGCCGGCGCCCAATAGCGAGTTGTATTTATTCACCGGCAAGAGCTCGCGATCTGGAAAGGGCAAACCGTCTAAATTTTCATTGAGATCGCCGACTGGATTATTAAATATTTGCCCATCTTTCCTATAAACCAAACCTTTTATTTCAGAAAAATTACCATTTCCATCAAGAGCTTCCAATAACTTAAGAAAAGAAACTTCTCCCTCACCCTTAACTACAAAATCGATGTTTTCCAAACATATTGTTTCCTCGGGATATAAATGCGGATGAGACCCGCCTAAAACCGTAATAATTTTTCTATCAAATTTCTTGCTAACTTTTTGAACCAATTTAATCGTTTTTAAAACATCAATCAAGGTAAAAGTCATTGCGGAAACACCAACAACATCGGGACCGATATCTTCAATGCGCTTTAAAAAATCATCATCATAACCCAAGCAATCAACCTGTGCGTCCAAAACATAAACTTGATGGTTGCTGTTCTGCTTAATATAGCTAGCCAAATATAAAAGTCCTAAGGGCGGATTATGACCCCTTTCTTCATCAATAAATGTCGGATTGTCCGCCACAATTTCATTATGCCTTGGCGGATTTATTAGTAATAATTTCATTAATAAATAAATTAAAAATCCCTAAATCACACCATATTATGTTCAAAATACTACCACATAATATGACATTAGGCAATAATCGCCGTTATCATTCATTTATTTAATAAGATTCAGGAGCCAGCCATTAGTATCGTTTACGGGAATCTCGAGGTCACCTGGATCAACCCAATCGGCTAAATTTTCAACCGCGCTGCTTTTAATTATCAAATCTGATAATTCCTTATCATATCCGGCAATATACTTAACTCCGAACTTATCAAAAGCATCCTGCAGCTTGTTTTCCTTGACTAAAAAATTAATAGTCTCCGGATTAAAATAAACAACTGATTTGCCAGTCAAATAATTCAAAATAGGATGAGCGCTTCTTATTCCGACAGCTATGACCGCATTGCTCGGCAAGTTATAAGCTGAAACTTTATCCGCCAAATATTCCAAGCCGAGATTGGTATTATTGTCATAACCTCTGCCAAGATAAACATGGTCGGCCAAGATTAGATTATAAACAACCAATACAGACAGTAAGAAACAGGCGGTTTGGGCGTATTTGCCGGAGAAATATTTTCCACTGATCGCCGAAGCCAGGCCGATCAAGCCTAGAGCGACTAAAGCGGAAACAGCAAAACCGAAATCCATCAGATGATTCCGAATGGCAAGCACGACGAAGCTAATCAAGATGGGAGCGCTTATCAGCCAAAATAAGAATAAATGATAGGTATTCTTATCTTTCTTGCGAAGCTCGAAAAAACCCAGAAACATCAGCAGGAAGATCAATGGACCGCCCATGAATTCAATCGTAAAATATTTTGAAACATGCGCGATCAGATTGAATGATCCGACAGCCAACCATTCAGAAAAATTTAGCGATCTCAAGCCGAGATTCTTGCCAAGTTTGAGTCGATCAACCTTATAGACCAGATTAGAATCTCTGCTCGCCAAATCCTGATTCAATTTTTCAATCGTCTGCTGATGATTGAAATGATACGAATAGGGATCGGGAAAAAGATGAGCATAATACCAAAAATCTGAATATTGATTTTCAGCCTGAACCTTTTCCACGAAAAGTTTGGAATAATCGTTTCCCGGGCCGAAGCCTATCATAGATGGCAGCCAAAAAATCGCTAAAATAACCCCGACAGGAATGAATACTGCCAAAAGCTCCTTAAATCGCCTCTTCCACATCTGCCAAAAGAATAAAATCGGCATGAATATAAAAAATGCCTCCTTGGACAAACATGCCAGAGCTAAAAATAATCCGGCCAAAGCGCCGTAAACGACAGCTCTTTTTCTTTCACGACCGAAAAAATACATGGCCGTAAACAGGGAAAAATAAAGCAGAGCGAATTCGTATGTGGCAACGCCTTGAGCAATCTGCAGATTGAAGGGCAAAAAAATAAAAATGAAAGGAAAAATCAGTGCAACTCCGGAACCAAATACGTAATATGCGGCCAACGTGAAGAATACTAAGCTTAAAGCAGTAATAATAATTGAAATCAAGACAAGATTATTCCAATTCTGCCATCCGAATAGTTTGAATATAGCAGCGTAAGAATAGACCGTGAACCTGTTGCCGGATGTGCTGGGCTTGGCTGATAGACGGACCAATTCCGGAGCCAAGACGACATTCAGCTCGCTTTCGCTGCCGATAACGCCAGTCTGAGTATAATTCCTGGCCAGAACAAGCTGATCGGCATTCATCGGCTCGGCCGAATTGCCCTTAAACAAGACTGGCGAATACCAGAAGGCGACGGCTGCCAAAAATACTGAAACCAAAAATACCAGGATTAAAGCTGGACGCTTTATGATTCCCATAATTCTCATATAAAATATTAACGACATTTGAAGATCATTTATTTAAAGCTGAATAATGTCTTTATTCGATCAAAAACTCTGCCAAAATACTTTGGATTTGATATCAGCAATTTGCTAATATGCAAAAATGAACGCCATAATCCCAATTCATACCTAAAAAGCAAATATTGATACCCCGCCCTTATCTGCGCGCTAGTCATAGTATTAGTGTGATGGACAGCTTTTCCCCTCGAGTTATATAAAGAATAGTCAAAGGTATCTATCTGGCCATTGGCCGATAATTCAGCGCACAGCTTTGAACCAGGCATCGGAGTCGCTATATGAATCGAGACCCTATCAGGCTTAGCTTCATCAATAATTTTACAGGTCAAATTAAAATCTTCTTTAGTCTCGTCCGGAAATCCAGTCATAATAAACATCAATGACTTAAGACCGGATTGTTTTACGATATTGAATGTATATTTGATGTCATTAATGGTCAAATCCTTCTGAATCCGATTCAAAATTTTCTGTGATCCCGATTCTACCCCGAGAAAAATCCAGCGAAAGCCTGCTTGGTGCATTTTTTTTAATGTTCCAAGCTCTACGAATTTAGAGCATCGGCCTACGCAAATATAGCGCAAATCATCCAATCCCCGTTTAATAATTTCATCGCATATTTCAGATACCCATTTATTCTGGCCGGGCGTCATGCCAATGAATTCATTATCATCAAAAAAAATCGATTTTACTTTCAAGTCTTTCTTATACATTTCTATCTCGTCCGCAATATTTTTTGGACTTCGGAATCTTGGAATCGATCCGGTATTGCAACAGCAAAAAATACAACGATGCGGACAGCCCCTTGAGCCCAGAACCATGGCATTCGGACTGGATATTTCATCATATTCGCCATGCATGCCTTTAAAACTGGAAAAACTAGGCTCTAATAGATTATAATCCGGGAAGGGAATGGAATCCAAATCTTCGACATACCTCTGCAACTCATTTCTGACCGGCATTCCTGCTTCATTCCTATAAGCAATCCCTTTGACTGCAGACAAGTCCCCGCCTACCTCCAGGCATTTGATTAACTCAACTAAGCTGATTTCACTCTCTCTCAAACAAGCAATATCAATTGCTCGGCACTCATTCAGGGTTTTTTCCGGCTCGAGAGTGGGACCATATCCGCCCGCTAAAATTTTTACGTTAGGCAACGCCTGACGGCAAACTTCGGCCGTTTTATAGAGAGCCGGCATAGCCAAGGTGGTCGAAGTCAAACCAATGACATCGGGTTTTTCTTCGGCAATTCTTCGGGCTAATTGATCCCATGTCCAGACTAATGCCTCAGCATCAATCACCTTTGAATCATACCCGGCCCGATCCAAAATTGTTGCCAAATACATTATGCCCAAAACTGGGTGCATAGTATCGTGCTGACCAGATAAATTCCATCCCGGCGGATTTATAAACAGAACCTTCATACGCTTTTAATTAATTATTAAGTTCTATGGTTAAATTATTTAATTTTTCTTTAAAACAACGCACCAGCCAATTGCATGCCTCCTATTAGCAATGGAATTTTTTTCCCTGTCATCGCGCCACAACATTATCCGGCCGTAAACAGCTATGAACTTAGCCATAATAATACCCAATAAAGGCCTTTGATGCAACCGATAACGATCAAACAAATAGCGAATGCGCATTTGGGCTATCGTTGAATAAAATCCGCCGCGTTGCAAGCATTCGACTATCGTAAAACCGGCATCGGAAAATAACCTTTCTAAACCGTATTTGGTATATCTGAAATAATCGTGCGGCTCATCATGGAGCTCATTCATTTGCGGCGCTGTCACTATGGCGCATCCTCCATGTTTCAGAACGCGGAATAATTCACTGGCGCTCTTTTGCGGATTCGGCAGATGTTCAAACACCTGAGTGCACAAAATGGAATCAAAAAAAATATCAGGAAAAGGAATATTGTCCGCGCTTCCGACAATATCTATATTTGCGCCTTCGCGCACATCCATCCGAATAATTTCTGACCCAGGAAAATATTCGCCATAACGATCGGTTTCGCCTGCGCCAACATCCAATATTTTTCCGCTCAAAAACCTTGAGGCAGACGACACCTGATTTCTTAATAAGAACCTATCCGGCTGGAATATATACATAAAAATTCAAACGTTTATAAAGCTATCATACTGCTTGAGGGTTTCCTCAACTTGGCCGCCAATAGAAAAATATTCTATCACCCTCTGATGTCCCGATTGGCCGAACATATCAGCCATTTCATGATTATTCAATAACTCAATGATCTTGCCTGCGAATATATCGATTTTTAACGGATCAACTATATAGCCGGTTACGCCGTCAACAACTATCTCTGGAGTCCCGCCATAGCAGGTACCGACGACCGGCTTGCCGGCTGCCATCGACTCGATATTGAACAGATTGAAAGGATCAAAATAAATTGAAGGCGTCACGCAGACATTAGCGGCAAAAAAAGCGGAGCATATTTCCTCCCGACTGAGCCAATCAGTAAATATTATCTTCTGATTGATGCTATCGGCTTTAGCCAGATCCATCATCTGATCAGCATATCCGTCAGACTTGCCAACTACGACTAGAACCGCATCGGGCACGGCTTTTGCCACAATCGACATCGCCCTGATTATCGCTTCCCCGCCCTTAGCCTCGCTTAAACGCGCGCCGAATAAAACTATTTTTTTTCTCAACAAATTAAATTTCTCCTTGAATCTATCTACCGATTCTGCGCTAGCTCGCCATTCATTTGTATTTATGGCATTATATATCGTTTCAGTCTTTTTGATGCCATTCAATTGCAGAATTTCATTCTGTCCCTGACTGATGCAAAAAATCTTATCCACATATCGAAGATAATGCCGAATGAACAGATTGCGGAAAGGATTATATCTTTTTCGAGCGCTTAAGAGATTATCCCAAAATCTTAACCTATACAAGCAATTCCCATTTTTCGGCCACATCTTGCCATAACTGACAAGCAACAAATCATGCGCCGTCAAAAAAACACTTCGGGAATGCTTACTAGCTAATTTAAAGCAATAATACGATATATAGCCATGCACATTATGGAAGTGGCAGACATCTGGTCTAATTTCTGCAATTAGACGTTTGAATTCAGGAATTATCTGAGGATTATAAATACTTATATAATGATAAAAAATATCATGAAAACGATCATTATAATCAGAAAAAATCCGGTGAACTCCAATCCCGTCATAAATGCTATAACCAGCCGTTAATTTATTTTGAACACTCGTGATAACTATAACCTCATGACCGCTCCTTAATAAGCCCTGGGCTAAATTATAGGCTACAATAGATTGTCCGGTATAAGTTACTGGGGGGAAATCGTCCAATACAAGCAATATTTTCATATTTCAACTCTTGATTAAATTTTTGAAATAAACCCGAAGATATATTAAATGAGCAATAATAAAAAAACACGACCAATAAATTATCATGATTACGACGCTCTCCAGCGGCGAAAAAAACCTTAAGGCCGCTAAAAACAAAGCTAACCCGGAAATCAAATTTGTAAGACTGATTAGGATAGAATGAAAATTCCTATTTACTGTGCGATAAAATGATCCCAAGCCGATCATGAAACCAGAAAAAATAACGCTCAGGGCAAGCGGATAAACCAATTTAACGCTAAGGCCGAAATCAGAACCATAAACGAAATTAATAAGATACGGCGCAACAACTAAAGATCCTAAAACTATGAAAAAAAATATCAAGCCGGCATAAAACGATGACTTATAAAAATTGACTTTCAAATCCCTGGCTCCGACCACCGAAGCTTTCGGCAATTGCACCTGCAATAGGCGGCTGATGGGACTGATAAAAATTGTGGGCAAAGCCAGATAAGCCAAAGCGATTTTTAAATTAGCAACGTCAGAAGAAGAAGTGAAATAACCTAGGATTATTAGCGGCAGAATGCCGAATAGATTGGCGATATTCTTATCTACGGCCATAATAAAGCCGAAATTAAAATATTTCTTGATTTTGACGGCATGCCAATTAGACAAGATATCGCGCAATGTCGGCACCAGCTCGTTGCGGCGGGCATAATTGCGATAAACAGCGACGGAAAACAACTGGGCGCAGATCGCAATAATCAAGTATCCCCAAACGATTCCAGCCAATCCAAAGCCGGCTAAAACCAAAACCACAGGCAGGAAAACGGAAAAAAATTTATTAATATTCTCAATAATCGTCAAATATTTGATCTTCCTCATCACCTGCAGGAGCATAGTCACCAAGCTGAAAAAAATCTGGCTGAGTGATGCAATGACGATAAGCCGCGCCAAATCGCCGATAAGCGGATTATGATAAAATATTTGCGCCAGCCATGGAGAGAAAATTATCGCCGCCAAACCAAAAGTCACAATAATGATCGCATTCAGCTTGAAATAATAAGTGATTATATCCTTAATGTCCTGACGGCTTTTCCTGGCATAAGCTTCAGCAAGCAAGGTCAAGGTGGCATAGCCCGTGCCCCAATCCATGAAAAGGCCGAAGAAACTGGCTAAAGCAAAAACTAAAGCGTAATCGCCGTAAGTTCCGACGCCAAGCAACCGGGCATAAATGACAGAAGCTATTAATGATAAGCCCAAATCCCAAAAAGAACCCCATTGCAATATAAGAGCGTCTCGGACGAATTTCATATTCCAAAAATAATCTGCAGACGACTTGATTTTGTTAAAAAATTCCTTCATTATGCGCGCTGATTATTTAATATCCTCTTAATTGCCAATAACACGCTTAGCAATGGGCGAGGAATCTTATTCTTATTCTTATGGGCGAAATAGATCATGGCAACTGCCAGCCGAACAACGGGATTATGGCGCCGCTTGGCAAATAATTCAATATATCTTTTTTTGACGTGAGGAATCAGATAAATCACCCTGTTCAGATAGCTTTTCTTCAATTGATGAAATTGCTTTTTCAAATACTCCTGACCATCCGTTAAATAGCCATCTGCCATGGCTCGGCGATATAATTCTGTTCCGGGATAAAAAGCCAAGGAGAATAAAGACAGATGAAATGGCTTCTTGATCTGATTGAGCACATCAATCGTTTCCAGCAGGCTGGCCTCATCCTCATACGGATTATCCAAGATGACATCGATAATGACGTTCAGGCGGCCGCGATATTTTTCCAATATCGCCATAGCGGACAAAAACTGGCTAGCCTTGGCTTGCCGACGATACACATCGCTGTTAATCCTATCGCTGCCGCTCTGCAGGCCCATCTGGATCATATCCAAGCCGGCATCCATTAATAATTCCAATTTTTCGGAATCTATAGTGGTCGGGCTAGTCAAACAGAAAAATGGCAGGTTGACTTCCGATTTATAAAGTCGATTGAATTCCCGCATCCATTCGATATCATTGACAGCGAAACTGTCATCCATTATTTTGAAAGAACTGACAAAGCTGAATTTTTCCTTAACCGCTTTCATTTCATCAATCAAGCAGCTGACTGCGCGCCGGCGGAGAAATACGCCGCTGTAAATATTTCGAAAAACAGAATTGCAACAGTAAGCACAGGCGTGAGGACAGCCCCGGGATGACAGCAATCGATGATCGCCTCTCGCCGCCGGATAATACTGGCGAAAAATGCCTTCAGTCATGGGCAATAATTCGCCTTGATGAATGATGTAGTGGCCGGACGGATCATAATCAGGAAATGGCAATTCATCAATCTCGCGGACTAAGACCGATTTGCCCCCGCTGACGACTTGCCCGTCTTTCTTGTGCCAGATTCCGGTTATGGCCAAATCCCTGAAACGGCTCAAATTATCATCTTCCGTCAGCTGCTTCAGGGCCAACTCACCTTCTCCGACGCAAATCATATCAGCGAATTCGAGGCAATTTTCAGGATCGATCGTAGGATGTATGCCGCCCCAAATTACCGGCAAATCAGAAAAATTCTTCTTAATCGACAGCGTAATATCCTTGGCGCGAAAAAAATGATTCGACATCAGGCTCAGGCCGATCAAATCAGGCCGGTAATCATTTATAAGATCATTTATCTTTTCCAGCTCATCAGCGTTTTCCAATTCGCCGTAAGGCTTCGCTAAAAAAAGAACAGCAACTTCCCTGCCCAGGCTTTTCAAATATGAAGAAAGATACCTGACTCCTAAGGCGCTGATATCCGTCGGAGCTTGCTTGAACTCCTCCACATCCTGCTGATTGAGCGAAATTAATAATATTTTCATAAGATGGCTCGAACATTATTCCCTGGCTAGACGCAGGACATCGCTAGGAGAAAACTCTTCGGTCTGCACGTAGCATTGATTGCCAGTGACATAAAGGCGGTTCGGATCATAATCCGCGGACAGATAGCCTTTGGCGACGCAAATATCATAGAGTACGGTATTAGGAAACGGCTGATAGATGAATTTGACTACGCGATCGAAACCGGTATCCTTGGAATAGGCTATGGTATCTTTCATGGTCTGTATGGTTTCTCCGGGCACGCCGAGAATAAAACAGCCTTCATTGTGCATGCCGATTTTCCGGCAGATCTTCACCGCTTCAGCAATTTGGACTAAATTTACATTTTTCTTGATGACATTATTGAGGACATTCTGATTGCCCGATTCTATGCTCATACGGAGAGAATACATGCCTGCTTTCTTAAGCCAAACTAAGACTTCTTCATTAAGTGTCGGCACGAATATGCCGGGAGCGGACAATGTCAGGTCATAGCCCCTCTCGACTATGCCGCGGCAGATCGCAATAACCCTTTCGCGGGAAGCATTGAAGTTATCGTCGACAAAATTTATATGCTTAATGCCGTACTGTTCGACCAAGATCTCAATTTCCTTTAGGACATTTTCCGCCGATCTAGGACGCCAATAATGCCCCCACGTATTATGAATGGCGCAAAATGTACAATGATTCGGACAGCCGCGTGATGTTACAATGTCAGCGAAAGGCAACCGATCCGTTCTAGGCTTACGATTATGCAAAAAATAATAGAATTGATTGAGCGGCCTGAAACCGCTCAAGAGCGCGGTAAAAAATCCGCGCAACTGCTTCTGAGGAATTATTTTTTTCAGCCAATAATCAAGCGACTGGTAATAAAGTCCGCGGGAAAAATTCAGAAGCGATTCCTTATCGCGCAAAGGCAACGGCAGAATATTGAGATCTTTGATCAGCTCTCGCGGCTGATTGACGATAATTTCATTTTCGCGCCTGAAAGCGATGCCATTTATCTTTTCCAGATCGGACAGCTTAGAATCCAGCAGCTCCAGCAATGTGATTTCACCTTCGCCGTAAGCCACTATATCAATTTCCGGATAACGCGTCATAATAGCCCGAGGATTTGCCGACGGATTGGGCCCGCCAACGACTATCTTTATCCGAGAATCGCGCTGTCGGATCAATTTGAACATCAATTCGACTCCGGGAGTCTGAGTCGGCAATAGCCAGCTCAAGCCGATTATATCAGGATTGAACGCTTCTATTTCCGACCATATCTGATCCAAACCCATGCCTTGGAACGTGACTTCCGGAAACATCGGATCATGCCATGATTCCTGCCATTTTTTGGCAGCAGTATCGATAATTTTGACTTCATGCTTGTCCTTTATGAAACTAGCCAGGCATTCCAAACCCAGCGGCTCCCTGGGACCATGAAAATAAAATTTTTCTGTTGACCACGGCGGCCGGATTAGCAAAACTCGCATAATTTTATCAATTAAATTATGTATATTATTGTTAAACTATACCAGAAAAGGCGCAATTAATCAATGCGGCAAAAACTCTCTGCAAGCGGCAAAAACCTGCGCAGGCGTAATAGCAAAAAAGCACGATTTCACCTCCGCCACGTCGATTCCTGCATTAAATAGCATTTTGCATTGCGGCCGGCAGACCGCTCGATCAGTGACTAAGCGATAATTATTTTCCGGCCGCTGGTTATTATCGTCGCACGGCCCAAGAATGTCGACAACGGGCACTGTAAGCGCGTCAGCGATATACAGCAAGCCGGTATCGACACTGACAAACAGCTGGCATTTCTTAAGGTAATAAGGCAGAACATCCAAGCCTTTGCCCAAAAGCAAATGAATATCGCCACCGACTTCGCGCTTAATCAACTCCAAATCAGCTTCGTCTTCCTTCAATCCGAATAGCAGAATAACCGGCTGATATTCGGCACGGATTTTTTTCAGCAATTCTATCCAATATTCCTTAGGCCAAACCTTATAATCCTTGCCCGAAGAAACAATGGAACCGATAACGACCCTGCCCGCCGAAGAATTGGCGCGAAAAAATTCTTCCGCCTCAGCCGATTTGCCGGCAAAATATATCTTATTGACAGTATTTCCGACTTTCATGCCGGCATCGCCAAGCAATTCAAAATAAAATTCCTTGATCGAGCGGTCGAATTTATAATCCTTGACCGAATAATACGGATAAAGCAACCGGTTCAAGCGGCCGTCCAATCTTGTCGTCACTAAATAACGATGAGCCGTTTTAAAAGTTAATCCCAGAATACCGCCCTCAAAGTTATTCACCAAATTAAAATAAGCCACTGATTCGAATTTATTAAGCAGCCGCCACTGGCGAAGAAGCCAACGAAGGCTTCCGGCATTCCTTTCATTGATAAAGCCGATTTTCTCATCGATGAACGGATTATCCTTCCAAATAGCCAAGAATTTGCTTCTGGCGAAAACAATTAATTTCGCATCCTTGTTGTTTTCTTTCAGCGCCTCTAGTACCGGCGTCAGACAAACCATATCCCCCAGCTTGCCGGTATAAAAAACCGCTATGGCCCTGCCGCTTTTTTTCCGATGCCGCAGAATGCCGGACAAGCGCAGAAGATGAGCGAACGGCAGCAGGAATAATTTTCTTATCGAATCGAGCCTATGAATATTCATAATTGATCAGGACGTTTTCGTGGTAAACCACTTAATGATGTTTTTCCTATTCTTCAATAATTTGCGCAACGAAAACCGGGGGTGAGACAGATAATATTCGATTTTCGCCCGACGAGCAAATTTGAATATTTTTTCATACTCCATGCCCGGGGCTTCGAAAATAGGCACATTGACGCAAGACACCAGCGGAGGATACGACCGTTTTTCTTCGAACATCTCCGCCCAAGAAAAATCAGCCAGCAAAGCTCCGATTTTTTTCGCTTCTCGTTCGATTTCCGTATTAGGATAAATCATAGTCAGAGTCTGAGTCGTCTCTTCGACGCCTAATATATTCTCCAAATACCGGCTCAGATAAACGGTCTTCTTGATATCCTGATATGTCTCGCCGGGCAAGCCGTGCATAAAGAAGACTTTCAATTTTATTCCGGCCTTCTTGATGATCTTAACCGCCGCAATGACCTGGGCGACCGTGATGGCCTTCTTGATTTTTTTAAGGATTTCATCGCTGCCGGACTCGGCCGCCATGGCGATATGCTCGCAGCCGGCCTTTTTCATCCAATCGACTATTTCTTCATCGATATTATTGGCGCGCGCCTCGCACCACCAGCCGACATTCAGCTTTCTTTCGATAATTTCCTTGCAGATTGCAATGACTCTTTGCTTATTCATCGTAAAACAATCATCGAAAAATCCCACGCCGTCCAATTCATATGTCTTCAACAGATATTCGATCTCGTCAACGACATTTTTAGCGCTGCGATATCTGATATTGTGGCCCCACTGTTCGGCCGTAGAACAATACACGCAATTATAAGGGCAACCGCGGCTGCTGATGATGCTAGTGCAGATTTTTGACGATAACGGTATGGTCTGGCGATATTCATTGATGGGAAGCAGATCTCTGGCCGGCCAAGGCATCTTATCCAAATCGGCAATCGGCTCGCGCGTGACATTATGGATTATATCTCCTGAACTATTGCGATACGACAAGCCCTTGATGCTACTGACATCAGCATTCCGACCGATGGATTTAACCAGCTCCAAAAATGTCACCTCCCCTTCTCCTCGAACAATCATATCAATCGCCTTGATATGCCGAAGAGTATCTTCGGCTGTCAGAGTCGGATGAGGGCCACCGGCTACCAGGGGCGTTAACGGAAAATTTTCCTTGATCAACTTCGCCAATTCAAAGGCATAAAAGCGATTCTGCGTGCCAAAAGACAGCCCGATTATATCCGCGCCCTTTTCCTTCAATATTTCCACCACCCTTTTATTGTCATATTTATTGATGACGCTATCGATTATATAGACGTCATCATAACCTTCCTTGCGCAAGACAGCGGCCAACCATGCTAACCCCAGGGGCGGCATAGTTTCCTTTGTCTGATAAAGAGAAGGCGGAAAAATCAAGGCTATTCTCATATTATTTTCTTTAAGACGACTTCGCGCCAAAAAATCGGCTTCAAAAAGTAACCTCGGCCGTATTTGAGGCGATGTTTATAATTCCTTAAATAGAGCATACTCCAAAAAGGCTTTAATCCCGTGTCAATCAGTCCGGCGTACTTTTCTATATTATTCCAATTGATTTTTTTATTCGGAAACATTTTGTTTATCCGATCGAACAAAATCGTGCCAGGATACGGTATGACCGGCAAAAATTGCTTGACTTGCAAATCATTCTTGGCAATGAAATCAACCGTCTCCTTGATCGTCTCAGTATTTTCTCCCGGCGCATTCAGCAAGACGCAATAACCGCCGCTTATGCCGCTAGCTTTAAGAATACCAATCGCCTGCTGCAAATCGTCCTGAGTAATCCTCTTATTTATCGCGGTCAAAACGCGGTTGCTGGCTGATTCCATGCCCAAATTGATATTAACGCAACCGGCTTTTTTTACGAGCGGCATTATTTCCTTGCATTTGATTATATCAGTCGCCCGGGCATTGGCGCCCCAAGATAATTTAAGTCCCTTACCTATCAAGGCTTCACAGATCTGTTCTACCCTGCCGCTATCGATAAAGAATTCCCAATCCTGAAAAAAAATCGATCTGACCTGATATTTGTTTATCAGCAGTTCTACTTCCTCAATGACTTTATCAATGCCTCTGACGACATACTGCCCCGGCATCATCGCCTTGAGGCAGAAAACACAATTGAACGGGCAGCCGCGCGACGCCATAATAATGGAAAACGGCTTGGCATAATCATTGCTGGAATATCTGTCCATGGGCAATAAATCATAAGCCGGCAGAGGCAAGGCGTCCAAATAAGTTATCCTTTCGATGGGATTATTAATAATCTTGCCGCCATCGCGATATGACAAGCCGGTGATTCCCGAAAACGACCCGCCTTGGGATAGTGCGGCAATCAATTTTTCTGCCGCCAGTTCCGGTTCGCCCCGAATAATGAAATCGATTTTGCAGCTATCAAAAACCCATTCCGGCATAGTCGTGCCATGGCTGCCGGCCAAAATCTTATACTTTACATCCGCCTGATTAATCAGTTTGAAAATATTTTCGATATTAGAATTCGGGCACTCCCACCGATCAATCGGCGTCGAAGTCGCAATCAATGCCTCCGGCGCAAAATCAAAAATTGCTTGCAGAATTCGCTCAGCTGATAAATTCAAAACATTAGCGTCAAGCAGTTTGATGCCATGGCCGGAGTTTTTAAGCATGGATGCGATGATCGCCATTGACAAGGGCTGCCGCGCCCTGACATTCATGATTGATTTTTTTTCCTCATTGAAATTCGGGACTAATAGGAATATCCTCATTTTGATCGATTATTTATAATAAAAAGCCTTGCAGCAACGCGAACAAGTAGGCAAAGAACGCTGACTCAGATATTTCCTGAAATTCTGATATTCTTCCGACAGCCAGATTTCGTCCGGAGTTTTTTCCAGAAGATTGCCGAATGATTTCTCAATAATATCGCACCAGACGACATCGCCCTTCTGGCTGATCCTAAGCTCGGGCTCCAGCAGTTTGAGGCAGAAGACCTGCTCGATTTTTTCCTTGCCCAGGTACTGGTCCAGATGCTTGTAAAAATTGAATGGTGTGAAATTGACGAAGCAATCTTGCTGCAAGCCGTAATCCCTGATAGCAGCCATTTTTTTCTTCAGTTCAACAACATCCAGATTGGCAAAAAATATGGGATTACGTTCCTGGGTATTCAAGCGATAATCGACTCCCGATTCCCAGCCCCAGAGCTTGAATTTATTCTTTGTCTGCTCGATCTCTTCGCGCGAATAAACCTGCTCGAAAAGCACATTAACCGTGCCTAAGCCCATGGACTTGACCGTATCTATCAACTCATAAAATTTATCTACATTATCATTGATGAGCAAGGTGGCAAAAACAGTTATCGGCACATCAGGCATTCTTTCCCTAATCAATGCCATAGCTTTCTCCAACTTATCAAAAGTTCCCGGCACGCCGCGAATAGCGTCATGGACTTCCTGCGGTCCGTCCAAAGAAGTCAAAATATCAGTCAGATGCTTATGCTTCTCCAATTGTCGAATATTTGATTTATTTATGAGGGTGCAATTGCTTTGCAATATTACGCGCACTCCCGCCTCGTCCCAAAAAGCGATCAGTTCGCCGATATCCTGCCTGACCATCGGCTCGCCGCCGACCAATTTTATCTCGCTGGCCCGCCCCTTCAGTTTGCCGTAAATTTCCAAGATCTGTTCGGTGGACAATTGGTCGCTGCGCAACGCCCTAGTCTTTCCTTGATAGCACATCTTGCATCTGAGATTGCAGCGGATAGTCGGCTCATGGCCGATAATATATTGCGGCGGAACTGTTTTAGTATAGGGTAATTCATTTTTTTTCAAGAATTCATCAATCCTTTTCCATGTTTTTTTCTCTGAACGCCAATCATAGGTTTTTTTCAGCAATCGCGACAAAGCCGGATAGCGTCTGATTCTTTTCTTGGCAAATAATCTGAGTGTGCGGAAAATATTCGGCAATTCCGAAAAGGAATAAACGAGCGAAACAAAGAATATAACATAAACCGGCAGACGGTAACGGGCCGAAATAAAAGGCGAGAGCAAAAGAGCTTCATAAACCACAACCGCTGAAGAAATAAAGAAAAAGATGAATTTTCCTTTATCCTTAAAATACGAATAAATTAAAGAGAAAAATAAAGAAAAAGAACAAGCGCCCCATAAGACGATGCCTAAGAAATACAAAACCAGCTGAAGATTAAGCTGTGAAAAAAAATCCTTAACTGCTTGGAAATTCCCGGCCATCAGCGCGCTGCTGAAATCGGCTTTCGTCGCCTGTCCGGTATAAGCCGAATACATATCCAAATATCCCGGCTGCAAGAAATAAGGCATTGTCTTGAATAGATGAATTTTCATATACAGCCCCAGATCGGCCAAGATATACTTCTTAGCCTCAGCCTGATAATAATCGAATTGGCGGTTGAGCTGCTCTTTGCTGTATACCTGGCAATCAGTCTTATCGCCGACATTCTTGCCTAAATCCTTATAAGCCTGCTCATGAACCCACTGCCACGCATTACTATAGGATATATTCCTTTTCAGAGAAAGCAGGTAGGAAACATTGTAAAAATACATGTTAGTGGAAAGAACATTAGCTAAAGTAAAGCGGTCATAGACTATCTTATTCCTTATGATCCAAGGCGATATAATCGCTCCGAAAAGCACTGCAAAAATCAAAGATGCTACTGTTAACTTTTTTAAAGTGATATTGATAATTTGGCCTTGTTTCAAAAAATCCTTGAAGAAAAAAATAAAGTAAGCCAAAAGAATGAATAATAAAGCCATTAATAATCCGTTAGGCCGAGTCAGCGTGGCCAAGCCCAAAGCAATAGCTGAATAATAAAAATAATTAGTTTTGCCCATCTTAATAAACTTCAAAAAATAATAGAACGCAAGAAGGAACAGCGGCACCGAAAGATTCTCACTGAATAGCAAAATATTATGCCATGCCCATAATGGTTCCAAGGCCATCATTAACACAGCGAACCCGGCTACGGTCTCAGAGAAAAATAATCTTGCTATTTTATGAGCCAAAAACAAAACCCAGAGGCCCAATAAAATCTGAGCCAAAGTGATAAGCCATTCATTTCCGGAAACATAAAGAATCGCAGAAGTAAAAGCATAATAAAGGGGCGGATGCCAATCGCAATATTCATGAAACCTCATGGCCAAAATCGACGGTATCTGCTCTACCTGCTGATTATAAAAATTAGTCCAACCGCCTCGCGCTACTCCGACCCGCCAAAAAGACACAAAAACAATCAGCCGCGACAGCAAAAACCCGCTGATAATCGCTATCCGCCATTTATATTTTTTCATCAGATCCTTTATTTTTAAGTCCATAATATCTTATTATATTTTTTTCGCCGCCAAGTGATAGCCGCTCGTCATGATATTTTCTTCGATTCGAGAATGGCGGATATCGCCATATTCTTTTTTTATCAGCGAAGGCGAGAAAATAACAGCCTTCACTGCCAAAAAAAGAAACAGTTTCGCAATCGGCCCTCCGATCATATTCGTCTGGAATCCTATCCTTTGCAATAGAATGGCTATCGTATCTTTGGTCGAAGATTCAGCCTCAAATTCCAAGATATCCCAGCCGTCTTTGAGCAGGAATCTCAAGCCGTACTTGGTATAGCGATAATAATCGTTGGGAACGTCATGAAGTGGGAAAACGAATCTTGTAGTCAAAAGCAGCAGCCCGCCCGGCTTAAGCACCCGTTCCATTTCCTTAATCGCAATCTGCGGCGAATGCAAGTGTTCGAGTATTTCAGTGCAAAGGATAATATCGAATTTTCCGTCTTCGAATGGCAGCTGATGCGCATCACCGACAACATCGACATTTATTCCCGGCCGATGGTCAAAGCCGATCCTCTTGGGAAACAAATCCTTATAATTGCCGTCGCCGCAACCCAAATCCAATACCACCTTATCGGAGTCGCGATACTTATAAATGAAATCATCCAATTTTTTCCGCGTGATTTTAGCTGTTAAGAATTCTTTGATCGCAGACATATCATTGTTTGATAAAATTAATAATTCTTTCCGCTCTTTTATTCCAACTATAATCCCGCGCTTCCATGAATGCTTGCCGTGTAATTTCAACCGCGCCTTTACCCGCCATAACTCGATTAATGCCCTCGGCAAGCCTTTCGGCATTATCTGGTTCGACTAAGACGGAATTGCCATCATTCAAAATTTCCCTAAGCGACGGCAAATCAGAAGCAACGATTGGCACGCCGCTGGCCATATATTCAAACAGCTTAAGCGGTGAAGTATAATACTGCGAAATTTTTTCTTTGCCGGAATTAGGCAGGACCAAAACATCGGCAGCTTTTAAATAATACGGCATCAAGCTATGCGGTTTTTGACCGAGAATCAAGACATTGGCCTTAGCAATATTAGTCTGCCGGAACTTTTCGACATCTTCAGCCGTGCCGCCGACAAAAACCGCAACCGCATCAGCCGGCAAATACTGAGACGTATCCGCCAAAGTTTGCGCGCCCTTCCACCCATAAAGATGACCGGTATAGACTATGAGTTTTTTATCCTGCGGCAACCCGAGCTTCTGCCTGGCATCATGTTTAGAAATATCAAGATTGAATTCATCAAAATCAACCCCATCTGGAGCTACAGAAATTTTTCCGGCATCAATTCCCTGCTCTGCCAATATTTTTTTCAAATAATTCGTCAGAACAATAATCTTCTTGAACCTGCGCCAAAAGAACCGATGGTAAAATCTTATCTTTTTCGGCAAAGTGTGCAACTCCAAATAAGACGGCTTGGCAAGCGTAAAAAACTGCTCTTCGCGCGTATAAATAATATCATATTTTTTGAACAGCAGATATGATTTGCAGCTGATTAAAAATGTCATGGTTGCCAGCCAAAAAGCCAGATTGCCGACCAGCTTATCCATAAAAATCAAATCCAGGCAAGGCAATCGAGTGATCTTAAAATTTCCTGCCAGGCCGTAATATTCAAAAGGATCTGACGGAAGATTATTGAGCCGGCGCGGAATAACCAGCTCGACTTCATGGCCGAGGACAGCGAAAGCCTGGCACATCTTGATGATCTGCAGACCATGAGCCTTATCCGTCGGCATCCTGACATTAGCTAAATAGATTATTTTCATTTTTTTATTCTTGCAAGATAGCATATCTGGTGGCCGAACATATTGGGCCAGATATCCTTAAAATAAAAACCATTGGATGATTTAAATTCCAACACTTCCAAACCTACCGCTTCCAGCCAATCCAAGAAATCCTTGTGGCTCCAGTACCTGATGTGCTCGGCCGGATGGGTCATCCATTGGGTAAAGAATCTTCCGGTAAACATCAATCCTAATCGATAGCGATAGAAAGCGGAATTGGGGATGGAAATCGCCAGATACTGCGCATTATTTTTTATCTTATCTATCAGATCCTCCGGATATTTGATGTGCTCCAACACCTCGGAAATGACTATATAATCATATTGGCCGACAAGCCGGAAATCCTTATCTTCAATATTCGCCCTTATGCCATCGATGCCGCTCTGCTTCAAGCCGTCAATGACCAAATCAGAAACATCCAAACCGCTAACTTGGCACTTCTTGGAATTTTTCAATTCGTAAGGCAGGCGGGAATTGCCGCAGCCCAAGTCCAAGACATGAGACCCGGATTTTATCCAATCCATAAAAACCCCTTCTCTTTCCATCAGCTTGCTGCGAGTCTTAAAGCCGCGCTCCCGCCAATAGCCGTCATAATCCATCTGCCGGACAATATTTTTGAAATCGGGGCGACGAGCGCCTTCAAAATAAAACCGTTTCGATATTTTTTTTAAGATTTTGCCGAAATAATATCCCGCGGCGCGCTTGACCTTGAACAAAATAAAATCCAGCCGCTCGGCTTTGTGGCCCAGCTTCAGCCAAATTACTGCTAATTTTAAGAAATGAGCCACGCCTCTTTTCTTCACGCCTTCAAAAATCCCTTGGCGCCAAAAATCGAATAACTTTCCCAATTCTTGGCTATCGCTGACCCCCGATCGATTGAATTTATCCTGGCTTTGGAAAAAAGAGAAATTATCGTAATCACTGGTCTTAATGTGATCCCTAAAAAAATCATTGAAAAGCTTTGTTCCTGGCAAAGCGGTAAAGATGCTAAATGAATAATGATCAGCCTTGATCTGCTTGGCAAACTCGAAGGTCTGCTGCATTTCCGCCTTGGTTTCACCGGGCAAGCCGATCATAAAGCCAGCCTCTCTGCGGATGCCGTATTTTCGGCAAAGTTCAAGAGCTTTCTCCACGTCCGGCAATTTTATTTTCTTATCGATGATTTCATCCAAAACCCGCTGGCTGCCTGATTCAACGCCGAAATCAAGCTGCAAACAGCCACTCTCCGCCATTAATTTTACGATATCCTCATTGACCAGATCAATTCTCGATTGAGCGCCCCAGTACAAGCCGGAATCCTTCATGATTTGGCAGATTTTCCGGACATGGTCATAATTGGCCGTCAAAGTATCATCGGCGAACCAGATGCCTTCCACGCCGTATTCATTCTTCAGCAAATATATTTCCTTCTTAATGTTATCCAAATTGCGATATCGGACATGACGGCCGAAAACCTGATTGCAGGCGCAAAAAGTGCAGCCGTACGGACAGCCTCGCGAAGCCATGACCATCACAGCTTTCATTGGAATTCCTCGGATGATATCATCCCAGATCCGAGTATAATATTCCATATTCACCTTATCATAGGCCGGCAGGCTGAAATCAGCCAAATCCAAATACTCTCGACGCTCATTAACGACGACATCGCCATTTTGATTCAGCCAAGCAATGCCCCGGATCCGGCTTAAATCAGGCTGTTCCTTCTGCAATTCCTGCATCAATTCCAACGCCGTCGCTTCTCCCTCCCCAATTATCGCCGCATCAAAGCCGGATTGAATGACGCTAGCAGGATCGGCCGTTGCCTGCGGTCCGCCAATCATCGAAAATACATTAATCTGCTTCTTAATTGTCTGGTTCATCTCAGTAACTTCGGCAATTTCCATCGTTGTGGCAGTAAAGCCGAGTACCTGAGGCCTCAATTCTAAAACCGCCTTAATGATTTCGCCTTTGGCTTTTTCCTTATTATCATATTGATAGCCTCGATCAGCTAATATTTTTCCATCGATGATAAGGTTATCAAAACCATGATCCCGCAGATAACCGGAAATATACATCAAACCCAAAGAATAACGATGCTCCTTCAATCGCTTGGGCGGCAAAATCAATATTATATCCTTATCTTGCTTGATTGTTATCATATTTATTTCGTCCTAGCCATTAATTCCTTCATGAATGGATTTTCCATAAGCAGCTTGGCCAAAATTTCCGGCCGGCATAATTGCTGAAAAATTCCATAACCGTTTTCAGCGATCTTTTCTGCTTCGAATTCACCTTCTTTGATTGCTAAAATCTTTACTGCTAAATCATTGGCATCAGCCATGCGGCAAAGGATCACATTTTGGCTATCAGCAAGCAATTCCCTAATGGCCGGAGAATCGCCGGTCAAAACCAGCCGCTTGGCCGCCAAGCCTTCATAGACTTTATTGGGAATGACTCTCTTAGCTTTTTCCGTCCGGCCGAAAATGCCTAAAACGACATCAGCTTGAGCCAAATAATCCTTCAGTTCGGCATATGGGACTGATTCGATGAAATTAATATTATTGATTCTAAGTTTTTGCGCCAACTTGGAAATTTCCTTATAGGTCTGGCCGCGTCCGATAATATTGAATCTGATATTTTCTTTTTCTAAAATCTTTGCCGCCTCAACGATATACTCCACGCCTTGCAAGGGAATGAATGAGCCATGGAAGTGGACCAAAAAATAATCTTTTTTTTCTCGGGGCAGGGGGAAAACTATTTTATCGTCGCTGCCGACAAAAACCTTGATGAATTTTTCCCGCGGCAAATCGAATTCTTTGACAAAATATCCGATATTGGCATCAGTATCCAGTAAGACATAATCGGCCAAGCGGCAAGACAGCCAGTCTAAAAGCCAATAATACTTCCCTCTCAGGCTTTTGGCGCCAACGATTTGCCGATCCTCAACCATAGAATCATATATCGAATAAAATGCATCAAAAATAATCGGCTTATTTGTCAGTAATTTAGCTAAAATTACAGCCTGAAAACCCGGAAAACCGATAATCATAATATCATATTTGTGACGGATTAGCCAGTGTTTTTTATACAAATCCCAATACTTTAATATCCCCTTGGCAGCCGTTCGACATTCAATGACATCTGCGCCATTTTGCCTCAAACCGCTGATTAAGATCTTATTGCGGCTATAGTTGGGATTGTAGAGTCCGAAATAACAGATAACCATAAAATTAAACTCTTCCAATTTTAACCATCGCTTTAAATTGAGCCATAGTGACTGATGAATCGACAGAATTTCTTTTTAGCTGAAATTTATTATCAGCAGCCTTGACTGAGCCGCTTTCAACCGTAAATCCCAATTGAAAGCCGAGCCGCTGCAATAATCCGATGATCTGATCGTTATAGCGGCCATGAGGATACGCGAAATAAGCTGATTTTTTATTCAGCTGACGGCTGATAAAATCGCGGGATGCGACAATTTCCTGCTCTGCTTCCGAAATCGGGATCTTCGTTAATTTCAAGTGATGCGCAGTATGCGGCTGAAAATCTACCAAACCGGTCTCTGTCATCGTTTTAATCTGTTCATAACTAAGAAGCGTCAGTTGACCCCCTTGATGCGGCAATTCTGTTGCCAGAAAAATCGTCACCGGAAAGCCGAGCTTTTTTATGATCGGCAAGACAATCGAAAAATTATCCTCGTAACCGTCATCAAAAGTCAACGCCACTGTCTTATCGGGAATAACCCCCTGACTGAGACACTGCTGTAATACAGGCAGAGACACAACATTAAATTTATAATCGTGCAAATAGTCCATCTGTTTTTTAAATTCAGCCGGCTTGACTGTGAAAAAAACGTCATTATCGCCTACCGAATGATACATTAAAACAATCGCTCTCTTGCCGGAAAACGGCAACAGATTTATCATTCCGCAATATACGCTTTTTAGCCTGTTCTTAATTTTCATAACCTCTGATGATTTTCTTAATCAATCCTCGCACGCTATGATTCTTTACGACGATTTCTCGCAGATCGCGGCTCATAACGGCAAGATCTTCCACCTTGAGGCTTAGCAATCCTTGTATTTTTTCCGCCACTTCTTCCTTATTGGCGTTAGGAATTATCAACTGATCCTTGTAAACGCCAAAAACCTGTACAAAAGTTTTGTTCAATGCCAATGCCGGCGTTCCGCAGGCCATTGATTCCAAAACAACCTTGTCCAGACCGCCGGTCGGGCATAAATTCAAGCTCAAATCAGCCGACCGATAATAATCCGGCAGTTTTTCTTGAGTGACGCTGCCGATAAATCTGACATGATTATTAATTTTGAATTTTTCCACCGTTTCCAGCAACCGGGCTTGATAAGCCTTGTCGGCATCAGTAAGCACAGAACCGATAAATGTAATCCTTATATTTTCCAGTTTTTTCCGATTAATCAGGATATCAGCGGCTTCAATCGCCAGCAGCTGATTCTTGATCCGGCTGACTCGGCCGACTAAAATTATTTCCGATTCAGTTTTGCCGCTTTCAATCTGCTCTGCCGGCCTGAATCTATCAACATCAATGCCATGGCCGATCACCTTCAGCTTAGCGCTCGGCAAACCGAAACTCTCCGGCGATGCCGTAAAAATCACGTCCGCCAGAAAAGCAGAAAATTTCAATTTACAACCGACAGCCTTATGCGCATACCAAAAGCCGATTTTTTTCTTCATCAGTTTCCACATCAATCCTCCCAAGACGACATACTCGATATTCATATGCACAAAAACGGCTTCATAATTTTTCCGTTCCTGCCAGATGAAACGATAAAAATCATACAGATAAGCAAGCCTGCCAGATTTCTGATCCTTGCCCAAAGATAATACTCTGACATTATCCGGCAAATCATAATCGCCTCGATACAAGCAGATGACAACGACGCTCTCGCAATTTTTTGCGAATTCTTCGAGCCATTTGTGAAAAAATCCTAAAATTGGATCATTCTTATCCACTTTTTGCGTTATTATCAGTAGTCGATAATCGCTCATATATATTTTAACTTAATGCGTCCATAAATCTCCTTATCAGCCATCTGAGTTGCCGCAAAGACGACATTTCCTTCACTAACCCCCAAATTATTTTCGGCCGCAAATAAAATTGCAGATAAGCCGAACGTTGGATATCTTTCATTTCTTCGCGCGTCATGCCAGCCGGAACATAACCGACATCATGGACGAAGAAATGATCGTGATCTATTGCCAATTTCCCCGAAGCATTAAGCTCCTTGTAAATTTCCGTACCGGGAAGCGGCATGAAATTATTGAATTGCGCCCGATCTATGTGGAGCTCTTTAGCGAATCTGATTGTCTGAAGCATTTCCGCTTTTGTTTCTCCAGGAATGCCGAACATGAAGAACCCCGTCACTTTGATTTTAGTATCTTTGAATAGCGCGACTTTCTGCCTGATTATTTCCAAATTCAAATGCTTTTTTGTCAGATCGTGGATGCGCTGGGAACCGAATTCCACCCCGACAGACAAAGAGTGGCAGCCTGATTCCTCCATCAGCTTGAGCATATCGGAATCCAACGTATCCAAACGGACGCCTGACGGACAGCTCCAAGTTACACCTGTTTTGCCATCAATCAAGCCGCGGCAGAATTCGATGACTAAATCGCGATGCAAAGTGAAATTCTCATCCTCAATCAGAAAATCATGGACGCCGAACTTATCGCGCAGAAAAATCATTTCATCAATGACATTCTTGGCGCTGCGCAATCTGATGCTTCTCGTCGTGACTGATTTGCCGGCGCAAAAAGTGCAGGTCATCGGGCAGCCGCGCGTGATTATAATCGGCGCCGTAGGAAAACTCTTGAAAAAACCTCCATGCGGCGCTTCCGGATACGACCGCGGATCCATCAGATCCCACGCCGGAAAAGATAATTCGTCAAGATTATGCGCCACATCAATCTGATTTATTTCTATGCCCGAGCTGCTGCGCCAAATAAGATTGGGAATATTTTCATAATCATTGCGCTTAGCGGCAACAAGCTCCAAAAATTTCTTCCAACCGATTTCCGCCTCGCTGCGGAAAGCGAAATCCGCCTCGCCGAAATCATTCAGGACATTTTCCGGATCGCCGGAAGGATGCGCGCCGCCCAAAACAGTAACTATCCGAGGATTGATTTTCTTGATGATCGCCAGATGCTTCTTGACGGGCGTGATATCAAAGGTGAACATCTGAATGCCTATGATATCGAACGATTCCCGCCTAAGATATTCCTCAAAATCATCAAAGCTTATTTTATCCTTAAGAGAATGCAGAATGACCGGCTCATGACCGCATTCCCTCGTAATGGACGCCAAATATCCGAGCCCCAGGCTCGGCATGACTACATAACTGCGATTAATAGGGGTCATGAGCAATATTTTCATGGCGATTATTTTATCAGATTGAATTTTATTATATGCCAGAATGCCGCCAAGCCGTCTTTCCAATTTATTTTCTTGCCCTCTTCATAAGTCCGGCCGGCATAAGAAATGCCTACTTCATAAATCCTGAATTTGCCCTTAGCCACCAAGGCAGTGATTTCCGGCTCAATGCCGAAGCCGCTTGTCACTAGCCGATCTTTCAAATAATCGAGCGCTTGCCTATCAAACGCCTTGTAGCAAGTCTCCATATCAGTCAAGGCCAGATTGGAGAGCATATTGGAGAAGGTCGTCAGAATCCTGTTGCCAAGAAGATGCCAGAAATAAAGCACGCGATGCGGCTTGCTGCTGATCATCCGTGAACCGTAAACGACATCCGCCTTGCCATTGATTATGGGCATGAGGATTTCCGGATATTCTTGAGGATTATATTCCAAATCCGCATCCTGGATTATCGCCATATCGCCAGTGGCGGCCTTGAAACCGGCTCTGATGGCTGATCCCTTGCCTTCGTTCCTCTCTTTGAAGATCACTGAATATTTTTCTTTAAGCTGCGACAGGATCTCTCTTGTGCCGTCGGTCGAACCATCATCGATGATGATGATCTCTTTTTCGACATCGGGTAATTCTACCTCTTCGATCAATCCTAATATTTTCTCGATCGATTTCTTCTCATTATAAACCGGAATGATTATGGATAATTTCATAGTTATCTTGATTATTTCTTTATTGCTTTCTGCCAACTCTCCGAATATAACTCCAAAGTCCTCTGCTGATCGGGCAAATTAATGATGGCTTTCTTGGCTGTTGCTCCGAGAGTATCTCTTAATTCCTTACTGGAAATAAGCTTCGACATCGCTGACGCCATTTTTTCCCTGTCACCGATCGGAATAATCAATCCGCTTTCGTTATTCTTTATGACTTCATTGGCACAACCAACATCAGTTATAACGATCGGCAAGCCGCAGCTTGCCGCTTCGATTATCACCATGCCCCAACCTTCGTAGTTCGAACTTAAGGCATAAATATCCGCCAAATCATAATACGAATAAATGTCGTCAGTCCAATCGATGAAGATGATCCTATCTTCCTGTTTCAAATCCTTGGCCAGATTTTTCAGCTTTTCTTTTTCAGGTCCTTTGCCGATTATCAGTAATACGGTTTCCGACGATTTCTCGGCAAGATCGGAAAACGATCGGATCATGAGCGGCAGATTTTTCTGCTTGACTAATCTGGCCATAGTCATTATAACCGTCTTGCCTTTCAATTTTTCGGCAATCTCCGCGACGCCGGAAACTTCGGGCCGGTTCAATTCGACATAAACGGGAACGACCGTGATTTTCCTTTCCTCGACATGAAGATTTTTGATCAGATTATTCTTGATCCGTTCGGAAACCGCCCTGACGCTGTCCGCTTTAGGAATGAGGAACATGCCCAGATAATAACGCAAGAAATTCTTGATATTCTCGTTGCGCCAGAACTTAGCGCTGAAAAAATCGCCATGTTCCTGAATATTGAGGCCGATTCCATGCTTGCGAGATAGAATCAAGCCGATCATGGCCATCTCGAAAGGATCTTGCGAGGTGATGACATCGGCATCTTTTTCCTCGATGATTTTCTTCGCCAGCCGGTACATCTTGAAAAGCGCCGACAGCCGGTTGCCGGAAACTCCGTAAGCGATCACATTATCAGCCAGCGAGACAGTTTCATCCTTCGACGCCAAAACAATGATCGAATATTTTTCGACTATCGATCCGTATTTGACCATTCTCATCGCCGGCTTGGATTGCGGATTAATTATCGCTTTATCGCTACTCAAATTCAAGATTTTCATATCATTTGGTTACAAATTTCTTGGCTAGTTTGAATTCTATAGGAAAGTAGAAAAATTTAAGCTTCCAACGAAACTTGCACAGGCAGATGAATAGGAATTTCAGCGCCTTCTTCGAAGTGATCGTCGAATTCATCGCGCTTTTAAAAGACATGGCGCCGAATCTGACATAAGCTTCCATTGATTCCACGAAATCCTTGTCTTTCACCCAAGGGAAATTATCGACTGACATATAACTTAATTCATTTTCCGACACTTTTTTCCAATCATCCAATGATTGCGGTTCTTGCCAGCCGGCCTTGATGCATTCGGCATATAGCTCCGAACCGGGATACGGACGAAACGCTTGTGGTCCGAGTATCTGGACCTGATCACTCAAGGCGACTAAGCGATCAATCAGCTTCAAGGTATCGAACATATCTGCTTTTGTTTCTCCCGGCAAGCCGATCATAAATGAATACTGCGGAATAATGCTGTACTTCAAGCATATCTTGGCCGAATTGTAGATTTCATCAGCTGTCACATCTTTCTTGATCATCCTTAAAACGGTCGAACTGCCGGATTCCGCGCCGAAAGACAACAAATAACAACCGGATTCCTTCAACTTGGCCATTAGCTCTTCATCCACCATGCCGGGTCTGATATAACCGGCGCGAACAGTTGTTTCCCAGGGAATCTGCAATCCTTTATCGATCATGCCGTCAATAATGGCTTTGGCGCGATTTATATCGACAAAAAAATTCTCATCCCAAAAACGGAGTTTTTTATCCTTAAAATATTCTTTCGACTTGATAATCCTTAAATCTTCCAACACCTGCTCCACCGACCTGGCGCGCCAACGATTCTTCAAAATTGCATTGATGCAAAAAGTGCAGCGATGAGGACAGCCCCGGGATGTTAATGATGGAATAAGATAAAGATGATGCAAAATTTCCTCCGGCACCAGTTCCCACCTGAATAACGGCATTAGATTGGGATTATGAAGCTCTCGGACTGGATTAGTTTTGACTGCGCCCCGATCTTTATAATAGATGCCGTTGATTTCTTCCACTGCCTTGCCAGTCGCTAGATCAGCCATGGTCAATTCGCCTTCGCCGACGCACACAATATCGATATCAGGATGCTTAATAGTCTGCTCCGGAAAGAATGTCGGATGTGAGCCGCCCCAAATGATCAGGGCATTAGAATTAACTTCGCGAATTAAGCGATTCACTTCGAGTGCTTTACCGATTTGCATCGTCATAACAGATAGGCCGACTATGTCATAATCCTTGACAACACTTCTGATCAATGATAAATAATCTTTCTGCCTCACACCGTCAATGATCCTCACCGGCACACCCAAGATATCCAAATATGTGGCAATGCTCAATAAACCGACAGATATGGAACTGTCATAATTCTCCTTGACGACATTGAATTCCGGATTGATCAATAAGACTTTTTTCATTTGATTGATTTTATGGCTTCAATCGTCTTACTGACGACGTCAGTCCAAGAAAACTTGCCGCTCTGATCAAGCGCCGACTTGACGAACTCTTGGGCTTTGCCGGGATTATCAAAAATAAATCCGATCGCTTTTTTTATCTGATCTTCATTATTATAGCTGATAAGCAACCCATTTACATTCGATTGGATTACTTCCGGATTTCCGCCGGCATCAGAGGCGATGATCGGCACTTTTGCCTTGATAGCTTCAAGCAAGGTATGCGATAAGCCTTCGTAATAAGTATTCAAAACGAACACATCGGCGAAACCGATATAACTAATCATGTCTTCCTGGCTGATAACGCCGGCAAAAATTACCGCATCTTCCATTTTTAAATCATCCGTTAATGATTTTAACTTATCCAATTCCGGTCCAGTGCCTAAAATAATCAACTTAGCGGGAAAGCGCTGGCGCAAGTCCTTAACAGATTTGATTAAGACATCCACCCCTTTCCAGGGAGTCAAGCGGCAGGCAGTCATGATTAATTTATCATTCGCTGACAGATTATACTTATCCAAGAATTCCTGCCGGTTAATCGGCTTGATTTTCTCAAAATCAACAGAATTATAAATGACTTTAATTTTGCTTTTTTCAACGCCGATATTTTGGGCTATCTGGCTCATAAATTCACTGACAGCAATGACCTTATCGGCTGAGCAAAGTATCTTGGCTCGGCGCGATTTAATTTTCTCAATCCTACTGTCATAGGATTTTTTTTGGAATTCCACGATATAATCCGTCGTCCAGCCGTTGCCGAAAGCCGTTTCCCAGGCGCTGTCGCCGGCAAAGCGGATTATATACGGCTTGCGCAAAATCTTTTTTAACAGATAGGCGAAATAGCCGACGCTGTAAGTATCGGTAGCATAAATCACGTCAGCCGATAATGACATTCTGAATAAATTTAATAAATACGATAATTTGGAAAAGCGACTCTTCTTATTAATCCTCACGATATCATCGTCTGAAGACTGCGAATCGGAGTAAGTGATGACTTTGACTTCAAAATCATTCTCTTCCAGAGATTTTTTCAATTCGCCGACAATCGTAGCCGGCCCGCCGATGTCGGGCGGATAGATGCCGGTGGCAATCAAAACTCGAGGTATTTTACTTTCCTTATTTGATTTGGACATAAAAGCATAAATAAGACTGATGATAAAAATCAAAACCGGAACCGATAGCACCGCATAATTATGCCAATAGACATTGCGATAGCTGATGAAAGCATAAAAAAACTGGAAGAAAAAACTGGCGGCCACGATCGGCGGGAATAAGCGATGGCTGGCGATTATCGGCAAAGCCAAAAGTATCAGGCAGAAATTAAATACCCAAAGATACCACATATCAAGATGAACGAACGAGGCCGGCAAAACAAGTGCTATCGCCGCAGAAACAAGCAAAGCGAAAAACAACCGGCGGTCGGAGAAAAATTTCTTGTAGTACAACACTCCCAGCAGAGCCAGAAAACTAATGAACGGAGACAAGTGGATCATGTCATACGAGCCCAGGCAATTCAAATACGAATAACTGTGGATGCTAAAATAATTCTGGAAAGCGTAAGCCAGATTCAAGAATAAACGGTTGATTGAAAACAAGTTTTCGGGCGTAAAATTCTCATGGACGCCGATCTGCACCCGCCCGATCTGCCAATATTCGGCTACTACATAGAGCGCCGGAATAATCAAGCTCAGGAAAAACTGTTTGAATTTCCTCTGATACAAGAAAAGCGGAGCCAAAGCGATAGCAAACGGCCGAATGATATACGAGATGCCGAAAGCCAGCCAGGCGAATTTATTATTCTTATATAGCAGATATAAACCCAAAGTTACCATGAAAATCATGGACGCATGATGATGACCGCGCAAAGGGTTGGCATATTCAAAGGGGCTGAGCAGATAAATATAAGAGGCCATAACACCCCAGGCCTTATTCTTATAAATTTCCTTCGTTGCCAGATAAACGGTAAAAATCGAGAATATGGCTAAAAGCATTTCCAGATAAGCGACAGAATTGCCGGAGCGGGTCAGCAAGTATACCGGCACAGTCAAAAAATCACCGCCATGGAAGCCGGGAAGAGAAAAATCAACTTGCCCGCTAGCAGCTAATTTTTCAGTAAAACTCTGATAATAAACATTATCATCCATTAGGACGATAGTCGACTGTGAATAAACGAACGTCAAAAGACAGGCCAAAAAAATCAAATGGACCGAGGGCGTTTTTATTAAAGTTATGATTTTATTTGCCAGTTTCATGGTATTCTTCATCAGCGTTGACTTTTAACAGATCAAAATTGCCGCCCATGATATTGCGCGCGGCAAAAAAACCGGTCAGAATCGAATGATCCATATTATTATAACGATACAAGCCGGAACGGCCGATAGTCTGGAAATTCTTGAACTGCGCCAAATAAGCAAATATCACGGCCAAATCCTTCTGATAATCCAGATGATAGACAGGATAAGCAAATCGATCGCGTATGACGGCGCCATCTTCTACTAGGCCGCTGTCAACGAGTCCGACTAGCTCTAATTCCTTCACGGCCAGTTTGATTAATTCCTCATCACTCTTGAGCCATAATTCATCCGTATCCCAACAGACATACTCCGCTCCGATATTGGTCTTATTGGCATCGGGAACCATAAAGGGACTCCAGTTCTTGAAATTCTGCACCCGGATCAGCGAGACTTCCGGCTCATGGACATAAATCCAATTATCAGGAAACATTTCAGGCTTATTGACAATCAAGCAGACATCGAAAAAAGATCGGAATCTCATCTTTTCCACCAGAGCCATTATTTCCACAGGCGGCGCCGGCGACATCGCCTTAAGCAAGGCGGTAAGAGGCATGGAAGACAGATAAAAATC
This sequence comes from Candidatus Buchananbacteria bacterium, assembly GCA_041666505.1. GTDB lineage: Bacteria > Patescibacteriota > Patescibacteriia > 2-01-FULL-39-33 > 2-01-FULL-39-33 > CAISTG01. The sequence goes on along the minus strand of JBAYGU010000003.1, from coordinate 12,515 downwards.
GCTGATTATTTCCTCTTCCCGCCCGAGTTTATCTTTCACTGTTATTGATTTGACCGATCCCGACTCATGGGATATCTTGATCACTTTATGCTGCAGCTTTATTTCGGCGCCGCGCTCTTGTAATTTTTCCGCCAGCCGTTCATAAAACATGCCCGGGCCGTATTTGGGATACTGGAATTTCTCGATCAAGCTCTTGACTTGGCCGTGCTTGGGCTTGATGATGAAAGTCTTCAATATCGTTAAGAGCGACAAATCCTTCATTCGCTGAGCCGCCCAATCAGCGCCCAATTCTTTGACCGAAATTCCCCATAATTTTTCCGTGTAACTCTTGAAGAAATGATTGAATAAGCGCCGGCCGAATCGATTTACTACCCAATCCTCAAAAGTGATTTCCTTATCATGTTTGCCGATCCGCCTCAACCGCGATCCCATCAGGCTTAAGCCGATCAAAAAGCTCTCCCAGATTCCCAGCTTGGCGAAGGCATCGCCCAATTTGATCGGATAGGCGAAAAATTTCTTATGATAATAAATCCGCGACAAGCGATTGCGGGTCATGAAATCATCCCCCATCAGATCTTGCCAGAATTTTTCCACCTCCGGCTGCTTGGTGAAAAATCTATGCCCGCCCAAATCGAATTTGTAGCCGCGATAATCGAAGGTGCGGCACAAACCGCCGATGAAATCTTCCTGTTCCAGGATTAAGGTTTTATTGCCCTTTTCCATCAGCTCCCAAGCAGCTGATAAGCCCGACGGGCCAGTGCCTATAATGGCGATTTTCTTCTTTTCTTCCGGCATATTATTTATTTTTTAATATCTTAAAATCAGCCAAGCGGCTAAGAATAAATTTCAATTGGCTTAAACGGAAAAACCTGACCAAAGAAAATATCGGGCCAGGACGGAAAAAAAACTGCCTAAAGGCTTTCGGTTGCCACTCCTTCAATTTTTCAGCCGTTATGGTCGCCGGCACCCAAGTCGGTTCATGATAGCTTTCCTTATTATAATCATAATCGAATTCCTCCTTATGCTCATTATATAAAGCGGAACCGGGCAGCAGATCCAGTATCAGAAATTGCGCGCGATCCAGAGGGATTTTCTTGGCGAACTCGACGGAATTAATGATTGTTTGCTCTGTTTCTCCGGGTAGACCCAAAATAAAGAAGCCCTGAGTCATAATGCCGATGGAATGGGCAAGCTTGACAGCCGTTTCTATTGCCTCTAATTTCTCTTTCTTATTTATCCCGTCCAGGATTTCCTGATTGCCGGATTCTATGCCGAAAACGATATAATAACAGCCGGCCTTTTTCATCAATTTCAATAGATCGAGATCGACGCGGTCGGCACGCACGCCATTGGGCGTGGCCCAAGAGATGTCCAGTTTCTTATCCAATATCAGATTACAGATTTTAACAATGTGATCGCGATTCAAGGTCAGATTATCATCTTCAAAATGGATTTCCTTAACGCCGAAATTATTTATCAGATACTCGATTTCTTCCACGACCTTCTCCGGCGTCCGCGATCTGAATCTTTGGCCCCAAAAATTCGGGCTGGCGCAGAATTTGCAAGTGTAAGGGCAACCGCGCGTCGTGACGACCGGTGCAACGGGAAAATTCTTGATCAGCGCGCCATGCGGAGCCTTCTGGTAAGTGCGCGGATCTATCTGCTGCCAATCAGGAAACGGCAATTCATCCAAATTCTCAATCATCGCCCTGGGTTGGAAATTTTCTTGCCCGATGAATTGCAAACCGGCAATGCCCTCCGGCTTCAAACCGGCCGATAAGGCTTTGACCAACTCCAACAAAGTTATTTCTCCTTCGCCGACTACGACATAATCGGCTCCAGTCTCGCGCAAAGTCATTTCCGGCAAAACGCTGGGGTGGACATTGCCCAGCACAATAGTTTTACCCATAGCCTTCAGACGCTGGCATAAATCTATTGTCTCCAAATATTGATCGGTTAAGCAAGTGATACCGATCAAATCATAATCTTTGCAATTATCAGCTATCGCCTCATTATCCAAATCCAGATTAAGGCCATCGATGATTTTCGTTTCATAGCCATGGAGTTTGAGATAAGACGAAAGATAGCCCAGACCGAGCGGCGGAGTAATCAAATGCGTCTTGTATCTTGGCCTGACTAAAGCGATCTTCATCTGATTAGGTTAATTTATAAAAAATTGCCTTCATGCTTTCTGAAATATTCTTCCAATCATACTTTTCTTCAATCATTCTTTTCGCCGCCTCGACGACTCTCTCAATTTCAGCCCTATTCTTTCCATCAAAAATATAATTTATTTTTTCCGCGATGTTTTTAGAATTTTTCACTTCGCAAATCCAGCCCGTTTCGCCGTCTCTGAGAAAATCCGGTATGCCGCCGACTGCCGTGCCGATTACCGGCATTCCCATCGCCATGGCTTCTAAAAAAGCATTGCCCAAGCCTTCGGATAATGACGGCCGGACAAAAATGCTTGCCTGCGCCAATTTTCCTGCTACTTCCGGAGCGGACAGATTGCCTAAAAATCTCACCCGATCGCCAACTCCGGAACTTTCAGCTGTTTTCTCCAAATCAATTCTTAATGCGCCATCGCCGATTATCCATAATTCCCCGTCTGTATACTGCAGCGCCTCAATCAGATACTTAATGCCATTTTTTTCCACCAGACGGGAAACTGTTACTATTATATTTATATTCAAATTTTCTGCTGTCCAAACCGGCTTGAATATTCCTAAATCCACGCCGTTCGGCACGACCTCGATCGGGCACTTCGCTCCCAGATCTTCCGCCCATTCAGCCAAGAACTTGCTGATCGCCTGAATATGATCCGCGCGTTTGAAAATGGCTTCGAATAAGAAATTGAAAATACCTACGCGCTTCTTGATATATGCCAGATCATCGCCTTCTTGAAGCGTCAATAAGAATTTGGTTCGCGGCTTTAAAATCTTAAAAAACAAGCCGGCGAATCCGCCATAGCTGGCCATAATGGCCCAAACAACGTTGTAATGATTTTTATTGTTGAGTCGCAAAGCTTTTATCAAGCCTAAAAAAGGCAAGAGTAGCTTATCAAAATTAATGCCCCAACCGACTCGATAAGTATTGATATTGCCGATTTTTTCAAAATTCGATAAACCTGGCCGGATTTTCGCGGTAATCAAATCAAACTCAAAATCACTGATCCTGTCAGTAATGTTTCCGACTGCTAATTCTGCGCCTCCTATCAATGGCAAATAAGCGGTTGAAAATATTAATACTTTTTTTATATCATTCGGCATCGAAAATAACAAAATAAAAAGGGATAAATCCCCCTTGCTAATTGATTGTTTTTACCCTAATATTATAGCAGATATCGACTAATTAAATCAAGCGCTGATTATGCGGATTTTATACGTCATTACCCAAGGCGAGCTAGGCGGAGCCCAGATTTATGTCGAAACTCTGGCCAAAGCGGCCCGAAAACGGAGCGACGAGGTAATTGTTGCTACCAACAAGAATAATGATAAACACCTGCGGAGCACCCTGGAGCCGTCTGGGGTCAAAATTTGGCCTCTAGGACACTTAGTCCAGCCTATTTCCCCTTGGAGCGACTGCATGGCCGTTTTTGAATTGGCTAAATTATACCAAAATACCAAACCAGACATAATCCACCTGAATAGCAGCAAGGCGGGTGTAGTCGGCTCTTTTGCCGCAATTTGGACGCAACTATTTCATAAGACCGGATTCCGATTGATTTATACGGCCCATGGCTGGGTCTTTAATGAGCCAATGCTATTGCTAAAAAAATGGCTCTACATATTCTTGGAAAAAATTACCGCGCCGATCAAAGACAAGATAATCTGCGTTTCTGAATTCGATCGGCAAATCGGCGTAAAATCACGGATTGCTCCAGCAGCCAAGCTTATTGCGATACTAAATGGCATTGATCCTAATGATATCAATCTCTTACCGCGGACTGAAAGCCAGATTGCCCTAGGACTGTCGGAATTCAACAATGAACTGATTTTGTGCGCAATCAGTAATTTTTATCCCGCCAAGGGATTGAATTATCTGCTCGAAGCCGTAAAAATCCTGAAAGAGCAAGGTGTTGCCTGCCGCCTGGCCATAATCGGCGAGGGTGCGCTGCGGCCTCAATTAGAACAGCAGATTAAAGAACTGCATCTGGAGCATTATGTTATTATTGCCGGACGACTTAACCAAGCATCGCGATATTTATCGGCTGGAGACATAGCAGTGATGTCTTCGGTCAAAGAAGGCTTGCCGTATTTTCCGCTGGAAGCCATGGCAGCCCAATTACCGGTCGTCGCCACTAATGCCGGCGGCCTGCCGGAAATTATCGACGACGGTATTACCGGCTTCATAGTGCCGGCGCAAAATCCCATTGCTCTAGCGAAAAAAATCTCTCTCTTGGCCTCAAATCCGCAATTGCGCCAGCAAATGGGCGAGGCCGGATATAATCGAGTAAAAGAAAATTTTAGTGAGGATGATATGATTAATAAAACATTCGCCACCTATCAATAAGTATTATAAAAAAAATCTCCTCTCGATTTAACGAAAAGAGATTTTTTTATTTTATAACTGCTTTAACGACTCAAGCTGAGTATTCAATTCGGGATATTTCGGATCAGCCTTTAGAAGCCATTCAATAATCGATTTAATTTTATCAATTCGAGCCTTAATTGTGGCTTCATCTTCGCCGACTGCCGGATTTTTTTGCCATTCGATCATCTTAGCCGTAATAGCGGAAATCTTATCATTGCCGACCGGCAATTCCGTCAAAGCCTTGGCAAATGAATCTCCGCCAGAATTCTGACTAACAGCGATTAAAAATTGCGATAATTGATCGAAGGCCGAGGAATCATTGACATTCTGGCTGGCGCCCAGATAAAACTTGGCAACCGCCAATCTGAATTGTTCCTTGGCCTTAGTCTCATCCTTGATGCTTTGATAATAATTGCCCAAGTAATAATTAGTCGTGGCAGTCTCATAATAATATTGCGGCCGGCCTGGCGATAAGGAAATCGCCCGATCAGAAACTGAGAGTGCTTTGTTAAGGCGATTGACATCGAAAAAATACGACAAATTATCAAAACGAGTCAGCAAGAGATAATTAGAAACGCTATAAGAGTTTTCTACAATCTGCGCATTGAACTGGGCCTCCATCTTGTTGGCGAAAGCGGCCATGCGCTGATCGTTTTCCGCCGTGCGGTTTTCCGGCTTAGACAGATAATCCATCATCACTTGCTCATAAAAATTAAAATAATGCCGGCGATACTCCTGATTGCCCATCGTACCGCGACCGATCACTTCCTCGAATGCATTGATCTTATCATCCAAATTAGCTGATTGCGAAGACAAAGCCTGGATAAAATCTCGGTTGGCAAAAAGCGGATTAAGATTGAAAACCGGCAAAGCCATGATTATGAATATGACTCCAATAATAATTAATGTGACTTTGACATTGGCATTGTCCCAAAATTTAAAATCATACCCCTTGCTATACAGCCCAACGAAACTCAGTACCATAATCAATGGCACGTAAGTGGCCAGCGCCTCAAAAATAAACATATTCTGGATGATGTAAGCGGCGATCAGAATGGTAAATATTATCGGCGTCAGATAACGGCGCGCGGAGGTTTCCTGCGAATCGGATTTTGCGGCGTATTCCTTGCGATAATATTTCCAAATCGCCCAGAAAGGTAAGAGCAGCAGTCCCAAGTATGACAATAAGCCTATGATGCCACCGGTAGTCGCCCGATCGCACATCATATTGTGGCAGCGATCAAACCATTGCTCAGTATTCTTCGTGGTATAATACTTGTCGAAGACCTGATAAAAATTCTCCTGTCCCCAACCCAGGATCGGCTTCTCCAAGAATCCCTTATAACCTATGCCCCAAGTGACCAATCTATTTTGAGCCGTACCGTCTGCCAGAGATATAGTGGAAATACGCCTAAGAATTTTCTGATTCTTGACAAAATCGGAGTTGGGAAAAGAAAAAATTCCCAACACAACTAGCAACACCGCAATAATCATCGTAATCAGAGCGGTTTTAAGATATTTATTCTGAAAATAAAACCACATCAAATAAATAGCGGATATCCCCACTCCTAAAGCCAAGGCTAGGTATGCACCGCGTGTCTGCGTTTGAATTGCTATGAACAATTCCAATAACAAAACTAAAATATACCAAGACTTTGCCCAAATCTGCGAGCGCTTCAAGGCCATAAAGAGCGACATAAAGACGCCGAAAACCATGTAGCCGCCGACATAGCCGGAATTGCCGATGGTCGCCGCTAAGCGAGCGCCATTGCTCGAGGCCATGAAATGTTCCACCCAAGCGCCAGGAAAAGTGATAGTCAGATATTGGTCAAGCGCCACAATACCGACACAGAAACTCGCCACAATAAACAAATCGAACAGCCAGAGCCACTCCTTGACCGAGCGGAAAAATCCGGTCAGAACGACGGAAAACAAGAATAGATGCAAGAACATCAAAATGCCATCGCCACGCTCGTTGTTAGACCAGAAACTGTGATAAAAATCATTGCCGGAAAAAGCCGACGCGACTGTCAAAATAACCAAGTATGCCAGCATCAGTATGACCGTCAAATTGGTATGGATGCGATACTTGTTATCCGCCCAACATAACAGCAGATACGCCAGAAGCATCACCTCGACGCTGATCTGGAAAGCGTAAGTCTTGGTCGTGATGAAAGGGAAGAATAATTGCGAACTGACGTAAAGCGGAGAGAATAAAATGACGGCCAGACAGGCCCAAATAATCCCCTTCAGCAGTAAAGCGGCACTTGACTTATTTTCCATAAGAGATTGTTTAATAATTGTAGCCCCACGGAGAATCGAACTCCGGTTCTCGCCTTGAGAAGGCGGTGTCCTAGCCACTAGACGATGAGGCCATTAATATTCAAAAAGATTTTAACACTAAATTAGGTTAAAATCAAGCTAAAACTGGTAAACATTTATTACTGAGGTATAGCGAGGCTTGTGCGTAAAAAATGAATAGCGAGGCGTGGCGCTAATGACTTTCGCCGGCTGAATATTGGGCAAGGTGAAAGCGTAAGAAACGACTTTGGCTCCAGACTTCAATTCACTTCTGAATTTCGGCTCCAACTTATCCATAATCTGCGGAAACAGATAACAGAATACCACATCAGCTTTGCTGATATCCGCCTGAAAAAAATTCTTCATGCGGATCTGCACATCAGCTTTCTGCAGCCAGACACGAATCCTGCCCCAGACGTAAGGCCAGAGCGATATCTCATAACCGATGCCCTTGACGCCGAAATTCTTCGCGGCCGTAGTCAAGAGATTGGCCTTGCCGCAACCCAAATCATAAACGATCTGGCCGGGCTTCAACTCCGCCGCTTCGCACATCTTCAGCCAATCCGCGCGCGGAATGGAAATGAATGGCACGCCCTTGGCCATGATCAAACCGAGAATTATGGAAGACGATATAATCAGCGCCATTAAGGAAAATAGCAGAAAAAATAACAAAATAGAATAAGCGATAATAATAGCCATAATTACAGTTCAATTTCTTCCAACAGCTTCCTCTCTTTACGTCCCAAGCCTTTCGGAATATCCACGATGACATCGATTATCTGATCGCCACGACCGTTAACGCGCAGGTGTGTAACACCTTTGCCCTTGAGGCGGAATTTCGTCTGGCTTTGCGTGCCTTCGGGAATCTTCAACTCCACTTGTCCGTCCACAGTCTCAACTTTTATCCTATCGCCCAAAATCGCCTGCTTCAGATTAATATGAACGGTGCTCAAGATATCATCGCCCTGCCGAACAAAATTTTTGTTCGTTCTGACTCTGACGCGGATATATAAATCCCCAGCATTATTATTCTCACCCATTTCTCCCTTGCCCGTCAGCTTGACCGATTGGCCATCGCTGATGCCGGCCGGAATTATAACTTTGATCTTTTCATGACCTCTGACATGGCCAAGCCCCTGACATTTCGAGCAAGCTTTCTCCGGCTTCTTGCCCTTGCCATGGCAATCAGGACAAGTTGCCTGAGACTGGAAATTGCCCAAAATCGTCTGCTGCATCCTAATCACCCGTCCGGAACCATTGCAAGTCTTGCACGTATCGATTTTGCTGCCCGGCTCAGCTCCGGAGCCATGGCACTTGTCGCAATTTATTTCCTTATTCAAATCCAGATCTTTTTCCGCGCCGAAAACAGCCTCCTCGAATTCCAGAGTGACTTCCGTTTCTAAATCGCTGCCGCGGCTGGATTGCTGCGATCTGCCGCCACCAAAAAAATTACCGAAAATATCGCCAAGATCTTCGAAATCGAAATTGACATTGCCTTGATTAAAGCCTCCTTGGCCGCCGAATCCTTGGCCGAACGGATTGCCGCCTTGCGGCCGTCCGCCGAATCCTCCCCCGGCATTGCTGCCTGGGCCGGAAAACGTCTGGCCGAACTGGTCATACTGCTGGCGTTTTTCCGTATTGCCCAGAACCTGGTAAGCCTCATTCAATTCCTTGAACTTAGCTTCATCGCCGGACTTCTTGTCCGGATGATGCTCGTGTGCCAATTTGCGGAAAGCTTTTTTTATTTCATCGGCGCTCGCAGATTTGCTGACGCCGAGAGTTTCGTAATAATTTTTTGCCATTGTTATTGATTATGCGTGGAAAGTTAACCGAGTGAATTTGACAAAATATGTTTATTGGCCTAAGATGCTAATATTGATAATTCGGGACATTGACAACCAAACAAGGGAGGAAAAAACGTCATGGTTTTTCTAAAAAATCACGCGCTGGAAATTTCAGCCGCTATCGGATTTCTGCTATGGGGGGCGCTGGCGGCGGGCTTTGTTCCCTGGTTTCTCTTTCTAATATGCATTTTAGCCAGCGTATCCCTGATAACGCCGTTTTTTGAAGCCTTATTTAATAACAGTATAGTTTTTTATTACGGCCTTTACGGCACAACCATATATCATGATCTGACAAGCCGTGGAATAAAAAAAACTACGGAATTGTCGCCGGACATAAAAATAAAAAATGGTTGGCGGAATGTATGGCACCTGAATTTATTTTATCGGCTTATCCTCTTTTACGCAAGTCATTACACAAAAAAGAATTATTATATTATTTTGTGGATTGACAAGATAGAATATAGCGACGGCGGCATGGACTAAATTCAATAGTCGCCGATTTTGAACCTTTACGCGTCCGCGTTTGCGGACGCTTTTTAATTTGCTCATGAGAGCTGCCGAAAATTTCGGCAGCTCAACATGAACAAATTATTTGTTCGTTTCCTTGAATTCAGCTTCAACCGGTTCGTCTTGCGCCGCTCCGGCATCGGCATTATTGTCTTCTTGATTTGCCTGTCCGCCAGCTGGCGGATTGCTTTCTTGATTCTGATACATGGCCGCGCCGACTTTCTGGATGGCGTCGCTCAAAGCGCCGTAATTCTTCTGCAACAGATCGGAATCAGCCCCCTCTTTGGCTTTCTTCAGATCCTCGACTTTATCCATTATATCCTTGCGGTCATCGGCGCTCACTTTATCGCCGGCGTCTTTGAGGGTTTTTTCCGTGGTGAAAATCAAGCTTTCTGCCTGATTTTTCAAGTCGATGAATTCGCGCTTTTTCTTGTCTTCGTCGGCGTGAAGCTCGGCTTCCTTCTTCATTTTCTCGATCTCGTCTTTGGACAAGCCGGAAGAAGCGGTAATGGTGATTTTCTGCTCGCGATTTGTCGCTTTATCGGTAGCTTTGACGTTCAAGATGCCGTTGGCATCGATGTCGAAAGCCACTTCGATCTGCGGCACGCCGCGCGGCGCCGGAGGAATGCCATCCAGCATGAATCTGCCCAAAGTCTTGTTATCGGACGCCATCGGGCGCTCGCCTTGCAAGACATGGATTTCCACGCTCGGCTGATTGTCGGCCGCAGTAGAAAATACCTGGCTGTGCGAGGTAGGGATAGTCGTGTTCCTTTCGATTAGTGGAGTCATAACTTGGCCCATCGTCTCGATGCCCAAAGTCAGAGGCGTAACATCCAGAAGCAAGACATCCTTGACATCGCCCTGCAGAACGCCGGCTTGTACGGCCGCGCCCAATGCCACGACCTCATCCGGATTGACGGTAATGTTAGGTTTCTTGCCGAAGAATTCTTCGACTTTTTTCTGCACCAAAGGCATGCGGGTCATGCCGCCGACCATGACGATTTCCTGGATATCCTTAGTCGACATCCCCGCGTCAGACAAAGCCTTTTTGACTGGCTCAAAAGTCTTATCAATCAAATCCATAACTAATGACTCAAGTTGCGCGCGAGTCAAACGCATATTCAAATGCTTCGGATTGCCATCGGCGCCCATAGTAATGAAAGGCTGATTGATTTCCGTTTCCATCTGAGTGGATAATTCGATCTTGGCTTTTTCCGCCGCTTCCTTGACGCGCTGCAAAGCAGTAGCATCTTTAGACAGATCGACGCCTTCTTGCTTCTTGAATTCATCCAAAATATAATTCATTATTTTCTGATCAAAATCATCGCCGCCCAAGTGCGTATCGCCATTAGTGGATTTGACCTCGACAGTGTCAGCCGCAACTTCCAAAACCGACACGTCGAATGTTCCTCCGCCCAAATCGTACACCACGATCTGCTCGCCGGCCTTCTTATCGAAGCCGTAAGCCAAAGCAGCCGCTGTCGGCTCATTGATGATTCTCTTGACCGTCAAGCCGGCGATTTCTCCGGCGTCTTTCGTCGCCTGCCTCTGGGCATCATTAAAATACGCCGGCACTGTAATGACCGCTTCGGTGATCTTTTCGCCTAATTTTGATTCCGCATCTTCCTTCAATTTCGTCAGGATCATGGCGGAAATTTCCTGCGGGCTGTATTCCTTGTCGTTCATGACGATCTTCACGCCCGCTCCGGAATGCTTCAAGGCGAAAGGCAAGAGTTTGATATCCCTTTGCACTTCTTCGTCGTTCCAAGCTCGGCCGATCAGACGTTTGATGGAAAATAAAGTATTGAGCGGATTAGTTACTGCTTGGCGCTTAGCGCTGACGCCGACCAATCTTTCACCGGTCTTGCTTTGCGCGATGATCGACGGCGTCGTTCTGGCGCCTTCCTTATTCTCCAACACCTTCGGCTGTCCGCCTTCGATGATGGCCATGCACGAATTGGTCGTGCCCAAATCGATTCCTAGAATTTTTGACATATGATTACTAAGTTAATTTTAATTTATAATTCAATTCGTAATTCGTAATTTGAAATTCGTAATTATTACTTCGCCACTTTCACCATCGCCGGCATCAGCACCTTATCGCCCAGCATATAACCGGGACTTATCTCTTCAAAAATCTGATCCGCTTCATATCCCTCCTTTTCTTCGTGAGTCAGCGCTTCATGCAGATTCGGATCAAATGATTCGCCGACAGTCTTAATCTCGCTGATGCCATACTTATTCAAAAAATCAGTGAACTGCTTCTGGATCATTATTACTCCTTGCACCCAAGCTTCTTTCTTCTGATCCTCCGGAATATGCTTAAGCGCTAATTTGAAATGATTATACACCGGCAGGACTTCCGACATGACCGCAGCATTAGTCCATTCAGCGATTTCCTGCGCATGCCTGCTTTCCTCTTTTTTCAAATTTGAGTAATCAGCTTTGGCTCTCTGCCAGCCGGCTAAAAGCTCCGCGGAATGCTCCCGTTCTTTGATCAATTCTTCTTGCAATTCTTCCATTGATTTTTCTTCCGACATAAATATGTTTGATTTAATTTTCTTCTTCTCCCAAGCGATTAGCTTTTTTCTGCAGATATTCGATAAGGCTCAGATTGCGCGAATAGTCCATCCGCATCGGCCCCAAGATCGCCAAGACTATTTCTCCGCCGTTGAACTGCATCCTGGAAACGACGGCCGAGCAGGAATTGCCGAAGGGATTATCTTCGCCCAATACCACTTCGCTATTGTCGCCGGCAGTTTGATAAACCTGTTCCATAACTCGGTCAAGATCATCGATCACCTGCGACATGGAATGGACCAAATCATTATCCATGAATTCCGGCTGGGAAAACAGGTTAGACAATCCCGTATAATAGACATCGAACGGACTAAAGCCGATAACCACGGCGTCATTGGACATCTCTGCCAATTTCTTAGCCAAAACCTTAATATCGCCGCGCTCACCGGATAAGTCAATTTTGTCCAGATTATTCTCATCTTTGGCCGACAGCCCATCATCATTTTCTAAGCTATTCACATAATGCTTGAAACCAAGCAGAGTCGGGATTCGCCCGGCAGAAGTATGGGGCTGAACGATATAGCCCAAATCCTCCAATTCGGCCATTTCATTACGGATGGTAGCCGAGCTTAAACTCGGAAAATATTTTTCCGCCATTAAAGAAGAACTGACCGGCGCGGCTGTCTGTATGTGCTCTTCAATAATATACTTCAGAAGATTTTTCTGCCTTTCCTCCATACCCTATTTTTATCTAAAATTGGCGCTTTTCATAATTAGCACTCGCATCGTTAGACTGCTAATATAACTATA
>JBAYGU010000002.1:0-59411 GCA_041666505.1 Candidatus Buchananbacteria bacterium | reverse complement strand
CGAGCAACAAATTTTCGCAAGGAGGTAATCCGACGTCAGAAAATTTGGCGAGACGGATAAATAAATTTGGCCATGATTTCGACCGGTCGCGATTCTTGCTCCACTTCTTCTAAAGAAGTGGAAATAAAATAATCTAAAGAAAAGTATTAAAGAAATATTATTAAAAAAACCGAGGCGGCCAATACGGCGCCTCGGGGTATTATTATACTCAATATTTTATGCAGAAAAACCGGCTACCTTGATTTTCTCGATGATCTGGTTATAGACTTCATCGATATTCTTTTCGCCATCGACTTTAGCCAGGATCCCTTCTTCTTCATAACGATTAAGAATCGCATCAGTTTCCAGATGATACTTTTCGAGCCGCTTCAAAACGGTTTCCGGATTATCATCTTCTCGCAGATACAGCGGCTCGCCGCAGGCATCGCAGACAGATAGATCCTTCGGCGGATTGTATTTGATATGATAAGTGTGGCCGTTCTTGCAAACGCGCCGGCCGCTCATGCGATCGACGATCGCTGAATCAGAAACATCGATCAAAACGGCGAGGCCGAGCTCAGTAATGCCGTCCAAAAATTCTGCCTGTCCCAATGTCCGCGGATAGCCGTCAAGAATAAAACCGCTATGGCAGTCATCCTGCTTAAGCCTGTCAGCCACCAAGCGATTGACTAATTCAGCCGAAACGAATTCTCCGCGGCTCATGACAGCGGCGACTTCTTGCGACAACGGATTGGCTGTGTCTGCTTGGATATTGCGCAGAATATCTCCGGTGGAAATATGCGGCAACCCCAAAGACTCAGCGAACTTTTTCGCCTGCGTACCCTTGCCCGATCCCGGAGGACCGAAAAATGCGACTCTCAGCGGCTTATCGTTTTTGTTCATATGTTTTTGACTCTCCTTTTTTGTTGTTTCCCAATTAAAGAACTATATCTCCTCGTAATCGCGCATCGCCAACTGCGCATTGATCTGAGTTACCATCTCAATAACGACCGAGACGACGATGAGCAATGATGTGCCGCCGATGACGAGCGACCGAGTGCCAGTCAGTTGGGCAGTAATTAAAGGCAGGACAGCGACCAGACCCAAGAATAAGGCGCCGGTCAGAACGATCCTAGTGATGATATGCTGAAGATATTCAGCAGTCGATTTTCCCGGACGGATGCCGGGTACAAAACCGCCTTGCTTCTGCAGATTTTCCGCCACTTGGTCGGGATGGAAAATGACCGCGGTATAGAAATAAGTGAAGACGACGACCATGGAAAAATATGCGACGCCGTAAAATAATTGATTCTGGAATAATCTGATGACCCACTGCGCCGCTCCGGCGACCCAAGCGGTCTTAACGCCGACAAAAAGCTGGCCGACCGTCTGAGGGATCAGAATGATGGAAATAGCGAAAATTATCGGGATGACGCCGGCCATGTTGACGCGCAGCGGCAAATGAGTCGAAGCGCCGCCAGTTGTCTGGCCGCCGCGAATCTGCCTGGCATACTGCACAGGGATATTGCGCTGGCCCTCGGACATGATGACCACTGCGATGATAGTAATCAAGGCAATGATGGCGAAGACCGCCATGTTGATTATTTCCGCTTGATTGAAATTGGAAATGGTCTGAGTGAAGCTTGATGGCAGACCGGAAACGATGCCAGCGAAAATCAACAGCGATATGCCGTTACCGATTTTCTTTTCTGAAATAAGCTCGCCCAACCACATCATGAATATCGTGCCGGCTGTCGTGGCGACAAGCGCCATAACCAAATCGATCTGATGGAAATTAGCGAATATCTGGCCGCCGCCTGATGAGCTGCGCAGAATCTGGATCATACCGAAACCCTGCAAGACCGCCAAAGGCACAGTCAGCCAGCGAGTCCACATATTGATCTTATTGCGCCCGTACTCGCCTTCCTTGGATAACTCTTCCAAAGACGGCACCACCATGGTCAAAAGCTGGAAAATGATCGATGAAGTGATATAAGGGCCGACGCCAAGCATCACCACGGAAAAATTATCCATGGCGCCGCCGGAAAATATATTCATCATGCCCAAAATCTGATTTGACGCAAACAATCTCTTGAGGCCGACAGCATCAACGCCGGGAATGGCGATATGGGCGGCTATGCGAGAGATGATCAGAATGAATAATACGAACAAGATGCTATTGCGCAAGTCTTTCAACTTCCAAATTTTAGATATTTGTTCAAACATAAAATAGTTTTTAGTTTGTAGTTTTTAGTTTGTAGTTAATGACGAACCTGAATTATAATCTTAAAACTGCAAACTTAAAACTAAAAACTTTTATCAGATGTTACTTGATTTCCGCTTTGCCGCCAGCCGCTTCGATAGCAGCTTTAGCCGTGGCACTATAGCCATTGGCGATAACAGTCAGCTTCTTGGACAATTTGCCGTCACCCAAGACCTTGACGCGTTTTTCTCTCTTATCGATAAAACCCATCTGGATCATTTTTCTGATATCGACGATCACGCCATCCTCGAATGCGTTAAGTTCGCTAACGTTGACGACAGGAGTCTTAACATTAAGGGATTTAAAGCCTCGCAACTTAGGAGTGGAAAGCATCATCTGCTTCATGCCCAAAGCCTTCAAACCGGAGACGCCGCTTCTGGCTCTCTGGCCTTTCATGCCCTTGCCGGAATAAGTTCCGCGCTTGCCGCCACGGCCGATGACTTTGCGTTTCTTCGTCGCGCCCTTGGCAGGATGTAAATTTGATAAATTGAGTGACATATAAATATTATATTGATACTAATCTACGAATTGTACGAATGATACGAATGAATACGAATTCTTTCTTAATTTATTAGTATCCATTCGTATCATTAGTATTATTAGTATATTCGTATCTTTTATTATTCTTCGCTAATATGAGCAATAACCTCTTTCGCCTCATCTTTAGCCTTTTTCTTATCGCCGTACTTGTTTTTCTTCAATTGAGACAAGGCCATCAAAGCGGCGCGCACATTATTGATTTTGTTATTGGTGCCAAGGATCTTAGAAACGATATTCTCGATGCCGGCCAATTCCAAGACCGTCCGGACAGCGCCGCCGGAAATAATACCAGTACCGACAGGAGCCGGTTTTAACATGATCTTAGCTGCGCCGTATTTTACATGGACCGAGTGAGTGATCGTACCCTCGCGCATATTGATCTTGATGAGAGCCTTTTCTGCCTGATGGACGGCTTTCTGCACTGCCATCGGCACATCCTTGGCTTTGGCCAGACCCATGCCGACACGGCCTTTCCTGTCGCCGATTACGACGCAAGCGCGGGAGCTCATTCTTTTACCGCCAGCCATGACACGGGTAACGCGGGCAATTTCAACTATGCTCTGATCGAATTCAGGCTTTTCGCGCTGCGGCCTTGGACCGCGCCTCTTTGAATCTTTTTTATCACGTTCTTTAAAATCTTTTGGCATATGTGTAATTAAATCTTTATTCCGCCTTCGCGAGCGCCTTCAGCAACGGCCTTGACGCGGCCATGATACTTGAATGATCCGCGGTCAAAGACTGCCTCGCTGATCTTGGCAGCCTTGGATCTTTCGGCTAAAAGCTTGCCGACCTCGAACGCTTTTTCCGTCTTCGTCTTGCCGGCTTTAACTTCAGTATCTTTAGCGCTGGCAAGAGTCAAGCCCTTCTCATCATTGATCAATTGAGCGTAAATATGGCTCAAACTGCGATAAACAGACAGGCGAGGCTTGGAGGCTGTGCCGGAAATCTTCACTCTGACGCGCTTGGCGCGCCTTTCGACTCTTTGGATTTTTGATTGTATTCTATTCATATAGTTTAATGATACTAATCTACGAATTGTACGAATGATACTAATAGGTACGAATTCTTTCTTAATTTATTAGTATTCATTCGTATCATTAGTATTATTAGTATATTCGTATCTTTTGGTTATTTGCCTTTGCCTGCGGCCTTGCCGGCCTTCTTAATGAATTTCTCACCGACATATCTGATGCCCTTGCCTTTATACGGCTCAACCTTCTTGATGCGGCGGATCTGCGCGGCTGTTTCGCCGACGAGCTGTTTATCGATGCCGGAAATAGTCATGATGTTGGCTTCTACGGCAATTGTGATGCCTGCGGGTATGGCGAATTCAACCGGATGGGAAAAACCGACATTCAAATTGACTTTGTTGCCGCTGACCGCATACTTCATGCCGACGCCGTTGATCTCCAATTGCTTGGAAAAACCGATTGTCACGCCAGTGATCATATTCCTGATCAAGCTGCCGAAAAGACCCCACAAAGCGCGCTGCGATTTGTTTTCCTCGTCTTTGATCTTGACTTGGAGCGTGCCGTCTTTCAACTCAGCGCTAACCAAAGGATGCAGCTTTTCCTTCAAGCTTCCTTTAGGACCTTTAACCTCGACGACATCGCCAGTCAATGTGACTTCGACGCCGCTCGGTATAGTGATGGGATTTTTTCCGATTCTAGACATATGTGTGGTATTAGTAGACTTCGCACAAGACTTCGCCGCCGAGACCCAGCTTCTTCGCTTGCTTATTGCTCATTAAGCCTTGAGAGGTGGATAAGATGGAAATGCCGTAGTTATTCAAAACGACTGGCAGCTCATCCTTCTTCACATACTGGCGCTGGCCTGATTTGGAAATCCTGTTGATGCCGGAAATGACAGGCGTCTTGCCGTCGTATTTCAAGACAATCTCAAGCCCGCCGAATTTGAATCCTTCGGTGCCCGGTTGGATTTCGATGATGTCAGAAATGTACCCCTCGCGTTTGAGGATTTTCGCCAATTCCAATTTCAATTTAGAGAAAGGCAAATATACCTTTTCTTTTTTGGCTTTGGCGCCATTTCTGATTCTTGTCAGCATGTCTGCTATAGGATCTGTCATATTTTATTTATTTACCAAGATGATTTAGTGATGCCCGGAATCTGGCCGCCAGTGGCAAGTTCACGGAAACAAATGCGGCACAACTTAAAATCCCGCATGTAGCCGTGCCTGCGTCCGCAGCGCCAGCAGCGATTGACCTTTCGGGTAGAAAATTTCGGTTTTCTTTTTGATTTAGCGATTTGAGCTTCGGTAGCCATATATTGATTGTTATCCAATTATGATTTTTTCTGCATCGGGAATCCCAGCAAGCGGAACAATTCTTCTCCTTCTTCATGGCTTTTCGAATTGGTCGTGATATTCACTTGCATGCCATGTATCCGTTCGACTTCGTCGGAGCGGATTTCAGGAAACACCACATGCTCTTTGAAACCGATCGACATATTGCCTTGCTGATCGATATTTCCAGCCGAGACGCCGCGAAAATCGCGGATACGAGGCAACGAAATATTTATCAGCTTGTCCAAAAAGTCGTACATCTTCTGGCCTCTTAAGGTAACAACAACACCTACTACCATATTCTCCTTCACCTTGAAGGCCGAGATAGCCGCTCGCGATTTGGTGCGGACTGGTTTCTGGCCGGTAATGCGGCGCAAGTTGTTTTCGACATTATCGAGAAGACCGCTATCGGTATTTCTGGAATTTATGCCGACGTTAATAGTGACCTTAAGAATTTTCGGCACAGACATGATGTTCTTATAGCCGAATTTTTCTTTTAAAGCCGGTACGACCTCTTTCTGGTATTTTTTATGTAATCTTGATTCCATATTATAATTAGATTGTTTCTGAACACTTCTTGCACATCCTTGATTTGGCATCACCCTCGATCTTGAAGCCGACACGAGCGGCCTTGCCGCACTTCGGGCAGACTAAGGCAACCTTAGAAACAGGCACGGCTGCCGGAAACTGGATCCGCTGGCCCTTCTCGCCGCCTTTTCTGGCTTTCTGATGCTTGATCAGCAAATTCAAACCCTCAATGACCACCTTGTCTGGCGTCATCACCTGCAGCACTTTGCCGGTTTTACCTTTATTCTTGCCGGCAAGCATTATTACTTTGTCTCCTGTTTTGATTTTCATATAATTATTATTGATACTAATCTACGAATTGTACGAATGATACTAATGGCTGCGAATTCTTTCTGAAATTATTAGTATTTATTCGTATCATTAGTAAATTAGTATATTCGTATCTTTATTATAGTACTTCCGGCGCCAAAGAAATAATTTTTTGATAGCCCAGATTCCTTAATTCCCTGGCGACAGGCCCGAAGATACGGGTGCCGCGCATTTCTTTTTTAGCGTCGATCAGAACGACGGCATTATCATCAAAGCGGATGTAAGAACCGTCGGCGCGCCTGGTTTCTTTCCGGGTGCGAACGACTACGCCCTTGACTACATCGCCTTTTTTGACCTGGGAATGAGGCGCAGCTTCCTTGACGGACAAAGTAACGATATCGCCGATGCGGCCATAGCGTTTCTTAAAGCCGCCGGACACATTAAAGACTGCAAGCCTCTTGGCTCCGGTATTATCTGCTGATTTTACGATTGATCTTAGTTGAAGCATATGTTTAGTAAATAACTCTCCATTTTTTATCTTTGGATAATGGCCGGCACTCTACGAAATCAACGACATCATCGATCTTATACTGGCCCTTTTCATCATGGACTTTGTATTTCTTGTCGACGCGATAACGCTTCTTCAATTTCGGGTGCGTCTTGAATGATTCGACTTTGACGACGATAGTCTTATCCATTTTATCGGAAACGACCGTGCCCTTGAATTTTCTGAATTTCTTTTCCATATGATAATTATTTCTTTTTACTGTTGATTACCGTCATTAAGCGGGTAACATCTTTTTTGATGACGCGAATTTCCCTGACGCTCTTAAGCTGGCCCTGATGGACCTTGAAACCTAAATCACCCAGCTGCTTCTTGGCAGCGCTAAGCAATTGATTGAGCTCCGGGATTTCCTTTAATTGTAATTCCTTGATATTCATATAATATAATTTGATACTAATCTACTAATAATTGTACGAATGATACTAATGACTTAATTGTACGAATGATACTAATGACTACGAATTCTTTCTGAAATTATTAGTATTTATTCGTATCATTCGTACCATTAGTATATTTGTATCTTTAATTCTTTACGAATTTAGCTTGGACCGGCAATTTGTATGCTGCCAACTCCATGGCTTCCCTAGCCTGATCTTCCGGCACGCCGTCGATCTCAAAAATGATCGTGCCCGGCCGGACAACTGCCACATAATATTCCGGAGCGCCTTTTCCGCCGCCCATAGTGCTCTGCGATCCCTTGTTGGTAATGGCAGCATGCGGGAAAATACGGATCCAGGTCTTGCCGCCGCGTTTGATATATTTAGCGATAACGCGCCTCGCAGACTCAAGCTGTTGGGCCTTGACCCAGCCGCCGGTTACGGCCTTCAAGCCGTAACTGCCGAAACTTAAGTAATTACCCTTGGTTGCGGCGCCTTTGTGGCGAACATCGGGGCGATGCTGTTTTCTGTGTTTTAACTTTTTAGGCATTAACATATTATATGTAGTATCAATTTTTAATTTAAAATTTAAAGTTTAAAATGTCATTATTGTTCATTTAAAATTTTAAATTCATTTTAAATTCTAAATTGAAAATTTTAAATTAATCTTTTATATTCTCTTTCCTCTTATCTTCAAAAATATCTCCCTTATAAATCCAGACTTTTATGCCGATCGTGCCATAAATGGTCTGAGCGACGCCGCGAGCATAATCAATATCGGCGCGCAAGGTATGCAACGGCACTTTGCCATAAAGGAATAATTCGCGTCTGGCGATTTCTGCGCCATCCAAGCGCCCGGAAATAATAACCTTGACGCCTTTGGCGCCGGCCTTCTCAGCCCGTCCCATCGTCTGTTTGACGACGCGGCGGAAAGGAATGCGCTTCTCGATATCGGTCGCCATGGATTGTATCAAGACGGCGGAATCCACATTCGGATTAGCCACTTCGATAATATTGATATTGATGTTTTTGATGGCGCGCTTGCGGGAAAAGGCATCCTTAAGGAATTTATCCTTCAGCTCTTTCTTCAGATCTTCTGCTCCTGATCCGCCGCGGCCGATAATCAAGCCCGGTCTGGCGGCGTAAAGATTGACGATGACGCTGCCAGCTGAACGCTCTATTTCCACGGAGGAAATGCCCAAGTTGCGGAATTTTGTGCGGATATATTTCTTGATTTTCATGTCCTGCATCAAATATTCGGCAAAATCAAGCTCGGTAAACCATTTGGCGTCCCAGGTTTTATTGATTTTCAATCTGAATGCTTTGGCGTTAACTTTTTGACCCATATGAGTATGTTATTTGCTTCCGGTTTTTCTATTTAAGACTCTGCTAGCAAAGCCCTTAGTGCTGGCGGCGACTTTTTTGCCTCCCTTGTCATCAGCTTTCTGATTTATCTCCTTCAACTCATCGAATTCGGCGCTGCCGACTTTGATTATATCGCTATCATCAGTTTTCTTGATTTTTTTCGTCTTGCCGGAGGCGACTATTTCCGCCAAAGTCAATTCAACATGGCAAGTCATCTTGCGCAGCGGGGTGGCTCGGCCTTGAGCGCGAGGCATCCAGCGCTTCAGGGCGGGACCTTCATTGACCGTAACGGTTTTAATCATCAGGTTATTTTTGTCCAAATCAAAATTTTCCACGGCATTGGCAATGGCCGATTCCAATATTTTGAGAAGAGGCAAAGAGGCGATCTTCTTATTGAAAGACAATTGCCATTTGGCCTTTTCCACTTCCATGCCCTTGATCAGGTTGGCGACTAAGCGAACCTTGCGCGGGGACATTCTGACATATTTTGCTCTTGCGATAACTTGCATAAAATTATTTTTTAGTTGCCTCAATAGTCTTCTGCATCTTGCCGCCATGCCTGTAGAATTTACGTGTCGGTGAGAATTCGCCTAGCTTATGGCCGACCATGTTTTCGACGACAAAAACCGGAATATGCTCCTTGCCGTTGTGCACGCCGAAAGTAAGTCCGACCATTTCAGGAGTAATCGCGCTGTTTCTGGACCAAGTTTTGATAACGGCTTTGGATCCCTTCGGCTGCTTCTGTATCTTTTGGAGCAGTCTGGCATCAACGTAAGGACCCTTTTTTAAACTTCTAGACATAAATTAGTTATATGATACTAATCTACGAATTGTACGAATGATACTAATGGCTGCGAATTTTTTCTGAAATTATTCGTACCTATTCGTATCATTAGTAAATTAGTATATTCGTATCTTTATTTGTTATTTTCTTTTCTTCTTCTTCGGCCTTCTATTGATGATGAATTTATCACTGGCTTGGCCTTTCTTTCTGGTCTTGACGCCATAAGCGTTCTTGCCCCATTTGGTCTTCGGATGCTTCATACCGATCGGGTTATGGCCCTCACCACCGCCATGCGGATGATCAACCGGGTTCATAACTTTGCCTCGAACGGTCGGACGGATGCCGCGATGGCGCATTCTTCCTGCCTTGCCCCAACGGATATTCTTGAAATCAGGATTGGAAACAGTGCCGATAGTAGCTAAGCAATTCTCATCTACCTGGCGGACTTCGCCGGAAGGCAGCTTCAATTGGGCATAGCCGCGATCAAAACCCATAAGGGCTACGGTATTGCCGGCGCCTCTGGCCAATTGGCCGCCGCGTCCCGGATTCATTTCGATATTGTAAACGGTCATGCCGGCAGGAATATGAACCAAAGGCATGGCATTGCCGGTTTTGAATTCTATCTTTGATTTCGAGCTCATGATCTTGTCGCCGACCTTAAGATCAATCGGAGCCAGAATATATTTCTTTTCGCCATCGGCATAATTTACCAAGGCGATGCGGCCGTTCCTTCCCGGATCGTACTCGATAGCGGCGACAGTAGCTGGAATATCGAATTTATCGCGGCGGAAATCAATCACACGGACTTTCTTTCTGGCGCCGCCGCCTTGGTGTCGGACAGAAATTTTTCCTTGCGCGTTGCGGCCGGCCATATTTTTGCCGCTCTTAATCAAGCTTTTCTGAGAAGCTTTAGCGGTTACGTCGCGGCTTTCCAAAACAGATGTTTGGCGCCGGCCCGGAGTCGTTGGTTTGTATATCTTTATAGACATATATTCTGGTTCTGTATGATCTAAATATTATTTTCCTGCTTCGTAAACATTAATCGATTTGCCCTTTGGCAAAGTAATGACGGCTTTGCGCCAATCCTTGCGTTTGCCCCAGCTCTTGCCGAATCTCTTGACCTTGCCCATGCGATTAAGAACATTGACTTTGACCGGCTTAATTCCATAACGAGTCATCACAGCTTTGATAATCTCGCTCTTTGTCGCATCAATAGTCACGGCAAAAGCATACTTGCCATGCTGCTCGTCTTTAGTGGACTTTTCTGTGATCAGCGGAGAAATAAGCACGCCGTAAACTCCCTGCTTTCCGGCCGGCACATCTGCGTCGATTTTATCAACAACAACTTTTTCCGCCTTCTTGATCGGAGTCTTAGCTTTCTTTTCTTCTGCTGCCGCAGTTTTTTTATCAAATAATCCCATACTAATTATTTAACTTTTTTTACTATTTTTTTTGCAACCTTCTTGACCTTCTTCGCAGTTTCTCCGGTTTCAGCTTTTTTTTCATTGACCTTCTTGAAGTGCTTTTCAATTTCTTCAATCGATTTGACGCTGGCAATGACCGTAGTGGCCTTCAACAGGTCGACGCAATTCAAGCTTTTGGCGGAAATAGTCTTAATGCTGCCGAGGTTGGCGGCTGATTTTGTCAGCTTGGCATCCGAAGCATCCATGACCAATAAGACTTTCTTGCTATCCTTCATGCCAGAAACCTTGCTCTTCAAATTAGCCAGCCACAGTCCCAAGTCCTTGGTTTTGCCGGTCATATTGGATAAGTTATCCAAGAGAACCAGAGTCTTGCCGTTTGCTTTGTCTGACAAACACATGGCCAAAGCCAACTGCTTCTGTTTCTTATTGACCTTCTGCGTGAAGTTGCGATCGCTTCGAGGACCGAAGGTGATGCCGCCGCCGACCCAGATAGGAGAACGGGTAGAACCATGGCGAGCTCGGCCAGTGCCTTTCTGTTTCCATGGCTTCTTGCCGCCGCCGGAAACTTCCGAGCGAGTCTTGGTATGAGCCAAAACCTGGCGGGAATTCGCTTCCTGCGCCAAGACGACCTGATGGACGACTTCAGCTTTCGGCGTGACAGCAAATAATCTATTAGATAATTCAATGTCTTTTACCTGTTCGCCGCTATTATTGTAAACTGGATATTTCATAACTTTTTTATTTTTTTTCACTCATGCTTCAATACCCTCTAATCGTCATCCCGGAATCACAATGTAATCATTGGGATATCCGGGATCCAGGTTAATCCTAATCCTAATCTTAATCCTAATCGAACCTGGATTCCAGATATTTTGACGATTACATCAAAATTCTGGAATGACGAGAGAGATATAATTTAATAATTATTATAATTTATTTTCGATATCAGCTATCTCTTCTTTAACTTCCTCAACTGGAGTCTCAACTGCCTCTTCCTTAACCTCCTCAACGACTTCCGGCTTTTTGATCTCCATTACGCCTTTGCCGTAAATCATGATCATGCCGTTTCTCGCTCCGGGAATCGCGCCCTTGATATAGAGAATGTTCTTTTCCGGATCAATGGCCACGACTGACAGGCCGGAGACAGTAACCTGCTCATCACCCATATGGCCGGCCATTCTCTTGCCTTTGAAAACCCTTTGCACGCCGCCCGCACCGATGGAACCAGGCATTCTTTCCTGATCCTTATGGCCGTGAGACTTAGGCGCGCCGTGGAATTTATGGCGCTTGACGACGCCTTGGAAACCCTTGCCTTTCGATGTTCCGGTAACTTTGACTTCGTCGCCAGGAACAAAAACAGACACAGTAACTTCGTCGCCGCGTTTCAAGCTGGCAGTATCTTCCTTTTCGACTCGGAATTCTTTGATCGTCCTGACAGCGGCCAAGTCCTTAAGATGCCCGGCTTTAGATTTGCCATTCTTCTTTGTTACGCCATAGCCGATCTGCACCGCATCATAGCCGTCCTTGCCAGAAGTCGATTTGATCTGCGTAATGACATTAGGAGTAGCCAAAACAGCGGTAACCGGGATAACGGCGCCGTCTTCACGAAAGATTTGAGTCATTTCTAACTTTTTACCTAGGATAAGCTTCATATCTATATAGACAATTACTATTTACTATTAAAAAAACTCCGGTCCGCATTCATGACCCGAGCTTGGATAACATTTAGCAGCGCCAAAAATATGGCGTTGCTTCTATGTGATCAAGTTGTAGTTCAAATGAATACGATTCCTCAAAGATTCGTTTCTACTCATAGAGGTTTTCCCCAATCAGCTTCTTTATGGCGCGGGATCTTTCTCTATTTTCTTAAAAAATCTTTATTATTAAATTTACATTTTTATTTCAATGTTGACACCGGCTGGCAAAGACAAGCCCATTAATGCGTCGACGACCTGCGCTGTCGGATCGATAATATCTATCAATCTTTTGTGCGTTCTCATCTCGAACTGATCTCTGGCATTCTTATGGACGAAAGTGGATTTGTTGACGGTATACTTGCGCTTTTCCGTCGGCAAAGGCACCGGTCCGATGACATTCACGCCAAAGCGATGGCAAGAATCAATGATCTTGCGAGCTGAGTTGTCGATGATTTTGTGGTCGTAGGCCTTAAGCTTAATCCTGATTCGCTGATGGGATTTGCCTTCTGCTGCTGTTTTAGTTGCCATAGATTCTTTGTGTCTTACCGTCTAACGATTAAGAATTATGATTTGATAGACGCAATGACTGTTTTTTCATTTCACTGTCGCGGAGACAAGTTCGCGCTTATCCCCGCTGAGTATAATGAAAACTTACTTAATGATCTTCGTTACGACACCGGCGCCGACAGTATGGCCGCCTTCACGAATAGTGAATTTCATCTTATCTTCGATAGCGACAGTCTTGCCCAATTTGATCTTCAGGTTGACGGTATCGCCAGGCATGACCATTTCTGATCCTTCCGGCAATTCGATCTCGCCTGTTACGTCAGTAGTGCGGACGTAGAATTGAGGCTTGTAACCCTTGAAGAAAGGTTTGTGGCGTCCGCCTTCTTCCTTGCTCAAGATATAGACTTCAGCTTCGAATTCAGCATGAGGAGTGATAGAGCCGACTTTAGCCAAAACCTGGCCGCGTTCGACATCTTCCTTCTTGATGCCGCGCAAGAGTAAACCTGCGTTATCACCTGCTCTGCCTTCATCCAAATTCTTGTTAAACATTTCGATACCAGTAACTACAGTCTTAGCAGTCGGCCTTAAACCGACAAGTTCGACTTCTTCGTTCAATTTGATGATACCGCGTTCGATTCTGCCAGTGACAACAGTGCCGCGTCCTTCGATTGAGAAGACATCTTCAATAGGCATCATGAAAGGCTGATCGGTAGCGCGCTGAGGTTCCGGGATATAAGTATCCAAGGCATTCATCAATTCCATAATGCAATCGCCGTCCGGACCTGCAGGATTCTGCAAGGCTTTCAAAGCGGAGCCCTTGATGATCGGAGTAGTGTCGCCAGGATATTCATACTTGGTCAATAAGTCGCGGATTTCTCCTTCGACTAATTCAAGCATTTCCGGATCAGCCTGATCAACTTTGTTGATGAAAACGATGATGTAAGGAACGCCAACCTGTCTGGCGAGCAAGATATGTTCGCGAGTCTGAGGCATCGGGCCGTCAGTAGCGGCAACAACCAAGATGGAACCATCCATCTGAGCGGCGCCAGTGATCATGTTCTTGATATAATCAGCATGGCCTGGGCAGTCAACGTGAGCATAGTGCCTCTTTTCTGTCTCATATTCTACATGAGCTGTAGCGATAGTGATACCGCGAGCTTTTTCTTAAGGAGCTGCGTCGATCTGATCGACTGATTTGCTCTGAGCTGTAAAGCCGCGAGCAGTCAAAGTAGCCAAAATAGCCGCAGTCAAAGTGGTTTTGCCGTGGTCAACGTGACCGATTGTGCCGACGTTTACATGCGGCTTAGTGCGTTGGAATTGTTCTGCCATGGTATTATTCCTTTTGATTGAGTTCCCAGCCCTAGGCTGGTTTTACCCAGAACTCAAAATTAAATTATTATTTATTATTATTTGTT
The DNA here is from genome assembly GCA_041666505.1 of Candidatus Buchananbacteria bacterium. Taxonomy (GTDB): domain Bacteria; phylum Patescibacteriota; class Patescibacteriia; order 2-01-FULL-39-33; family 2-01-FULL-39-33; genus CAISTG01. The sequence goes on along the minus strand of JBAYGU010000002.1, from coordinate 45,356 downwards.
TATTAAACTACATTTACAGTTATCCCATTATAGCACAAAACAGACAAAAAGCAAGTGCCGCCAATTATTATCAGCCATTAGCCTTCAACTGGTTCGAAATAATAGCGATCCTCATCGATAATATTAGGCAGATTATTACCATCATTATCGCTAAAATTGGATAAGTTTCCCTCCGGCAGATAATCTCCCAAATCCTTGGCGAAATTATACTGATCCACAGAGAGTTCCCTTAATTCCTGGTTGTCTTTCCAAATTGCAATATCACGATTTATTTTATCTAAAAGTTCGACTTCTGTCAAGCCCGAGACGCCAGATTTGCCCAAAATTAAATCTTCGTAGTCGGCGACGGTCATAATGACATAGCCCGGCTCGCCGCTTTCGTCAAGAATTACTGCCTTATCTCCTGTTTTTTTGAGTAAATTTACCAATTTTTGAAAGTTTGGCATATCAAGTTTATTAAGAAATTAAGAAAATAAGAAATTATTTATAATTTCAATATTTGTACTGATTTAGTAATAATAATTGAATTATAGCTAAATGTAAAGGATTGTGGCTGGTTGTGGATAAAGTGTGGTATAATTACCATAATAATAGAATATGAACAAGATTTGGCTGATAACCGCAGTTTTAGCAGTATCGGCCGCAATAATCGGCGGAATTGTTTATTATTGGCCTGAATACGGCAATATTTCACCGCAAGTGCTGGCAGAGAATGCTTCCAGCACTATTTTTTTTGTCAAAAAAGCTCTTCCAACCCCCGCTCTAGTCAAAGGCATATATATGACTGGCTATACCTTCAGCCAAAAAGCCCGCCGAGACAAACTTTTCGACCTAATCGCCAAAACAGAACTTAATTCCGTCGTTATTGACTTTAAGGATCCGGGCGGCAAATTAATGGTCAAACCTCTCGATGAACGGCTGGCCAAGTGGCCGCTTTCCTCCGTTTCGCTCAAATACGAGGATTATCAGGCTATTTTAGTTGATCTGCAAACAAAAGATATCTATTCAATCGCCAGAATTACCACTTTCCAAGACAGCACAGCGGCCAAAACTTATCCTAAAGTAGCGCTAAAGAATACCGGCGGAGGCATTTGGCAGGATTATAAAGGCGTAACCTGGCTGGATATGACTAATCCTGAAACATGGAAATTAGTGGCGGCACAGATAAAAGAAGCGGCAGATATCGGTTTTGACGAGGTGCAACTGGATTATATCCGTTTTCCCTCCGATGGCAACCTGAAATCAATCGCCTATTACGATTTCCCGGCCGGCAGCAAAAGAACGGCGGTATTGGCTGATTTTTACAGCTATTTGCGCCAAGACCTGGCTGATTTGGATATTCCCCTGTCTATCGATTTATTCGGCCTGACATATCAGAGGCACCCGGAAAACCCGAGTTATGACATGGGAATCGGGCAATTTCTGCCTGATGCGGCCCGATATTTCGACTATATCTCGCCCATGGTCTACCCGTCGCATTACCGCTCGCCCTACGCCGGCTGCGCCAATCCGGTGCTTTGCCCCTATGCCGTAGTAGATAAAGCAATGAAAGAAGGGGCGGCAATCATGGCTTCCTCGAGCAATCCCGTCATCGGCTCATCCCGACCCTGGCTGCAGGACTTCAATTTAGGCGCTGTTTATACGGCAGACCGGGTAAAAGCCCAAATCAAGGCGGCCGAGGACAATAATGTCAACGGCTGGCTGCTGTGGAATTCTGGTAATAACTATACTGCCGGGGCGTTAAAGCTAGAATAGTTGTGGATAAATACTGATATCTTACACCTCACTAATACAAAAATAACTACTTTTTGATTAAAATAGCTATTTTTTAATAATTTATTTTGTTTAAATTTAGATAAATAACGATAATTAATCGGAATTAAGTGGGATAAATCACTTGACAAAATTTTGCCCATGTGCTATACTGTTATATTACGCTGAAAGTCGGAAAGTCCGATGGGAAGCGTAGAACGTTGACAACAATCCGCATGGCGCGGGTTGAAAAATGAGAAGGAAAAAGAAAATGTTGATTTCGAAGTATTCGCTCAGCGGTGTCGTTGATGCCCTCCGTAAGAAGAAGGGCGTCAAGATCGACTTGGGGAAAGGCGAGATCACCGTCAGCGGCGGCGCCCATTTGGGCATCCACCTGCTGGGCGGTCTCGATTTCCTGAAAAAGCTGCACAGCTTCTCGGTGAAATTCCAGAAGTCGACAGCAAAGCGGGTGAAGAGCGCTGTCGAAGTCGAGGAGGAACATCCCGACTCGATCGACCGCGCGCGTGATGAAATGCTGGCGAACTTCGCCCGCATGAATCACCCGCAGACCCGCAGCCCGTTCAGCCGCAAGGTTTTTGTGGCACGCCAGGTTGCGGTGTAGTTCCAACGGCATCAACCGCGCGGTAACACAAATAGCGCGGTCTGCGTAAATAGTTGGGACGAACGCCTTTGGGCCGTTCGCCGACCTGACTATAGTTGAACGGCCGATTGATCGCCGCTAAACTAATGCCGAAAGGAGAGGAAGACGCATGCTTCGAAAGCGATATAACATTCGCAATCGTTGTGCGTTTGTGTAGCTACGGTATTTTCGTAGCACATCGCCCCGTGTGAGAGGGCAAAATTGAGACTGCGGCGAGGTGTGCGGCTTTAAAACCCGCGCATCGCAACCAGGAGAAAACCTCCATGACCCACTTCATGTGCGGTCGTAGCAGACTTCTTTCATGGTAGCCCGCTGAGGCAGAATTATTACCTCAGCGGGCGAGGGCTTAGCCCAAAGACGAACCGGCGCGAAACAAGCCAGTACTATCCGATTCGGTGGACCGCGACGATTAGTGTTCGCAGGAAGAAGCTGGTCGGAAACGGGTACTGGTAAACGAAGTTGTGCGGGGAGCCGGCTATGCAGGTCATTCGTGACTGCTCCGGGCCGGCTTCCCGCGATCTCGCTGGAAACACCAACGAGAAGAAATGCGACCCGATCAGTCGGGTGCGCGAGGATCGTTCGGAGCCATATGAGGCACCGGGCGCGAAAGTAGCAAAGACGGAGCTGGTATAGTATGCCAGCCCGTCAGGAAAGCAGCACCTGTTTGTTCCGAGGGTCAAGCGACGCAGTAGCCGCTTGACCCTCAATTTTTTTCATCATTTTTCAATCAAATCCCAACACGGCATCATCCGTGTTTTTTTGTTTTTAATTTATATTTGTATTGTATCGAAGTTGCGCCATTAATAAATCACATAAAAAATCTAGCCATGATTTATTTCGGCGCGATTCTTTTGCAATACTTTTCTTCTAAAGAAAAGTATTAGAGAAAATAAACTAAAATTAAACCTGGATCCCGGATATTTTTATGATTACATAAAAATTCCAGGATGACGAAAAAACAAATGAATATGAGATAAAAAAACATCCTCACCGATCAAGGCGAGGATGTTTTTTATATTGAAAGAGATTATTTGATTCTTTCCATCTTGCCGGCTCTGGCTTCAACAATCTTGATTTCGACGTTCTTCGGGACTTCCATATATCTGGAGAATTCCATCGAGCTCGAGGCGCGGCCTTGAGTCATGGAACGCATGATCGTGGTATAGCCAAACATTTCGGCCAAAGGCACTTGGGCGCTGATAACCTTGACAGCTGCGGCTCCCGATCCCCTGTCTTCCATCGAGCCGATAATGGCGCGACGAGAGTTAAGGTCACCGATGACATCGCCCATGAATTGCTCCGGGGTGACGACTTCGATTTTCATGATAGGTTCAAGAATGCAGGCTCCGGCTTTTCTAGAAGCTTCTTGGAAAGCCATGGAAGCGGCGATTTTGAAAGCGGCTTCGGATGAATCGACATCATGATAGGAACCGTCGAAAACAGTAACTTTGACATCGATCATATGATAGCCGGCCAGAACGCCTCGGTCCATCGCTTCTCTTGAGCCTTTTTCGATCGGCTTGATGAATTCCTTCGGAATAGAACCGCCCTTGGTTTCATCAGTAAAGACGAAGCCGGCATTCGGCTCGGAAGGCTCGACGCGGAGCCAGCAATGACCGTATTGGCCGCGGCCGCCTGATTGGCGGATGTACTTGCCTTCGGCTTCGGCCTTGGTCTTGATGGTTTCGCGATAAGCGACTTGCGGCTGTCCGATATTGGCTTCCACTTTGAATTCGCGCTTCATGCGATCAACGATGATATCCAAATGCAATTCGCCCATGCCGGAAATGATGGTCTGACCGGTTTCCTCGTCAGTATGCACGCGGAAAGTCGGATCTTCTTCTGCCAATTTCGATAAAGCCAAGCCCATTTTTTCTTGATCGGCTTTAGTCTTAGGCTCGATAGCGATATCGATGACCGGATCAGGGAACACAATGTTTTCCAACAGGATCGGAAATGACGGATCGGATAATGTGATACCGGTGGTCACGTCGCGGATGCCGACCAAAGCGGCGATTTCTCCGGCGTAAACCTCATCAACTTCTTCGCGGGAATTGGCATGCATGCGCAAGATGCGGCCGACGCGCTCCTTATTGCCGTTCTTATTATTGATAATATATGAACCGGATTTAAGCACACCGGAATAAACGCGGAAAAAAACCAATTTGCCGACGAACGGATCAGTGGCGATCTTGAAAGCCAAGCCGGCCAAAGGCGCTTCATCGGTAACCTTGAGAGTAATCTCCTTGGTCTCGTCATCGACATCCTTGCCGATAGGCGCTGGAATATCCAAAGGCGACGGCAAATATTCAGCAACAGCGTTAAGCATGAATTGTACGCCCTTGTTCTTTAAAGCAGAGCCGCAAAGGATCGGCACGATCTTGTTAGCGATGACTGCTTTGCGCAATGCTTTCTTCAGATCAGGAACGGAAATTTCTTCTCCGGCCAAAAATCTTTCCAGCAATGTTTCATCAGTCTCAACGATAGCTTCTACAAGCTCTGCGCGGAATTTCTTGGCGCGCTCGACTTCATCGGCTGGAACTTCGCTTTCATCGAATTTCGTGCCAAGATCATCCTGATAGATTTCCGCTTTCATTTCGAACAGATCGATGATGCCGGAAAAAGTCTCAGCGGCGCCGATTGGCAGCTGAATCGGATGGGCATGGATAGTCAAGCGGTCATGGATCGATTTCAAATCGTTATAGAAGTTCGCGCCCATGCGATCCATCTTGTTGATGAATCCTAATTTCGGCACGTGATACTTTTCGCTCTGGCGCCAGACAGTCTCGGATTGCGGCTCTACGCCGGCAACGCCGTCAAAGACGATGACGCCGCCGTCAAGCACGCGCAAAGAACGCTCTACCTCAGCGGTAAAGTCGACGTGGCCGGGAGTATCGATCAAGTTGATCTGGATATCTCCTCCGCCCAGCCATTCGGCGTTCGGCCAATAGCAAGTCGTCGCAGCGGAAGTGATAGTGATACCGCGTTCCTGTTCCTGCTCCATCCAGTCCATGGTCGCTTCGCCTTCGTGCACTTCGCCAATCTTATGCTTTTTTCCGGTATAGAACAAGACGCGTTCGGAAACGGTGGTCTTGCCGGCGTCGATATGGGCGATGATGCCGATGTTTCTGATCTTTTCGATAGGAATTTTACGGGGCATACGTGTTAGTTATAAAGTTAAAAGTTTGTAAGGTTTATAAAGTCAAATTATAATTTCGCATTGCTGTCATCCCGACAACTAATTATATAAAATTTAAAAAAATAATTGGATGAGGCGGAAACGAGTGCTTCCGCCTCGGAAAAATCAATCGATTACAATTAGCTACGCACTGCTTTTTGTTTTCTAAGCTTCTTTTTGCCGCAATAACTGCAGGTTCTTATATGAATGTCAACAATGGCTTCCAGATTCATATCGTATTCTTGATTAACAAACCTCCATATACCCCACTCATGCGGACAACGGCTTTGAAGCGTCTTAATATCATCATTATTCTCATCAATGCGCCTTTGCAATTTGGATATTTGTTGCTCAAGCTGCTCAGAATCTTCTCTCCTTACCTCAATCATTTCCTTGACGCTACTGCCTTCCATCTTCTCCATGACTCTTCTCCTCTTTGGTTGGTTGATTTTTCAATTCTCAAGGAACGGAAATTAAATTACTTATCACTGATTTAAACCCTCCTTAATCCTCCCTTTCATAAAGGGGAGGAAAAACACCTTATCTAGAAAAATGCGCAAAGGCGCGATTGGCTTCGGCCATCCTGTAGACATCCTGCTTCTTCTTGATGGCGTTGCCTTCATTATTGAAAGCGGCGATAAGTTCCTCGGCTAGTTTGACTGCCATGCGCTTGCCTTTCTTGGCATTGGCGGCATCGATCAGCCAGCGGCAACCGAGCGCGTAACTGCGTTCGGGCCGAACGGCCATAGGCACCTGGTAGTTGGCGCCGCCGACACGCTTGCTCTTGATTTCGACTGACGGAGATGCGTTTTTAATAGCGCCGGCAAAAATCTCAACGGCGTCGCCTTTGGTTTTTTCTGAAATGATGTCCATCGCTTCATAAACGATTCCCTTGGCGATAGTCTTCTTGCCGCGTTCCATAATATAATTAGTGAACTTGGCGATATCTTCGCGATTAAATCTCTCGTCCGGAGCGATTACTCTTCTTGTAGCTGGTTTACCTCGCATATATGTGTGTATTATTTAGCTGCTTTTTTATCTTTCTTCACTCCGTACAAGCTTCGACTGCGCTTGCGATTGGCAACACCGGCGGCATCATAAACGCCGCGAACAATGTGATAGCGGACACCAGGCAAATCCTTGACCCTGCCGCCTCTGATCATAACGATGGAGTGTTCCTGCAAATTATGGCCGATGCCCGGAATGTACGCGGTAACTTCTTGGCCATTACTTAATCTGACACGAGCGATCTTGCGAAGCGCTGAGTTAGGTTTTTTCGGAGTTGTAGTCCTAACGACCGTGCAAACGCCGCGCTTGAAGGCATTGCCCTTAGCGACGGTGTGCTTGCGGCGATGCAAACTGTCTAAAGTCGTCTGCATATCCGGAGTCTTGGACTTGGAAGCCTTGGCCCGTCTCGGTTTTTTTAACAATTGGTTGATTGTAGGCATAGTAAATTAGTTGAAAGTTAAAAGTCTTTAAAGTTTATAAAGTCTGGCATATTTTAACAGATGAATACGAATAAACACGCTTCTGGCAGTGCTCGCGTTCTCGAACAAGTGCCTGAAGGAATTAAAAAGCCCCGATTTCCGGAAAGGGGCCATTCGGCTTGATCCGCTAAATATGGTTATTATATTAGACGAAAACAGGTAAAAAGTCAAGGCAACACTGCTAGAAGAATAGCCAAGATGTGATATTCTGCATCCAGTTGAAGATGCCGCCGAAGACACTGACTGGAGAAAAACTATCAATAAGGACTAAAATTAGCAAAATATAAGGACCGTATTCAGAAAATTTGTCTTTAAAATCATTAAATTTATCGGGCAATACTGCAAATAGCACCTTGGATCCATCCAGAGGCGGGATTGGGAATAAATTGAAGATAAAAAGGGAAACATTGACCAAAATCAGAAGATAAAGGAAATTAAGCAATAAATTGCCCGTTCCCAAATATGGCGCAATAAACTTAAAAACTAAGCCGAATACGATAACTCCGGCCAAATTAGCCAATGGGCCGGCTAAAGACACGACTGCCATAGCCAAGCGATGATCCTTGAAATTATATGGATTGACGGGAACTGGCTTAGCCCAGCCAAAACCGGCGAAAAGCAGCATAATAAACCCCAAGGAATCGATATGGACCAAGGGATTCAGGGTCAAACGGCCCGCATCTTTGGCGGTATGATCGCCGAAATACAGAGCAACCAAAGCATGGCTGAACTCATGGATCGTCAAAGTGACGATAATCGCCACGACCCAGGCCAAGAAAAATAACGGTTCGCTTGCCAGCCATTGTATGGGCATAAAATATATATTAATTTCTTCGTATATTTTATCACATTTGACTTTATAGAGCAATTATGTTAAGCTTAGACCAATCAATAATTTTCAATTTCTAATTTTCAATTTTTAAATAATGACTAAATGTCTTAATGTTTAAAAATTAATAATTAAAAAATTATTTGAAAATTAAAAATTAATAATTAAAAATTCGTATATATGTCCAAAATCTGTTCCGTTTGCGGTCGCGGCACCAGAAGCGCCAATAACGTCTCACATTCCAACGTCAAAACAAAAACTACTCAGAACATCAATCTGCATAGCAAGGTTATCGCCGGCAAAAAAACCAGGATTTGCGCCGGCTGCATCAAGACCCGCGCCAAAAGCAAATAAATTCAATTACTAAAAAAGCGTCAGACCAGTGCTGACGCTTTTTTTGTACAATCATATTCCTACACGAATTGCGCAGCGACCATATCGCCTCCTGTGCCGCCATAACGAGCCACATATGCATCAATGAAGCCTTGGGCATTAGCCTTGTCGGCAAAGTAGACTTCGAAACCATTTGTACGCAAAGTGAAATCAGAACTGAAGCGATGGATCACAAAATTTCTTGACATTTCAAGCGACAGCACTTCCAATTTAATAAATAAGGAAAGCAAGTCATCGAAATCATTATTCCAACGGCCTTGATACGAATAAGCATCGAGGCATTTTTTCCAATCAATGGAAATTTTACCGCTACAAATACTAAAATAACCTTGAGTCATCAAATCTTTGATTTTCTTCACTGCTTCCTTCTTATAGCACGAAGAACAATGCAAGCCGGGTTTGAAAGTCTTGATTTTCATGCCTCGGAATGTAAAAGTCACATCTTGAGTCCGAGTCATCTTGCCGCACCTCAAACACTTGAGCGATTTCTTAGGCATCTGCCTTCTCCTTTTCGGTTGTGGCCTATAATGTAATGTACTCAAAAACAACTTAGCAAAATATGGAACCCTACATCGTATGCGCTTGATAAATCGTTTCGTAATCGAATATTTCATCGGCGCGGAACCAAACTAAGATTTCCCGTTCAGCATCAGCCTTGTCGGAAGAAGCATGGACCAAATTTGCCACGACTTTCTTTTCGGAATCTGCATGGCTGAATGAGACATGGGAATAATCGCCGCGGATCGTTCCCGGTATATTGGCCTTCGGCTCTGTAACGCCGACCATTATGCGGACATTCTCAATCGCATCGACGCCCTCGATCACCATCGCCAAAACCGGACCGGAAGTGATGAAATCAACAAGTTGATTCCTGACATGCTCACCGCGGCGGACAGTAATATCCTCGGTGTAATGCTCTTTGGCTTTTTCCGCATCAACCCAAGCAAGCCTGCAAGCGACGATTTTCATGCCGACTTTCTCAAAACGGGCGATAATCTCTCCCATAACTCCCCTTTTTACCGCATCAGGCTTCAATAGCACTAGTGTTCTTTCAATCATATAATAGTTTTTAGTTTTAAGTTTTAAGCGATTCCTATGCCAGGATTTTCTTAATTTCTGTCATTATATCAGCTGGGGTATGTTGAGCCTTAACAAAATATCCGGCGGCGCCCATCTGCGTACCCTTTTCCTGATCACTCTCCTGACTTAAATTAGTAAGCATCATGACTGGGATCTTCTTAGTCGCACTGTCTGATTTTATTTCCTGCAGAATCGAGAAGCCATCGATCTCCGGCAGTATGATATCCAGCAAGATTATATCGGGCTTTTCCTTTCCGGCCAGTTCTATCGCTTCGCTGCCTTTATCTGTAACAAAAACTTCGAAACCGTCCGTCTCCAGCTTTAACTTATACATCTCCACGATCATCTGATCGTCTTCGACCAATAATACCTTCAGTTTTTTATCGCTCATAATATCCATAAATTAATTATTTTTTCTAAGCTAAGATTAGCAAAATTGGCAGAATAAGTCAAAAATTACCTGTCTAGCCGATACTTTTGACCATCACTTATAATAACGACATCTCCCGATTCATCAGTGCGGAAAATCTCCGCACCAGTTTCCTGCAGGTAGTGCAACGTGCGGTAATGCGGATGGCCGAACTTATTGTCTTTGCCGACAGAAATGATTGCAAACTCAGGATCGACAGCTTTAATGAAGTCTTCATCATTGGCATTTGTCGATCCGTGATGTCCGACCTTCAAAACATTAGCTGCCAAAGTTGTCAAAGAATAAAGTAATAAATCTTCCTCATTTTCAAAATCTCCCGTATAAAGCGCCGTCGTCGAAACGAAATCCAGTTTAAAGACAATCGAACTATTATTGAGATTATCGGGCCTCGCTTCAAAGAAAGATTTTTCCGGCTCCAGAAAATCAAGATTGATGCCGCCGATTGCTAAGCCTTGTTGCTTATCAATAATCAAAACAGGAATATTTTTTTCTTTAATCAATCGCAAAAATTCCTGGTAATCATTCGTCGTATGAACGACCCTGGTCATAATTATCTTGCCGACTTCGTATCTTTTCAAAACCTCTAAAAGTCCCGTCAGGTGATCGGCATGCGGATGCGTCAAGATTATGTATTCGATTTTTCTGTCGCTATATGGCAGATATTCACCCAGTTTCTGTACTACTTTATTATCGGGCCCGCCATCGACCAAAATATCCTCGCCATCCGGCGTAATGATCAAAGACGAATCGCCTTGTCCGACATCGAAAAATACCAACTTTAGATTGTTCGAGGTCGAAGTCGCATTAATATCGAAGGCATTCAAAACAGCGCCGGAATTACCCGGCGCTTGATAAAATCTGATGACAGCCAGCGCAACAATGATCAAGGCTGCGGCAAGAAGTTTTTTATAATTTTTGGTGAACACAGAATATTAATTACTGCGCGTAAACGGTGATTTTTTCCGCGTAACTATTGTTGATGCTGTTGATTTCCGTGATCTCGCTCGGCTCATTGACTTTGGCGGTGAAATTCTTTTCTCCCGAAGCGACAAACTTTCCCGTATAAGTGACTTCGAAAGTCTGGCCGGTCTTAAGCGGATTAATAGTCGTCGGATAGCTGGCATGAGCGACGCTTGCTGTGGTCCAATCCTGGCCGGTAAAAATTATGTTCTTCAAGCCCAGGTCGGACGTCAGATTGCCGCCAGTATTCTTTATGATCAATTTGATGTCTGCCGTCGTATTGACGATTATCCGCGCTGTGGGGAATATGATGTCGGAAATGATGAAATCGGGCCGCGAAGTGATATCGACCGCGCGGGAATAATTCAGGCTGTATAATATGCCGAGATTATAATCGATAGCGCTGATGCTTCTATTATCAGCTACATAAACCATCGATACCGGCACATTCTTCAATAATGAGCTGTCCTTGTAGCCGTTAGCCTTGAAGCCCTCGGCGGAGACTCGGCGCTTTTTTCCACCATCGATCAGCCAGATATCGATTGACTTGGCATATTGGATCAAAGAGCCATCGGGATATTTGCCATCGGAAGCGACGATGCAAGCATTGTCTTTGATATAATCAGTCTCGAAAGCGCTTTGAATCTTCACCACCCGCGTCATGAAGTCCGCGCCGTAAAGAGCGCGCGTCTCGCATAAAACGCCGCCAGGGGTAACCGCATAAATCTTATTGCTATTATCAAATTGGATCAGATTTGAGCCGGCTCTCACCTTGACATTAGTATCGGCATCGAACGAATCGAATTCCGTCTGCGTGATTGTTTTTATCTTTTGATCGGCCCAGGTGCCGGTATGCCATGACCAGAAAGTCACCGCGTTAGAGAAAAGATGCCGCTTAAGATTATCATCAATAATATAAACCGCCGTATTGGCTGCGATTTTTACCAAGTCGCCGGCCATCGGCGAATACACAGCCGCCTTGGCTGAACCGGCAAAAAATAATGCCGAAGCGAAAATTAAAAGATAAATTGATTTGTTCATATAGAGTATGTTAGTTATTATATTATACCACACAATTATTTTGACAGCTATTTATCGAATACTGTCAAGACCGGCCTGGATGCAAAATTAATATTTTTATTACGCTTGATCATCAAATAATACAAGCCAAAAATCAATACATACAGTAAAACTAATTCAACCAGGCCGAAATTACCAAGATTGAAAAAACCGAATGGTACTTGATGCAGCAACTCGGAAATCTTGATCCAATAAGCGCACAGCAGCCAACTGACGTAACCCATAATCCTGCCCAGAGGCAGATAAATCGCGGAAACAGATAAATTGGCCAAGCCCCAAATGGTCAATAACGGAATGACCGGCAGGATCAAAATATTAGCCGCGATGGAAATAATCGATAGCTTACCGAAATAAAATAACAGCAAAGGCAAGGTAGCGATCTGCGCGCTTAAAGTAGCGGTGAGAATCTCCTTAGTTTTGAATAAGCTAGGCATTTTTTGTAAAAAAGTGGCCCAAAGTGGGGAAATGTAACTAAGCCCCCAGACGGCCATAAACGACAATTGGAAGCCGACATCGCCCAAAAGGATGCGCGGATTAAATAAAATCATCACGGCCGCCGTCAAGACGAGAACATTCTTAATCTGGCTGGCTCGGCCGATTTTCTGCGCGTACATAACGCTTAGTGCCATAATCGCTGCGCGCACCGCCGAAGCCGGCGCTCCGACCAGCAACACATATAAGCCGATAATGGCAGCGAGAGGCCAAAAGGCCTTGATGCGTGACAAGCCGAATAACATGAGAAGCTGCAATAACGCCGCCGCCACTATCGCGATGTGATCGCCGGAAATGGCGATGATGTGCGTCAAGCCGAGATCGGAAAACATCTTCGCTTTGTCTTCCGGCAGTCCGCGCCCGTCACCCAGAAGTATGCCGCGCAGCAAAGAAACTTCCGGCTCGCTGACGGACGCATTCAATCGCAAGGCCAGATAGCGCTTGAAGCGGTAAAATTGCGCGGCGAATGAATAGCTGCTCGGCAAACTAATCGAAGACAAGTCGGCAAAACTGCAAGTAGCAAAAATATTTTCCTTAGCCAGGTATTTACCGTAATCAAAATCCTCGATCATACCCGGCTTTTCTAAATAACATTTGACTCTTATTTTTTCATTTATCTGATACTCCGGATAAAGCGGAGCAGATATAAGGACTCGGCCGCTGATATTTTTTAAGCCGGATTCTTTCTGTAATAATTCCGACTGCACTGTCAATTTCTGCCCGGCCAAGCGGCTATCAATATTCTTAACCCTGCCGATAAATTCGACTGACGAACTGCTGTAATGATAAATCTTCGCTGTATCTGAATAATCGGACAGAGCCAGGTTATAGCGCCAGAAGCCAAATATGAAGGAAATAACAAATAATGAACATGCGACATACGGCAAGGAACATTCTAATTTTGAAAATTTCAGCATTATAATGATCAATATCAGAAATAACATGATGCAGAAAATATAAAAGTGCGGCACGGCAAAAAAATAACCCGCCCGCATCGCTACGCGAAGCGTTGCGGACGGGCCGGAAAAAATTCCGGCTATGAACCACACGAGGCAATAAAAAAATACAGAAGATTTGGACATAACAACACTACTGCTGCGCCTGCCTGCCGGTAGGCATGGCTTTCCACTTCAGGTAAGCCTCGACGAAATCATCGATCTCGCCATCCAGAACGCGATCGGTATCATTAGTTTCGTGTTCGGTGCGATGATCCTTGACCAAGCGATATGGCTGGAGGACGTAAGAGCGCGCCTGGTTGCCCCACTCGGCTTTGCGATGCTCGCCTTTGAATTTCTGCAGATCAGCCGAGGCCTGCTCCTCGTAGAATTTGGCCAGTTTGGCTTTCAGGATCTTCATCGCCATCGCCTTATTCTGCACCTGCGAGCGTTCATTCTGGCATTTGACTTGAATGCCGCTAGGGATATGGGTGATGCGGACCGCCGAATCAGTAGTATTGACCGACTGGCCGCCATGGCCGCCGGCACGAAAGACATCAATCTTTAAATCCTCATCTTTAAGCTCGATATTCTTTACGTCCTCGATTTCCGGCAGGACTTCCACTAAGGCGAAAGAGGTATGGCGCATCTTCTCCGCATCAAACGGCGAGATACGCACTAGGCGATGCACGCCGTTTTCGCTCTTGAGCCAGCCGTAGGCGTAAGCGCCGCTGACTTCTATCGTCACGCTTTTTATTCCTGCTTCCGTTCCCGCCGTCTCATCGACGATCTTGGCGCTGAAATTATGCCGCTCGCAAAATCGCAAGTATGAGCGGGGCAGCATGCCCGCCCAATCCATCGCATCCACTCCGCCCGTGCCGGCGTGGATGGATATGATCGCATTGCCAGCATCGTAGCCGCCGGAAAATAATATTGTAAATTCTAATTTTTCGAAACGCCCTTCCAATTCAGCTAGTTTTGTCTTGATCTCGGGCTCATGATCCATTTTTTCTTCCGGCGTCGTAAAAATTCGCACCAGCTCCAATAGCTCGCCCGTTTCCATTTTGATTTTCTGCCAAGTGTTTATCTCATCTTGCAGACCTTGATAGGCTTGGCTCAAACTTTTGGCACGATCTTGATCATCCCAAAAACCAGGAGCATTGATCTCCTCTTCCCAGACCTTCAATTCTAAACCCTTTTTATCGAGGTCAAAGTAACCTCCAAGCGCCGTTGATTCTGTCGGCCAAGACCTTGATTTGCGTTATTATTTCATCCATATAGTTGTCATTAAAACACTAGAACAAGAAAACATGAAAACAAAATTTAGTGCAACACATTACTCACCCCACAAATCGTCATCCCGGGCTTGACCCGGGATCCAGGTTAGATTTAAATTAATTAAAATTAGCATGGATCCCGGATATTCCAATGATTACATTGTAATTCCGGGATGACGAGAGTGACGGATCACAACCCCAGATTCTGCAGCATGATGATGCTGGTCGAAACGCCTTTGAGCAGATCAGGCAGAATGAAAAAACTGGCGATCAGCGGTAATACGAAAAGCAGGATCCAAACGATTGAAATAATCGTCCTCCATCGCATGTATGATTTAATCTTAATAATCTCCTCTTTCAAAATCTTGGTGTCAGCCAAATTTTCGACTATTAAATTTTTTAATTCTTCGTCCATATTATTTTCAGGCATAATACAATGATAGATTATTTATTTGAATCCAATTCTTTTGCCATTTCATCTATAGCTAATTGGATGATATCTTCTAACTCCCTGTAATCAAGATTATCGGCTAATTGCAATGCCTTAATATATTTTTTCCTGCCCGCCATTGTCTCCGCTTTCAGCTCAATCGGCGGAAGGTTCAGGTTAAGCAAAATAACATTAATTAGCAATCTGCCAATACGGCCGTTGTAATCCTGAAACGGATGAATCCAGAGAAATTTATGATGCGACCAGGCCAAAAGAAAAATCAGTTCGTTAAGGAATTTTTCATTTTCTATTTTAGGCAAATGCTTGATTCTGACTTGCAGATCCTTCATAAAATTATCCATTTCCTGCGGCACAAGATAAAATTTAGGCGGTATATGCCTGGAAACCGTAACATCAACATTTCTGAATTTTCCACCCAGTTCTGAAAAAATCCAGCCAAAGCCGACTTGGTGTATTTTTTTGATAAAATTCAAGGTAAGGGGAAGTTTCTCTTTGGCGCGTTTCTTCAAAACAAAATCCCACGCCTTTTTTATTCCCTCGATTTCCAGAGGAATAAGTTTGGAGCGCGGGATAATGCCAAAGGCGGTTTCTTTGTAGCTTGTTTCGCCTTTCCGTTTAGCCATAGTATTCGGGGGCGCTTAGGATTTAATTTTAAGAAATACCCTATTCACCATTCTTTCCGTCACTTCCGGATTTTCACTCTTAGTTGTGCGATAAGCCATTCTTTTTTCAAACATATTGAAATACTCCCGACGCAATTTGCCTTTTGCCGGAGCTCTTTGGAAAGCTTTTAAAATTGTCGTTATCTGTTGTTTGGACATAGTTGAATTATATTATAAATATGTGGTTTTGTCTAATGAGAAATTTTCCACTATTATTTTTTCAATTCTTCGTTCGGATTATTTTCGGGCATACAATTAAAAAAAATTTTTACTCAGCTTTTTCAAAGTCGCCTATTTCCAAATAATATTCAACATAATTAATACCGGAATATATTTTCTCCTTCCATACTCCTTTGACGATATAAATATTACCCATTTGTAACTTATCCGTCGTATCAATTGTCATTGGATAGCAACTGCCAGAATTATTACACTCGACTTTCTTCCCCTTATACATATTATTAACTTCATCGCCTCTAAGGATAACCGCTTCAGAGGCGACCTTGCTTAAAATATCCTTTTTAATCTCCTTAAGCGCCAGTCCGCTGGAGCAGGACCCGGGAATGGATTGAGTGCAAACAACCTCATTTTGGACAAGAGACCCTTTAACAAATATTTCCTTACCAATTAGCTCTTTTTTTAATTCATTTACTTCTTGGGGCGAATAAATTTTTACTTCTTGAGGAATAATCATTTTGATTATTGGCGAATTGACATTTTGTCCTTCTGACAAATCTTTTCTAGTTTCTGTCGATATCTTTTGATACTGCCATAAATAAACTCCAGCGCCAATAATAACAATGGTAGCTGCAATAAGGACAATCAGTCTTGTTTTTTTCATAGTTTTTTGTTATTTATTTATCATTCTAAAAAATTAATCTCGTTTAAAATCATCTTCCGTCAAGTTTGCTTGGCGCAAAATCGACTTGAATGTGCCGAATTTTATTTCCTTGCCATGTATCGGTATGATGACTGTCAATATCAATTCTGTTTCTTTCCTATACTTCGCATGCGATCCATTCTGTGAAACAAAAATAAAGCCCTTTTCCTTCAGGACTTTTAGTACGAGTCGAAGTGAAAATGGCTTAGGCATGTTGAAGGGTAACGGAAGTGAGAAAAGGATTCTTCACTTCCGATTTTTGGGGAATTGGAATATCTTCGAAATACAACTCCAGAGCTTCTTGCAGCATTGCCAGAGCTTCTTTTTTGGTTTTACCATAGCTGGCGACATCAACCTCTAAACACTGAGAAACATAATAATCGCCTTCTTTCCAAACGACTGATTTTAAGTCAATTTTCCGCATAAATTTATCTTTATGGCTTTATTATAAAATAATGCGAATATTAAGTCAAATCACCTGATTAAGCACTTCTTAACATATTGCCCGGCGATCTGCCGCATGTCTTCCATGTCCTTCAGAAAAAATTCCTTGCCTTTGAATTTATCTCCGGCCAGAGGAGTGCTCGCCATGTAATTCTGCAGATAATACAGCTTAGCGCCCTTGATTGTCTTGGCCATAGCAGTTATATCTTCTTTTGAATGCAGCCCTTTGACGACAGTCGAACGGAATTCATAAGGCAGACCGGATTTCATGATTATTTTTATGCTATTCGCAACCTGTCCAGCTGATACACCGGAGAATTTCTCATAACTCTCTAGCGGCCCTTTGATATCCATGGCGATATAATCAACAAGTTTTTCTTCCAAAAGATCTTTTAATTTTTCAGATTGTAAGCCATTGGTGTCCAATTTTATCTCATAGCCGACAGCCTTCATTTTTCTTAAAAAATCAGCCAAGTCTTCCTGCAGCAGCGGTTCGCCGCCGGTAATCACTAGGCCGTCAAGGTATTTCTTGCGTTTTTTCAAGAACTCGATCACCTCGTCTTCCTTATACAGATTAGCATCACTGAGTAATTCTGGCAAAACCAGCTTGGAATTATAGCAAAAAGGGCAGCGCATATTGCACCCTGCGGTGAATACGATCGCTGCCAATTTTTGCGGATAATCCAAGAGTGTTACGGGCTGTAAGCCGCCGATTTTCATATCTGAATCATGATATTACGACACAAATCTACTGAATCACATCATCGGTTCTTCGTTGCTGCACGAGCAGGCCGACTCGAAAGTCGAGCGGTCGCTGAACTCAGATTGTTTGCCCGGATTCCATTGATCGACGGGGCGGATATAGCCCACGACGCGGGAATAAACTTCGCACGGCTGCCTCAACGATTCTTTATTGTCACCTTCCATATGGTTACAATTTATTTATTAAATATTTAGATTAATTAATAAGTAACATACACCGGGAAATAATAAGCCAATAGGAAAAATAATAAAATTATTATTATGGTTGGAATGATTATTATCCAATAAAATGAATTTTTGATTACTCTTTTTTTTCTCAAAAGAAACAATGCTGCGATCAATATCAATCCAATCGCCAATGAAATAAATAAATGGGTCGACAAATGGCCCAATTCAGTTCCAAAAATTGTATAATAATCATTAACAGGACTCAGACAATGGCCTCCCGGCCTCATTTCTCCTTGTGAGATACACCCGGGATTATATTCAAATATTCCAGACATATGTATTTTTAAAGTGGTAATTTTTCTTTCTGCTCCCTGATGTAGCCGATCTCATCATCGCAGACCGGGCAGAAGCGATGCTCCCCCGCCAGATAGCCGTGCTTGGGACAGACGGAAAAAGTCGGGGTCAAGGTGTAATAAGGCAGGCGGAAACTCTCGGCGACTTTCTTGACCAGATTCTTCGTGCTAGCAATATCGGGCATCTTCTCACCCAAGAATATATGCACCACTGTCCCGCCGGTATATTTTATCTGCAGGCCGTCCTGCTTCTCCAAAACATCGAAGATATCAGTCGAATAATTAACAGGGAAATGCGACGAATTGGTGTAATACGGCGCCGCGCTGTTGTCGCGATACTGCTCCTCATTGGCCACGATGATATCGGGATAAAGCTCCTTGTCTTTCTTGGCAAAACGATAAGTAGCGCCTTCCGCCGGCGTGGCTTCCAGATTATACATCTGATCATCTTCTTCCTGATATTGCACCAGGCGCGACAGCATGAAATCCATAATCTTCTCAGCAAATTCTCCGCCTTCCTTAGAACTCAAGGGCTTGCCCAAGAAATTCATTATCGTCTCGTTCATGCCGTTGATGCCGATGGTATTGAAATGATTCCTCCAATACTGGCCGAAACGCTCCTTAATTTCCGACAAATAGAATCGAGCGTAAGGATACAGGCCCATGTCGGTGAAATTCTCCAAGACGTTGCGCTTTAATTTAAGCGATTGGCGGGACAGCTCCATAATCTGCGATAAGCGGGAAAAGAACGCCTGCTCATTGCCTTTGGACAGATAACCGATACGGGGCAAATTAATGGTAACGACGCCGATTGAGCCGGTCAATGGATTAGCGGCGAAAAGACCGCCGCCACGCTTCCTTAATACGCGGTTATCCAGCCTTAAGCGGCAGCACATGGAACGGGCATCCTCCGCCTTCATGTCGGAATTGACGAAATTAGCGAAATAAGGAATGCCGTACTTGGCCGTCATCTCCCAAATCGGATCTAAGACCTCATTGTCCCAATCGAAGTCCTTGCTTATATTATACGTCGGAATGGGGAAAGTGAAAACCCGGCCCTTGGCATCGCCTTCCATCATGACTTCGGCAAAAGCGCGATTAATCAGATTCATCTCCATCTGGAATTCCTTGTAAGTCTCGCGCTGCGGTATGCCGCCCAATAAAACCGGCTCATTAGCCATGGTCGAAGGGCAAGTCAAATCGAAGGTTAAATTTGTAAATGGCGTATTACCGGTAATAAAAATCTTGCCATTCCTGCGAGCGATTACTGTTTCGTTATCAGTATTCGGACACCAGATTATTCCATTATAATCAACCTGTTTGACTTCATTAATATAGGTATCGACATGTTTGATTAAGCGAATTATATATCTGTCTTTTTTCGATAAATTATTATCCGGTTTCCTGATTAAAACTGTCGCTCCAAAACCGGCATTAGCCGCCACCATCAATAAATCATCTTTAATCGCTTCCAAAGTCGTGGTGATTTTGCACTCGTCATGTCCGTCGCCCTTGATATATGTTTCCAAAAATAATCTGGCAGTTTCCGTATCCGCCGATAAGATTTCTTTCGGAATAAATTTAATGCCGGCGGATTTATCGCCGCCGAAAAACTTCAGAATTTTCTTAGTTGACGGCGAATCAAAACGCAAAACCTGACAATCCGACCCCAAGCCGGTCTGTGTCCTTTCCGTATAAGCCAAGCCTAATTCCTCGCATAAGGCCTTGATTTCTTCATATTCGCTCGGCTTTACCTCTTTAGACTGATAAATACTGACTCTACCGGCGCCTCTTTCTCCCTTATCCAGCGTGCCTTCGGCAATCGTCCAAGCCAAAAATTTAACCCAAGCATCGCTTAAGGAATTATCTCCGGAAACATTGCCCAAAGACCCCACCGGCACAATAAACGGCGATTTTAAATTCAACACCTTTTCAATCGGCTCCAAAACATACCCGCCACCATTAAATTGTCTCCTGACAACGCGATGTTCCGGCGAAATCAGCTGATCGCTGATGCGATTCTTTAAATTATACATTTTACCCTTATACTCGCGGGCAAAAACGCGCTTGACTGGCAGATATTCCATAATGCCAGAATCAGTATTAAAAGTGGCGATAATATCTTTTTCCTTAACACCCTTGTAACCCTTCCAACCTTGAGCAGTCAGGATTTCCGTATCCTGGGACATGCATTGGAAGCCGACCCGGGTCGGCACATTCATATTGAAGATGAATTCTTGGATGCCCTGCTTGACTTGCTTGTAATCCAGACCTTCATAGCGGATGAAGGGAGCTAAGAGAGTATCGAAACTAGCAAAAGCCTGCGCGCCGGCAGCCTCGCCCTGTAATGTATAAAAGAAATTCACCACCTGGCCCAGAGCTGAACGGAATCTCTTTGGCGGCTTGGATTGCACTTTGCCTTCGACGCCGCAAAAGCCGACCCGGATCAGAGTCTGCAAATCCCAACCGCAGCAATAGACGGCCAGAATCTGCAGATCATGGATATGCATCGTGCCGTCGACATGGGCGTTACGGATTTCCGGCGGATAGATCTTATTGAGCCAATAGTGGGCAGAAACAGCCGAGGCGACGTGGTTATTCAAGCCCTGCAAAGAATACGCCATGTTGGCATTCTCCTTGACGCGCCAGTCCATTTTCTTCAAATAGCCCTCAATAATGTCATTAGAGTCTAATAGTTGCTTCAATTCGCGCAGCCGGGCATGCTGTTCGCGGTAAATAATGTAGGCTTTGGCCGCTTTGACCAAATCCTCCTTGATCAGAACCTCTTCCACGATATCCTGCACCTCTTCGATGGCAGGAATGGAACGGAAATGGAATTTGTTATTCAAGATCTGCACCACCTGATCAGACAGCCTAAGAGCCAAGGCTTCATCATCGCGGCCGACAGCCATAAGTGACTTGTAAACGGCCGAAGTGACCTTGGATTGGTCGAAATCAGCTATTTCTCCGTTGCGTTTCCTAATCTGTTTAATCTGGGATTCCATGTTGGTTTATGATCAATTTTAATTTGTAACCGGCCGATCCGGGTACGGAAGCACCCTCCTTAGTTATATAATTATACCCGCACTCACGCCCTCTGACAAGCTGGATTTTTACAGGGGTTTTTGAATTAAATCGCCTGGTGTGGATAAGATATAATTTCAAAAAAACAATCCGCCGAAGGGGCTGTCCCAAAACTCCGTTTTTGGTGATTTTGCAAAAAATTTTTAGCTAATTTTAGCTTCTGTTTTTTGAAAAATTCCTGAAAAATCGAGTAATGGGACAACCCCCGAAGCGGATTGTTTTAACATATTAAATATATAAACTATTTCATTTTCTTCCTGATAAAGCTAGGCAATTCCAGATCCTCATCGTCTTCATCGCTCATTAAGGGCTCATCCTGGCGCATGCGGACGGGCGGGACATCAAAATCATCCTGCATAACCGATTCTTCATCGCGCGAAACGACTTCGATCGGCTTAAATGACCCGCCTTGGCGGATAATCGGCGGCACATCGAAATCCTCCTCGCTGCCACCCCTATTGCCGAAACCGAAAAATGATTTCTTATGCTCATCTGAGGTTGAGCGGGATCTGATTATGGTCGGCTCGCTATCGCCGCCGACGGCCTTGGTGCCAAATCTCGGGCCGGAATCTTCCTTGTCCGGAGTCTTATCGACAAAAATATTATTTATCTTATCGCCCCAGGCGCCGCGATCGCTCGGCCGCATCGGTTTCTTCAGGGATTCGCCGAAACCGGTAGCCACCAATGTCACCCTGATCTTATCCTTCAGTGTTTCATCGATATTGGCGCCGAAGATTATCTTGGCATTCTCATCAGCGCCCGCAGTGATGATGGAAGCGATTTCATTGACTTCATTCATCGTCAAATCGGAACTGCCGGAGATGACGAACAACACGCCCTTGGCGCCGTCGATGGACAAGTCCAAAAGCGGCGAGGCCACAGCCATCTTGGCCGCAGTCACGGCGCGATTCTCTCCCGAAGCTTCGCCGATAGACATCAAAGCCGAGCCGGCATCCTTCATGATCGCCTTGACATCGGCGAAATCAACATTGATTATGGCGGGAACAGTAATAATTTCAGAAATGCCCTGAATGCCCTGGCGCAAGATGTCATCGACTTCCTTGAAGGCATCCATAAACGAAGTCTTCTGATCGATTATCTGCCAGATTTTTTCATTAGGAATAGTGATGATGGCATCGACATTCGGACGCAAGAATTCCAAGCCTTCATCAGCTATTTTCAACCGCTGCTTGCCTTCGAAGGCGAACGGCTTGGTAACGACAGCTACCACCAAGGCTCCCGCCTCTTTGGCAATCTGCGCAATAACCGGCGAAGCGCCGGTACCGGTGCCGCCGCCGAGTCCGCAAGTAATAAACACCATATCCGAGCCTTTGAGAATATCCTTGATTTCTGCAGCATTCTCCTGCGCAGAGGCCAAGCCGACAGCCGGATTCATGCCTGCTCCCAAGCCTCGGGTGATTTTCTGTCCGATATGGAATTTCGTCTTGGCTGTGCTATGGAGCAAAGCCTGGACATCCGTATTGACAGCGATAAAATCCACGCCGCGAATTTTCGTTGCGATCATTCGATTCACAGCTGATCCGCCCGATCCCCCCACTCCGACAACTTTTATTTTAGCTATTGTTTCAATATCCGGTTTTATTTCAGGCATAATGGAAAAATTACAATTTTACAATTATTATTTACTGTCCGAGTTTGAAATTATTCAAGAAGGTAACAAAAAATGAAAGGAGATTCTGATCCAATTCCGGCGCCGCCAAAGAGATGGCATAAACCGTATCGGCAGTCTTGACATAAGTGACATACTGATTCAAATCAGCAGCCAAGAGCTTCTGCTGGCGAAAAACAGCCGGAAAGCCGGAAATCACAACAGCTTCGGTCGAAGTCGTTATTGCGACTGAAGATTTGCCCTCCCAAGCTGTCAGATTAATCCTATCCATCGCCGCCAAATATTCCTTCAACGTTTTCTTGCTTTTAACCCAATTAATATTTACTTGAGTACTGCTGACGCTCGGAGTACTCAGAATCAAATTATTAGTATTTTGCGTCAGTTGCAGCTCGCTCGGATATTTAAATGACATAGCAGATGATGAAGCAGTGGAAGTCGAAGCAGACGGCAAATTAAAGACCAGCCAATTGGCAGTCGGATCGACTGGGGCTTCGGGAGTAGCGCTGGCAGCAGGTTCTTCAGTAACGACTGATTCTTGAGGCATAGCTTCCTCAGCTGATTTGTTCTTGAAATATTGCGAAGCGAAATATGCTCCGACAGCGATAAGAACAAGAACAATAATCAGAACGACAGCGGCTAGAGGCGAAGATGATCGATTATTCATTCGTCTCAATGGTTCCGGGCTAGGCGAAAATTGCTGATTGCTCGGCGAGGGCATGCTGGGATTCTTGCGACGGGAAACTTTTTTTACAGCCGGAGTTTCTGCTGACATTCCGGTTGCAGTAGCGGGTGATTTTCTTGGCATATAGAATAATTAAGAAATTAATAAATTAAAAAAGCAAAAAATTAATAAACTACGGCAATAATGATTTGAAAATATTCTTGATTCCGGAAAGGGCTGATTCAACTATATTGACTCCGCCGGATGAGCCGCGCGAGCCAGATTTATTCATTAACTGATTGCCCCAGAGCGTCAAGCCGACAGCAGTCGTAAAAGCCGGATCAGACACGCGATCCAATGAAGAAACCAGATCATGAGGATAGCCGATGGTAGCCGGCAAATGCAAAACTCTTTTAGCGACTTCTATAATGCCGTCCAATTTGGCTCCGCCGCCGGTAATGACTGCTCCGGCAGGCAAGCGTCCGGCCTTGTTTATTTTCTTCAATTCCTTATCGACATAAGTGAATATCTCCTCGACTCGCGCCTCGATGACTTCGGCCACTTGCTTCTTTGAGAAATAGCCTTCTTCGATGCCGCCGACTGCCGCGAATTTCATCTCGTCATGGCGCTTAAATTCCTTGGCCATGCAACTGCCCTCACGCACCTTAATTTTATCAGCCGTATCGATGGAAATCCTGAATAACAAATTGATATCATTAGTAATATGATCCGAGCCGATCGGAATCACTGCAGTATGAAGCAGATCACCCTCTTCGAATACTGCCAATGACGTAGTCCGGCCGCCAACATTGATTACCACGACGCCCAGATCCTTTTGGCGATTCGTCAAAACACTTTCCGCCGTCGCTAAAATGGACAATACTAAATCATCTATTTCTAAACCGGTGCGATAGACGCAATTAGTCAGATTTTTTATCTGCGCCGTAAGCCCTTGGATTATCTGCGTTTCGACTTCCAAGCGGATGCCAGTCATGCCGACGGGATCCTTGATGCCCACTTGCGAGTCAACCGTAAAGCTTTTCGGAATGACATGGAGTATTTCGTAATTAGGCGGAGCGGATACGCTCTTGGCATTTTCTACAACCCGCTCGACATCGGCTTCGCGGATTTCTCCATTAACTTTGGAAACAGCAATAACGCCTCGGCTTTCTGAAGTGATAATGTGGCTGCCGTTTATCCCGACCCAGGCATGGCCGACAGCTTGGCCAACCATTCTTTCCGCTTTTTCCAAAACGGCAGAAATCGCAGAAATCGCATCATCCGGATCCACAACAACACCCTTGGAAATGCCTTTTGAGGGTCCTTCCACAGCGCCAATAATTCTGATTTTGGATTCATTTTTCGGCCGTTCGCCCACAACAATCCTGATGGCAGTTGAACCGATATCGAGTCCAGTTATAAGATTGTCTTTGAGCATGTTGATATTATCTTAAAGTCTAGTAAATTATAGCATGGGGCATGAACTCTGGCAACTACAGACTGAACAAAAAATGTGTTCATTTGTAAATATTCAATATTCAATATTAGAATAATTTTTCCATTACCCCCCCTTCAAACTTCACCATCTTTTCCTCTTCCTTCTTGCTGACTCCTTCGTGCTCATAGCCGATCAAATGGGCCAAGCCATGTATGAGCAAGCGGCAGACTTCATGATCCAGCGTCCAGCCGTATTCTTTGGCTTGGCTTTTAGCGCGGGATAAGCAGATCAGGATTTCTCCTAATTCCCTCTCTTCCCCGGGACTGATAAAATCACTGTCACGCTGAGCGAAACTCAGAACATCCGTAACTTTATCCTTACCCCGATAGGCTCGATTGAATTTCCTAATTGTTCGACTGTCAACAAAAGCCAGGGAGAAATTTTTTTTTGCCCTGATTTTTACAGTCGAATTAAAAGCTTCGACGCTCTTTTTTATCAGCTCACGATTAATTAATTTATTTGGCTCGCCGGATATTTCATATTGCAGCATAGACTACTTGCAAACCTTAGCTAGTCCGGCAGTATCGCCGCTCCAGCAGGAAATGTCGGCACAAACTTGCCCGGCTCCGCAATCAGCATCGGCAACACATTCCTTCTCATAACAAGTTGATTTAAGAGTCGAACTCAAACAGGAATTTTCTCCCGTCGGCAATGGTCCGCACGGCTCTTCGACACACATATAACCCAGACAGCTCTTGCCCGGCGTAGACGTGGCTGCGGCAGTAGGCGCAGGAGTCGTGACAATCGGCTCCATACTCTTGATTATGGCGCTAAAAATCGTCAGATACCTTAATTCCGTCTGCTGGCCGGCCAGATACTCGATGATATAAATTTTTGATTTGGCAATATCGGTCAAATAAGCCGCCAAGCCGTTGGGCGCGAAATTTCCCGCCAACTTCGCCGATTCAGCGACCTTCATCTGGCTCACTATCGCCTCAGGATGATCTTGCAAATACCAGGCTAAAATCGATTGGGCCAGCTGATTATCTTTTATACTAATCCTGATCAATTCGCCGGTCGCCGTTGTAATCAACACCTGTTTGCTCGCCTTAATGAATGAGACTTGCCAATCCTTAGGATAAAGGAACTTTAAATTATCCACATCAAATGCCGTCGTCAAAGAAACCATGAACGGCGATTCATTCAATTTTGATGAACCGGGCTTAGTCGGATTATAGCCGGCTGCTACTTCTATACCATCTTTATAGCCATCGCCATCGGTATCCGGATTAGTCGGCATAGTTCCCATAACGGGCTCTTCAATATCAGTCAGACTGTCGTTATCCGTATCCTTGCTGGGCAATAGAACAGCAGGCGCTGCCGGCACAGTCGTTGTTGCCGCTTCTGTAGTAGTAGCAACTTCGATTGTTGTTGTCGCGATAACCGGCTCAAGCGGCGGCTCCGGATTAGCAATCTCTATCTGCGGCGGAATGACTTCAGGTACGACCGGCGCCGGTTGCTTGCTCATCATATCATAAATCAAATAACTGGCCGTCAGCAGGATGACTGCGATCAAGATAATCGAAGCGATCAAAAGCCCTTTGCCCCCTCCCTTAGCCGTCTGAACGATATATTTTTCAGGCATAACATAAACATCGGAATAGCCCTGGGCAGTAGATGGTATAGCAGGCTGTTCAGAAGGCTGAAGATCTTGTTTTTTTGATTTGCCGAACATATATTATAATAATTTCAAATTTTTAATTATTAAAAATTGGTTATTTCGTTGATGTCGCTTTTGGCACCTCGTAAAGCCTAGCACTGCCCGGCTTAAGCGGGTCATAACCATTGATCACTTCTGCGCCATCCTTATAGCCATCACCGTCAGTATCGGGATTCAATGGATCTGTTTTATAAATTTTCACCTCCGCCCAATCAGTCAAGCCATCGCCATCAGTATCAGCTTTATTCGAATCAGTATTCAAAGTTTTTTCTTCAGCATCAGTCAAGCCATCGCCATCACTGTCCCTATTTGCATCAGTAATCACTGTAGATGTGGGTTGAGTAGCAACGGTAGTCGTAGCCGCGGGAATTACCGCTGCCGGAGTGACAACCGGAGTCTGCGGGACGGCAGGAATATTGGCGGTTTGCGTCTTTAACCCGCCAGAGATGTAGCTAAAGCCCCACACTGCTGCTATGACTACCCCAATAACGACCAAAACAATAATTATAATCGTAATGATCTTGGCCCAGGGCAATCCAGCTCCCCTGAATAAATCCGCGTCAGTAATAGCCGGACCCTGCTGATAAGGCATGCCTTGCGGAACGTAACCCTTGGAAGCAGAGGGCTGATCAGTAGAAGAAAACATATCTTCAATTTGCCCGGCTGGCGCTGCCGCATTAATCGTCGGCGAAGGAGCGGCCGTAAAAGACTGGGGCACGGGTTGAAAAACCGGAGCCGGAACTGGTTGTGCCTGAGACTGTTGTACGGGTTCTGGCCGAGCTTGAGCCGGAAAAGCTGCTGGCGGCTGGAAATTAGCAGCGGACTGAGGCTGGGCAAAAACAGGCGGCGCTGGTACGAACGGGCTTTGCGGCTGGCCGAACGGCAGATTGCTCGGCGCTTGCGGAGTATTCGGATTGTCTTCGAACATAGTTTTTATTTAACGAATGATTTAATTATATTGCCAGGCAGCAATTGCCAGAAAATACTTAAAATTTCCTGCCACAAACTGCCTGCGGCATTAGTTGTTTTTTCAAAAGCACCGGCAACACGAGAATTCGCTTTATTTTTTGGGCCAGCGAATTGACTATCAGCATTACTCTGTGCTAAGAAATGTGTAAAATCAGGACAATAATAAATTTTCGTGTTTGCCAAAGAAACGCTTCCATCTCCCACATAGTCGATTTGCATCGTGTGCGAACCGCCAGAACAGACCACCGCGGGCAAATTAATTGATTTGGCATTATAAGTCTTGGGGCTGCCGTCAGGATTCGGCAGGACATTATTAAAACTAGTATTAGTGCCATCGACTCTGATTTGGATTCCTGACTGAGGCAAATTCGTCAAAACCCGGCTGATGATCGAAGTGAAAAGGCTTCCTAAATCAGTATTGCTGAAGCAATAATTATTTCCATTGCAGCCGTCAGCTGAATACACATCGTCTAACATCCAATATCCGAAATTGCACCCTCCAAGCGGTCCCACGAATCCGCTGCATTTGGTACTAGGCGCCGAATTGGGACTATTGCCTGCGCCGTTATTGGATGACCAGTAATTCATCGCCCCTTTCAGATTAGAATCTATTGTCAGGGCAGCGGAATAAATCGCGATGCTTGCGCTCTTATTGGCATTAGCCCAGGTAGTCACGTTTTCAACTATACTGTCATCACTATTACTAGTTGGCGAACCGTCGCTCATAAAAATGATAATTTTATTCTGAGCCGTTGATCCGTTGAACAGATTAGATGCAACTTGCAATCCCGATGCCGGATTGGTTCCGCCGGAGCCTGCATATAAATTTATCCTGCTATCCAAGTAAGCTTCCTGGCTATCATCGCACAGCGATCTGGGACAAACAGCTGCCTCGACATCATTTGCGGCAACATCGGAAAAATGAACCAAGCCGATTTTTGCGGACGGCAATTCATCGAATATCCTGGCAATGGCCGCTGTGATAGCAATTTTTAGGCTTGCGATGTCCATACTTGCGGATACGTCAGTAACGAACACTATCTCTGTCGAACCGACGTTACCGCTGATCGTTATATCTGATTCAATGTCCTTTGCGAGCCGGCAATTCGGAGTCGAAAAATTCGCAGTCTGCCCAGTAACAGTGAAATTAGTTTTGGAGAGGATAATATTCTGCTCGCTGAGCGGTCCGGCCGCCGTGCAAGTAAAATCGCAAATACTGCTGCAGCCGCTGCCGGTTACGCCGTTTTGCCCGCCGGGAATAACTGCCGGATTGCCTAAATCGCAATTTTCACCCGGATCAGAATGCCCATTGCCACACATGAGCTGGGGAATTCCTCCAGTGCAATCATAACCGGCTTTGCAAGCGCAACTCGTAGTACAGCCATTGGTTCCATTAATTCCCAGACCCAAATCGCAGGCTTCGCCGGCATCAACAACGGCATTGCCACACTTAGTCGGCACGCCGCCCGGACAAACGTAGGTCGCCGCACAAGCGCAACTCGTAGTACAGCCATTAGTTCCATTAATTCCTAGGCCCAAATCGCAGGCTTCGCCCGAATCAGGAGTCCCATTTCCGCATTTTGACGGCACGCCGCCGCTGCAAGCATATCCATCGGCTAAATCGCATTTACAATCTGCCAAGCAGCCTGATCCGGCTTTGCCATTATTAAAACCTAAATCGCATTGTTCCCCCGATCCCGTGACAACAGCGGGATCTGCCCAGTGGCTGTCACCGCAATAAGAATAATTGCCCTTGTCATGGCGCTGGCAAGTAGTGTCGCAAAAAGTAAAATCCCTTAACTCGGAGGGGTCTGAGACATAAATCGAAGCAGAAGAATCAAATGAACTATTGAGCGAATTACAAATGAACGGATTATATTTTTGATTTCCTATACCGAAAACTCCGTCTATTGTACCGCAATCGCATTCTTCCTGGTCTGTCCTCAAGCCGTCGCCGCAAGACTTATAATCATTATCCCTGTAATATACCTTGACATCATTAAACCATGGGGGAAATTTACATTGATCTGTACAAGCCAGCTGGCCATTGACCGTAGATGTTACATAAATCGGATTTAATCCGTTCATACCGACAAGTGGCACGCCATTGATGAAATCGCAATCTTCTCCGGAATCGCTAAATGTGCCATTGCCGCAGTTCTTAGCTGCCGCGACCGGCGCCTGCTTGATGCTGCAGATCCATGTTCCGGCATTCTGATTGCAGGATTTTTTGCCGCTGCAGCCGCAATCTATCGGGCAAGTCGAACAAGTTTCAGAATTATTGCATGATCCGTCGCCGCAAGTATCACTGGCAGCGACGCAGAATTGGCCACCCCTAATTAAGCTGTTATATCCGCCAAAAATATCATAGTTAAGATTAACAACATCCTGCCAGGCCGGCGACCATACCGCCTTAAACGGATCGAGTTCGCCAGTGCCATAATTATATTCACCCTTGGCATAAACCCTTGTAGATGTGCCGGACTTAGTGCCGTAATAAGCATAAACAGCGGAATTATAATCAAGATTACATTCCATCCTCCTGCTAGTCTCATCCCAGCAAGTAACAGAATTATATGGATTGGAGCAATTGATTGATTTAGTTCCATCCCAAACCCAGAATTTATTAATTGGATCGACGGGCAATTTAACTCCAAATTCCTTGGCCAGATTATCTTGCCAACTCGGCCAGGCGCTGTATGTCTTGCCGGTGATGTATGTGCCGGCGCGCAGATTCGGATAGAAATGTCCGCAAGTGCCACCGCCGAAACAGCCGGCATTATTGCTGCAAGCGCGGCTGAAGTCATTAGAACAGCGCAGCTTATCATGATAGCCGGACATTGAATTATAAATATCCTGCACGTCCGACAACCTCTGGGTATCCCTGGTAATTTTGGCTTTTTCGGATCTGCAGAAACCGGCATTACGTTTCACGCAGTCCAAATCAGTAAAGCATTTATTGTCTTCGGTCTCTGTCCCCTGGCTGCAATAACCCAAAGCTGCGCCATATTCCAATCCGCCATCGGCCTTGGAGCCGGCATTGAAGAACCAATTGCTGATCATCTGTCCATAGATATTTTCCGTCGCTTTGCTTGCGCCCTGATTATACGACATCAGATATATATCGGAATAAACAATGGATTGTCCGCCGTTGAAATCAGCCGCATTGACATAAACCGTCCTGCCTTCTTGCGCTGCGCTATAGCCATCGACAGATAACTTCTCCAAATTGCCCTGCAATCCGGGATTAAACAGCGACTTGTACCATAATTCCGGAGAATAATGGTTATTATTGTTATACATCCTCAAGCCGATGGCGTCAGTCGCCCCGGTCGGATCAGCGTTATTCAGTAATATGCCGTAAATTTTTAAATTAGAATCAAGCCGGCCGGAAGCGCATGACTGGCCATAAACTGCATCGCAGATACAATCATTCAAAAATCTAATTGTAATAGTATGCTGTCCAACCGATAAAATTAACGGCTGAACTAACCGGTTGAATTGATGATTTTCCGGCGCGCTGGCTAATGCTTTTATCGTGCTTGTCCCGACGCCATCAACTGAAATGAGCAAATTCTGATACAGTTTATTGCCGATCAGGTCAGTGCCTTGGACGCATGTGCCGTAATTGGAATTGAAACCGAGATCAAAAATATCGGCATTGGCATCATTAGATGTTTCCAGCGTTATATTAAATTTTCCAAGTGTTGCGACATTCAAATGATAGACAAAATCTTTCACTTGGCCATCGTTGGCTCCCCACGAACTAGTCAAGCTTCCTTCAGTATCATTTGTAATAGCCGGACTAATATCGCTCGTTGACGAACCGGCAATAAACACAGCCGCACCATCTCTGCCAGTCGCCTGTCTGCCGGCAAACAAGAATTCCTTGAGCTTATTATTGCCGGCAAGCCCCATGACTACACCTGTTCCGGCGCCGAATGTCTTAGTGGAAGCGTCATAATTGGCGATAGAGGGCAGATCGTCAGCGGTAGAATCAGCCTTTCCGGCATCGCGGCAATAATACGTGCCGAAATTGGTGTTAATACAGGAACCGCTTCCAGCCTTGCAGTTGTCGGAACTATCGATGAAGGGGAAATTCTTCGCATCCGGCCAAGGATTATTGCAAAAGTACGTGAAGATGGGCAATGTTCCGAAGGCATTATTTGCGGAAGGATCACTATCGCTGATATCAACGTCAAAGAACGAGCGGCCGGGATTGAAGCCAGGGGTGGTCCAAAAATCACCCTTATAATCAGTACTGCCAATTTCTGACAATGTGGTTTTTGCAGCACCGATATTTGACAATGAAGCTAAGAAATTGTTTCCGCGCAACACATACCTATTGCTATCCAACGGCCAGACTCGATACAGATGCTGATTGCCGCCTTTATAATTATTGCCGATCGCCGCTTGCGCCATGCCATCACTGTCCAAATTATAGCCATTGTCTGCCTTATTCATCGTCCATGGCGCTGACATATCGTCATCATAAAGATCCTCGGAAGAACGGCCGCAATCATCCGGCTTGCCTGTCAAAGGATCAGAGGCGCAGAAGAAGCCATCAGCGGATTTTGCCAAGCCGCGCGGCCAGACATCGAACTTGACGCTTTTCATTTTGCAAGATTGGCTGAATGTCGTTACGGACGCAGTGGAAGTTCCCGCAACACCCTTGCGATCGAAGATTGCGACTGCTTTATACTCGGTATTCGTATCCCAATTACTGCTGCGGATGAAATTGATCTTATAGTTGTCGGAATCATCCGTATAAGCGATGACTTCAGTATTTTGGGCAGCCCCGTCAATAGTTATATCTCTCTTATAATTACCTAATCGCATCGAACTCAGAGCAGCAGCATCGAAAGCACCGTCAGCGTAATCATTGATCGGGCACCACCAATCTGCGGCAATTACGGATCTAAAGCCCAAGAATGATTTAATGATTCTTACGAATTGATTGAAGATTCTGCGCCAGAAGCTCAAATTATTCATCTGCGCATCGGAAATGCAGCTGCCCGTATCACTCTTGCTGCCTTTATAGAATTTCAAAGACAGATCACTGACATTCGAATCGGCGGAAATGGACCAGACGCCGTTAGGGCAAGGATTCAATTCGAAATTGACCGCCTGGCAGACTTGAGCCTTGTCTGTTAAAACAAATGTCCAAGAATAACTGTCGAACTGGCCGTTTTCCAATTTCTTATTGCCGCAGGTTCCGCCAGCGGCGGCTGCTGGCGCACCATTAAGCAAGCAATTGCTGCCACAGCGATTAGCCGGACCGTTGGCTGAACCGGAATCGCATTCTTCCCCCGCTTCAATTTTACTGTTGCCGCAAATCGGCGCATTCGGATCAGAGCCGACCCGCTCGACGGAAAAATCATCGATATAAAGCGTCGTACCATTTGTTATATTGGCATAAGGGATGCTTAAAGAAATGGTATTGGTTAATTTGCCCGCACTATTGAATAACTGGGCTAATTCAGAAGTATAAGTGAATTCTGTCCGATATTCCTTCCAAGAACCGACACCGAAATTCCCAGAACTTAACGTCGGCAAATTGACTCCAGTGTAACATTTTGTTTGCACAGGTGCTTGGACGCAGCAATACCCTGGCTGGTCTGAACAATCACTGCCGTAAAGACAGCTGCCATCGGGCTTTATATTCGGCGCTTGCTTCTGATTGCATTGCGCAATCCAACCCGGATTAAAGCTGAATTGGGCGTCAACGCGGCTTTGAGGATCAATCTCCCCCTTATAGTTGAATTTGACTATATACTTCTGGCCGATCCTGAAACCGAGATTGGAAACATCATAATACAACGAACCCCACATTACGCGATGGGTATTACCCCAAATAAAGGTCTGGCCGGAATTATAAATCGGCTTAGGAGTCATCGGATGGGCATTATCGGGCTGATCGAATTGGCATTGGGAAGTGGCTGGCAGCCAAGTGCATTTAAGCCAGGCAGGGAAATCAGCGCAGATCACCTGATTGCAAATGCCGGGATAAGGCTGATTGGCATCCTGGGTTATCTTAACGCTCTTAGTTCCAGATCGGGCATAGGTATCGGAAATCGCCACACTAGAATGAGATTGAGAAGCGACAGACCAATTCAGCGGCGCACTGCCGACCGTGCCGTTTTCAAAATCTACGTTAGTCAGAACATTATTATCAACAGCCTCCAATAAGCATTTAGAGGAGCAACTGTCGCCATTGCTAATATTGCCGTCATCGCAGGCTTCTCCTCTTTCCACTTTGCCATTGCCGCAAAGCGAGCCATAAGCGCTATTACTGCCTTCAAGCAGGCAATGAGAACTGCAGCCGTCGCCGTTTTTCGTATTGCCGTCATCGCAATTCTCAGTCGCTTCTATCTTGCTGTTGCCGCAGCTGGCAATTGTATTACTATTGCCGGCTTTATGGCAAGTGGCATCGCAAAGCGGGTCGGTCGCAGGATTGCACTGCGCTGATGTCGTGCCGCAAAGATTACCAGTCAAAGTACAAGTGGCGGAACACAATCCAGCCTGATGATCGCCCGGTCGCCACGGATACAATGACGGATCGCAAGCTTCTCCGCCACTATTCGGAACAAGGCTGTAATTCAAATTCAGCAGATTCGTATTATATGCAGAAACCACGCCGCTTTGCCCCCCCTTGATTACGACACGATATGTTTTGCCCGGTTCGAGCAAATCACTTGATCTAGGCGTAAAATAAACCTGATTGGTAAATAAAGGATTGGGGTTGCCAGGCAATCCCTGAGGGCTATTTATATCTATTGATTTTAAATTCGATTCGGAAACAGTCTGGCAAGCCGCATCATCGCACTGATATAATTTTACATTGCTGTATAAGCTGGTACTCTTGGCATCTTGGGTAAAATTAATTAACAAATCAGTATTCAAGCAATTGGAATTGCTGTGTTCCGACACCTTGAAACCGCCGAAGCCGACCTGCAATTCGCCCGCTCCCCATTTGTAATCCTTGCATTCGCCTTGCACGGCGGCTGCCGTGATTTTCGTATTGCCCTCATTCTGCCCGAATGCCTTGACGGCCGCTTTGCCGAAAACTGAAAGATCAGGTTCATTGGCTGGATTACAACTCGCGCCGCTTTCACAGATAGTCGCGATATAATCGCCCGATGTCGGATTAGCAGCCGAACAGCGATCGCTGAAAGGATTGACCAAAGAATCCCATTTCCATTTGTACCTGTACGGATTCAAATGATTGCAATTGGCGGCGTAAGGATCGGCCAGATACTGTTGAGTCTCGCCGATCTTCGGCATGAATTTGATTTGAGGCAAGACGGCCACTTGATCAATCGGGCATTCGCCTAAGCCGGTCTTGAAATACCAGTAGTACCAATATCCCGCGCCGCTATCCAATTGAGCGTTCTTGCTTGGCACTTGCAATACGCCTTCCGGCGATTCGTTCAAAGTCGAATCAGCTCCCCTGACTCCGCTTTCTCCGCCCTTGATGGCTATCTTATACCAGGAATCCTTGTCGAGGGCAGTGCCGGTCGGCGGATAAATTGCAATGCCCTCAGGAGTAGAAGAACCGAGCTGGCTGGCAGACATGGCAGTCAATTCTGCCAGTGTTATATCCTTATGATTATAATTGAAAACATTGGCGGTCCATTTATCTGAAACAGTCTTATTCAGCAAAGTGCAATTAGTGGCTCGACTAGCAAAATTAGAAGATGTGGCTGCCGCGCCATTCGAGCATTTATAGATCTCAAAATTGCCGATCTTGACGGCATATCTGCCATCGATCAAAGGCGAACTAAGTTCCAGCAAACTAGAATTGAACATATTGCGCGAGAACAGCGCAAAAATCGCCGCGTTAGTGCAGGCATCAGTCTGACCTTTCCACGGGCTCGGGCTTTGCAGGATCTGCTTGTTCAATTGCGGGTTCGTCGATGAGCTGGTCTTAGAACAATATTGATTCTCAATCACGATCGGATCGGTGAAATTATTATGAACCGCGCAGACGCCAACATTTCCCGTCGCCTTAACCTGTCCCTTGATTCTGAAATAATCGATATCATCTGCACCGAACCATGACTTATAATCAGCATTAGTTTTCCATCTGCTTTCCTGATATGCGGTTGTCGTGCCATAACCGGTAGTAACAGTATTAGCCGGCTGACTGGCAATACCAATGGTATCGGCAGCGAAAGGATTGGTCAGCCAAGAGTAAGTGGCGGAGAAAAACTTTTGCAAGAACCAGCCATTGGTTACTGCCCCGCCAAGATTCTGCTGCTCCTGCGACCAATCCCAGGCATAGTCGCGATTATTCAGCGAGATGCAGGCATTATCCAAACTGACCGGCGTTACTTTATGCTCTTTTTCTTGGCCGTAATAACGATTGAAATATTTGTTCGGGCCGCAATTGACACAGCCGATCTGGCAAATTGCATCAGGTCCGCTCGGGCGAGTAATAAAACTCCAGCAAACGCCGGCTGCGGCAGTCGGACTGCTGCCGCCTACGGCGCATAAGCTATTTCTTGCCCCACTAGGATTATCAATCAGATTCCTGCCGACTACGTCCCTGATTTGATTGCTCAAAAATACGCGATAAATAGAATTAGGATCAAGATCGATTCCCGGCTTCAATTTGATGGCGAAAGAATCAGCATTATCGCCCTCACCTTCAGACAGCAAAGGCTCGACTTCTTCAACTTTGGCATTCGTCTGATCAATCCAGCCTGAAGTACTAGAGACATATAAGCGGATAGTGCTGGAGCTGATTGTCGCGCTGCTCATCGCGGCAGTGAAGCGGGCATAAATTTCAGCATTCAAGCAGGCTTTATCGTTTTGTATTCCTAACTCAGGATGATTGGCCGCATTCCATTCATCAGACCATGGAGAAGGGCTGGGCAAACGATTCTTGCTGCAATCGATCGAGCCGTCGCAGGAGGTTTCTACCATCGGCCCGACATCGCCATTGCCGTTATTGGCGCCGAACGACCAGCTATAGGAAGCGATAGTCGATGCGGGAACTAGCGGGTATGGAATACAGCCGGGAGTTACTGCGCACTCTCCCCAGTGGCCGGAATCCTGGCAAGCCTTGACTTGTTTGCAAGCGCCGAGCGCCGGACAAGTAGTCGTATCGATTTTACCAACCGTACATAATTGATCCTTGGGCACGCAAGTGCAAGCCGGATGATCAGCTGTGGCCAAAGGATCGCAAGCTAGATTAGTATCGATGCAGCCATTGACGTCGCAGGTATCGTCATTCCAGATTTCGGATTTGCAGCTCATGCCAGGCGCCGGATTTTTCAAAGCGGAAAATGCCCAAGAGAATGCGGCGATATTGGATGAATTGCCTAAGAACGGCACGCAAGTTGAACCTGCCGGCAATTCACAGGATTTACTCCAAACGCTTTTATTCGAGCATGCTTCCTGCCCCAAACAGCCGCCGACTGTGCAATTTCTGTATGAATTGAGCGTTGAACTGGCATTATACTCGCATGATTCGTCAACAATCGGCTGGCAAGTGCAATTTCTTGAAATATTGCAATTCTCTTGATAATTCGGCTTTGTCGGATCAGTCGAACAGAATTGGCAAGCCAAATCAGTTTCAGCATCGCAAGTCGTTATATCTTCGCGGCAAGACTGGGTATCATAGCCGCAAGGACTGCCTGCTCTGCCATTGGAAATCATGAACAAGAATGAATTGCTGTATGACTCGCCGTTAAAAATAGAAACAAGCGAGCGGCCGGCCAAATCCTGCGGCACGACATCGACAACTGTACTAGACGACCAATTGCTGCCGGTTGAAGAAGTAAAATTCGGCGAAATAGACCAGACAATATTTCTTGGTGTAACTATTGGAAACTTAAAGCCGGTCAAAGTCGTGGTGGCAGGATACACTCCATGATTTGGAACCATGGAACAGATTCCCGGGCGTTCGATGGAATTCACTTGGAAACCCCAAATATTTGAAGTCAGAGTAGAAGAATCAGAGGCTAATTTTTCTATAATAACATCATAATTCCTGAGCGGATCCTGAGTTGCGACATCAGCTTCATGACTGGCGCCGGAGAGAGTCAATCCCGCAGGGACAAGAGCAATTATCAGATTACTGCTCCAAGAGCGCGCGCAAGGCGCGAGTTGCGCCTGGATTCTGGAGCCGTCAGATCTTGAGACAAAAAATATCTTACCCGGAACGTTGCCGAAATAACGTCCGACAATACTGACGTAATTGCCCGGCGCACCATTAGAAATATCATCGCTAGTCGATGTAGCGGCCAAAGTCCTTTGATCCGTATTGCTCAAAACATCAAGAGCGGGATTTATATAAGCGATCTCCGGCGGATAATTTGTCCAATATGGCGTACAGCCCGGACCAACACAGGATGGCGGCGGAGGACATTCCGGACCGACGCAACCATTTGGCGGACCAACCGGCGGGCCGAACCTATCATAAATAAATGCAGTAATCGCAAAAGCGGAGAATATGATAATCAAGCCGATTACCACCTGTTGGATCATCTTCTTAGCCTTATCGACTTTCGCCGGATCGCCGGCTGCCGTCATCCAAGTAAAACCGGCATACAGCATGATCACTAAAGCGATAAAACCCAAGACTGTCAAAAAGAATTGGATCAATCGGATGATAATCTGCGCCAAAGTCGCTTCGCCGAAAATGCCGCCGAACAATCCCAAGCTCGGAACCTCGCCCGCAGCAAAGACTATCGCCGGCAAAAACAAAAATGCCGCAATAAGCAGAAGTGAAGTTAAAATTAATTTTTTATTTTTTTGAAGCATGGAAAAGTTTGTCGGATCAACTTAAACCCCTCTTAATCTCCCCTTTCTTAAAGGGGAGAAAAATTCTTAATTATTAATTGATCAAAAGCATTTGCCAAAACAGCAGCCAGTTTCACCAGTGTTGACATTAGTTATGAAATTAGTCTTTGTGACTATCCAACTGCCGTTAGGGGCAGTAGTAG
Source organism: Candidatus Buchananbacteria bacterium (assembly GCA_041666505.1). GTDB lineage: Bacteria > Patescibacteriota > Patescibacteriia > 2-01-FULL-39-33 > 2-01-FULL-39-33 > CAISTG01. Next base: position 6,628 of record JBAYGU010000002.1, on the reverse strand, counting down.
CTGAAGAAGTAGCGTAATGGACTTTACATTGCTTGCCGCTGGAACAAGCTACAGCTCCATCAATATCCGAACATTTATTCATATAGCCATAAGAAGACGGGTTGGTGGTGGTAACACGATTAATGCTAGGAATTGATGCATCTGTAACGCAGCCTTGTGTCGATCCGTCGGCATTATATACACACTTGCCATTAGGATTATCGGCATTAGCATTTATCGGGCCGCTGCCAGGCAAGAAGCAATTCTGAGTAATCGATTCGATGCCATTGCCGCCTAATGGGCCATAATTAATCGCCTGATCGAACGGATTATGATTGACATCGGCCACGGTGTAATCAGCCAAACCGTCGCCGCGTCCCGCACCTGTCGCCATATCACCCTCATCCAAATTCTGTGAACTGACCCAATAGCCGACCGGATTAGCTCCAGACGTTATGGTTTTTAAGATCAGATATCTGGTATTCCATTCTTTGCCTGTTTTATCTTCGCCATAACCCCAGCCGGGCTTGAGCGTCGCCATGCGCATCAGGCCGTTGAAGACTAATCGGACCGGATCGCGGAAGCTTTCTGTGCCTTGAGAACCGAGCGAGTAATCGCCGATCGGAATAATTTTCGATAAGAGCGGAGCTGCCAAATCTATCTGCGTGGAGATGAAGAATGACCAAGAGAAGTTATCACCATTAGTGTCATTGTCATTAGCATAAGTGAATGTCGGGAAATTATTCGGCGACACAGCGAAGAAGTGCCTGATATCGTTGGCATTATATGTTCCAGACTGGCCTTGAGCATTGCCAGACAACGCGCCCTTAGTATTGGCTAACTTGTCAAAATTGCCATTAAAAGAATTATTGGCCATATCCACAATGCCATCGACTGAGGCAGTCGCTTGAGGGTAATTCAATCCGCTAGCCAATTTACATGTCCCGCCGGCCTGGCAGGTGCCGCCGAATTTATTGCACCAATCGTCATTGCCAGTGCAGGTCTTCAGGCTGGCGGCGGTTATTGTCGTGGTCGCTGGCACGGAAGCAGTCAAATCGGTATTAGGATCTAACCAGCAATAAATGGTCTTGCCGCAGGAATTAACGCCACAAGGCTTAGTGCCAGTCAATTCCACAGTGCGGTATTGATTAGTAGAGGAAACTGAAGCCTGGACATCAATGCCGTTGATTCTGATTTTAATATAGCTGTCGATATTGATAGGATTGATCGCTTCTGTAAAGGATACGCGGAAAACCGAATTATTATAAGGGTCCGGCTTTGATCCAGGAGGCAAAGCCGTAACATTCGTGACTCGCGCCGCTCCGGATAAATCCAGGTTTGCCGGAGATAGCGACGTGGAATTTATCTTCAGGCTTAGGCCGGTTTCTCCCGCCACCTTGGGCGTGATATTTATTTTATTGCCATTTGCAGGATCAATTGCTGCCGTAATCAATATTCCGGATTTTGCGTTCAAAACGCTAATCAAAGATGTAGTAACATTGCCGGTCTGCGGCTTGATTGTGAAATAATCAGTATTTACGATTGACTTGCCGTCATCGGCCAATGATCTTTTTGTTATCTGATCGCCGGCAATTTCCGTGCTGGCAAAAATGAAATTAGCGACCGTCGATGATGATTTCAACAGTGCCACAGTATCACCATTAATTGCCGCAGAAACAGTGAACGACCATCTGGATCCCTTGGCATCAGAGAAATTTCCGGATGAAGTGATGATTATTCCTGAACCGGACAAATCGACAGTCTTATTATTTGATACTGACAAGCAATTTGCCAGGCCGGCGCAAACGCCGGCATTAGAGAAATTAACGCCTAAAATCGCGGCGGCGCTAGGCGCAGCGTCAAAAGTGATATAATCGCCGGCGCCGCTGACAGTAAATTTCATCACCGCCGAAGCAACGCCAGTAACACTGAACCCAGCCGTGCTTAACTTCAGATAATTTGCAGGCAAAGCCGGATCGCTGGCAGGATCTTTTGTCGCGCTAATGCCGGTCAAGGCAGTGCCGGTAAAAATCGCGCCATTAAGCTTCGCCGGCGTCTCGAGGGCGGGAACAGCCGAAACGGTGACAGAACCGAATCCGGTCGTGGCTTGAGTTCCGACAGCGTAAGCGTCAGCCACGTTATCGGGATTAGGATATATTTCCATTTTCGCCACTTCCGGCGGAGTCAGATCCATAACGCCGTTAGTCTTGAAAGCCCAGTTATAATAATTGACCCGCAAGCCGTCGAAAACTGATTTATTAGTCGCGACAGCAGTAATTCCCTGCTGCAGAGTTACCATAAATGTCCTATTTATCTGGTCTTCATTGCCCAAATTAGCAGCTGAATTAAAAACGAATGTTTTTTGATCGGCAGCCGAAACTTGATTGACGGTAGAACTGGCATAAACCCCCTTGTTGAAAGACGACCCAGCCAAACAAGTTGAACTCGTGGCAGAAACCTCGCAGACTTCGACATTTTTCATAGTATCGCCATCGCAGATATTCGGATCTCCCAATTCAGCAGGATTGCAGATGCTGTCCGGCTTGATATTGACTTTAAAGGTAACGGCAATCCTCGTATTGATCGGCACATTAACCGAATTAGGCGCCGGATAGACGCTTTGGATCGGCCCTGCGCCGATGGCCGAACGACTCCAGTCGCCATTGCCGCCGGGAATATTCGAGGTTCCGCCTCCGCCGCCTCCGCCACCGAAGCCGGAAAGCCACGACATCAAGAAGGAACTGATCGCAAAAGCGGAAAATATGATGATCAAGCCGATTATGGTGTTATAAATGATTTGTTTGGCCTTATCCACTTTGCCCGGGTCGCCGCCCGCTGTCATCCAGATAAATCCGCCGTAAATCAGCAACAAGACTGCGATCACGCCGAGCAAGCCGAAGAAAACGCGAAGTATCGCCAACAGGAAAACGGTCAAATTGACCATCGGTATGCCTGTTCCCTGGACTACTCCCGCCGCTGTCGGAATATCGCCGGCAGCCGAGACCGCCAAAGGCATGAAAAATAAGATAAATAAAAACGCTAATAATCCCGCAGCTGCGGTTTTAGCGTTTTTTGTAAACGACCTTTGATCAGAAACGTATTGTCTCTCAATCATATGTTTGTCACCTTCCGGGTGCGTACTTAGTTAAAAGTTTGTAAAGTTTATTTGGCTAATTCTTCTTTCACAATTTTTGATACTACTGATCCATCAGCTGCACCCTTGGACTTAGCAATAACCGCGCCCATAATCTTGCCGAAGCCGGACTGCCCAGGATTACCCATTTCACCAAGAACTTCCTGAACTAGTTTTCTAACGGCATCCTCATCCATCTGCTCAGGCAGAAACTTCTTGATTATGGCAATTTCAGATTCTTCCTTAACTGCTGATTCTTCCCGGCCTCCGGCGCGATATGACTCTGCGGAATCAGTACGTTTCTTAACTTCTGATTTCAATAAGGCAATAATCTCGTCGTCAGGCATGATATCATCCTTAGCCATCGTTTTCTCTATTTTCTTATTCAAAATGGCCGATTTAAGCATCCTGAGCGTCGAGACTTCTTCTTCATTCTTCGCTTTATAAGCTTCTAAAAAAGCGGAATTTATTTGAGCTTCTAACATAATAAATTTTTAATTTTTGTAATTTTTAATTTTATAAATAATTTTCTAATTTCTAAATTTTTAAAAATTATAACATTAAGACATTATTTATAAATTATAAAATTGATAATTAAAAATTAATTCTCTAACTCTTCACATCTCCCCTGACTTGCTTAAAGCAAATCAAGGCAGTATAAAGACTTATATTATCTCTTGAATGTCCTGGTCGGTTCTTCGATTAATTTGCCGATTTTCTTCAAGTATTCGCGCTTAGACGTAATTTCTGATCGCCTGGCCGCTTTCGCCCGTGAAGAAGTCTTATTCAAATCTTTGGTATGATAACGGATCTTCCTTGACTGCAATAGACGGCCGCTCTGCTGGACTTTTCTGGAAAAACGCCTGACTAGCGCCTCGAATGACTCGCCTTTTTTTCTTTTTACTTCTGCCACAATTTTCACCTCTCTTTCTATATGAGCTGACTGCAAGAATATTGCAGACATCCCGATTAATTACTATATAAATAATTAATTTTAATTATTAAATTGATTTAGTAGTCGCCGGCAACGGTAGTATCCGCGGCATCATCGCCGCCAAAACTCGCTCCGCCGCCGAAATCCTGGAAATCATTGGTTTCTTCGGTCACGCGATCGCCGTAATCATGCTTTTTCTTCGATGACATGGCGGCTTTGGTTTCCTCTGTATCGATAACGGCTACGCCTTCGTCGCCGGAATACTTCTCCAAGCGTTTGGCCAGCTCGCCTTCTATCTTATTGAAATCGATGACTTCCTGCACCGCGCCGTTCATGTCGCGCAACATGATCGTGCCATCGCTGACTTCCTTCTGTCCCAATATCAAAGTGTATTTAACCTTCAATTTATTGGCATGCTCCAATTGCGCCTTCAAACTGTCCTTATATAATGCCTGCGACATCTTGAAATTCTTGCGCAACTTCTCATATAAAACTAAGGCTTTTTTCTTAGCATTCTCGCCGAGCTGAGCCAAGAACACATCAGGCTGATAAACATCCTCCATTAACACTTCACTCTCACGAATTTTGGCGACTATTCTGTCCAAACCTAGTCCGAAGCCGCAAGCCGGAGTCTTTTCGCGGCCGCCCATCATTTCCACCAAGCCGTCGAACCTGCCGCCGCCGCCCAGCGCTAACTTACTCTCGGAATCATCGGCTGATATGTATTCGAATACCGTGCGATTGTAATAGTCCAAGCCTCGCACTATCCGAGGGTTCAATGTATAAGGCAGATTAAGCTCATCAAGATACTCCAGAACCTTCATAAAATGTTTCTTGCAGTCGTCATCGAGAAAATCCAAAATCTGCGGCGCATTTTCTTTGATCGCTTCGCAGCTCGGCTCCTTGCAATCCAAGAGTCGCATCGGATTCTTTATCATCCGATTAAGGCAATTATCACACAAAGCCTTAGTGTGCTGCTTGTAATATTTGACCAAAGCTTTTTTGTATTCCTCGCGGCAAACAGTACAGCCGATGGAATTGACTTGAATGACGCAATCAACTCCAGAGTCATTTATAATATTGTAGCCCATCAGGATCATCTGCGCGTCCAAAGTCGGGCCGTCTTCTCCGATAGCTTCGAAGCCGGCGGAATAGAACTGGCGATAACGCCCGTTCTGAGGCTTCTCATGGCGGAACATCTGGCCTGAATAATACATCTTGACCGGCTGAGGCTGATTGACCATGCCATGCTGGATATATGCGCGGACTACGCTAGGCGTGCCTTCTGGCCGCGCAGCGATATGATCGCCACCCTGGTCGACAAACGCGAACATTTCTTTATCCACGACATCAGTGCCTTTGCCCGTACTCTTGACGAATAATTCGGCATACTCCAAAATCGGCGTCTCGATCAAGCCATAGCCATAATCGACAGCCACTTTATCGACATTGCCGCGGACAGTATTCCAATACTTCTGATCCTGGGGCAATATGTCTCTCATGCCAGTAATGGTAATAATCTCCTTTTTGCCGCGAGGAGCTCTTTTTTTAACAATATTTTCAGTCATGTGTTTTTTTAATTGCTGTTTGGGCATGTCTTTAATTAATTTTTAATTTCCAATTTTTAATTTTATAAATAATTTCTTAATGTCTTAATTTTTAAACATTAAAAATTAGATCATTATTTAAAAATTATAAAATTATAAAATTAAAAATTTCTACTTATACTCCGGCGCATTGAACACCGTCACGCGATTGAAAGGCCAACCGCGGATCCATGTTCGGCCAACAATAAATTCCCTTTTGACCGGCCCGAAGATGCGCGAGTCCAAACTCTGGCCGCGATTGTCACCAAGCAAGAAATATTCATCGCTGCCAAGTGTCACTTCGCCATAACCGCGCAAAGGCAACACGGTTTCTATATTTTCCGGCAGATAAGTCTCATTCAATCTAGTGCCATTGATATAAACGCTATTGTCTTGAATCTTTACTTTCTCGCCCGGCTTGCCGACAACGCGCTTGATGAAATACTGCTTCGGATCCTTCGGATATTTGAAAACGACTATATCTCCGCGCTGCGGCTCATTGAAGCGATAACTGATCTCATCAATAATCAGATATTCATGATCATAGAAATTCGGCTCCATGGACGCGCCCTTGACGTAAAACGGCTGAATCAGAAAATATCTGACAGGCAAGATAATAGCCAAAGAAATGATGGCCACTCGAACCATTTCCCAAAAAAACTCAGATATTGCCTGCCACTTCGGCTTTTTATCAAGCGATAAACTGCCGCCACCCATTAAATTATCCATTAGCGATTAAACATGAATTATTTTTTACAGGTCAGATGCCTGTTGATAACTTAATACATCATAACACAAAAGGCGAGTATAAATCAAGGGCTGACTAAAATAAAACCCCTCCTATCCTCCCCTTTCGTAAAGGGGAGGGAAAATACGGTTAAATAGTAATTATGGTGGGGCTAATTTGGAAATTTTCTCCCCTTCAGAATCTCAATAATAATTCTCTTTCTTCTTTGAATATTCATTCCGCGATGGACATAAACCAAGCTTTTCAAT
>JBAYGU010000001.1:0-64584 GCA_041666505.1 Candidatus Buchananbacteria bacterium | reverse complement strand
CCGAGACAGGGCGAATCCTTTCCCCCAGACAAATTGTTTCGCCCTGCCGAGTCCGCATTATTAGTTTTAATCATTTGGATTTTGCTCGAAATAGTTTCGAACTTTGTCCAATAAACACCGCCAGTCGGTATTTACTAATTTTTGTCTCAATTTAGATAATTTACTAAGATTGTACACAAAATGTTTACGATTGTAAACAAATATGATACAATGTATTTATGTTAGAATTCCTATAAAATGGCAAGGGCGAAATCCTAAATTTCTTTTTTAAGAATCCGGACGGGGTTTATTATTTTAGAGAAATTGCAAAGAGCCTCAATAAAGAACCGGCATATTATCAGAGGCATTTGGATGGTCTTGTAGAGGATGGCGTATTAGAAGATGAACGTAAGGGAAATTTACGTTTTTTTAAGTTAAATAAAAATTATCCGCTGTATAATGAATTAAAGAGTATAATTTCTAAAACCATTGGCCTGCAGTATCGTCTGCATGAGCTAGTTAATATATTTCCTGATATAGAATGCGCATTTATTTTTGGATCGATGGCTAAAAATCAGGAAGTAACAGATAGTGATATTGACTTAATGATTATTGGCAATCCAGATGCCAATTTATTTACCGAAAAAACCGTAGCACTAGAAAGGGAACTTAATAGAGAAATTAATTATCACATTTTCGATAAAGGAGAAATAAATAAAAAATTAGTGGAAAAAGATAGTTTTTTTATGAATGTTTTTAATAATGAAATGATAATCTTAAAAGGAAATTTTAATGATTATGCCAACCTTATTGGACATTGATGCTGAATCAATCGAGCCGTCTATTGATTCAGCGCTAAAAAATTAGCTAAGGCTCAAGGAAAGCTTAACTTTGCAGAAAACGCAAGGGCTTTAAAAGACGCGGAAGATAATGTGTATATTACTATTTATGATGCTGCCAGAATTATTTGTGAAGGAGTGCTTATATTTTTTGGTTACAGAGTAAGACAAAGCACAAAAAGCCACCATTATAAGATTATTAACTTTGCCGCCCAATTAATGGATGGAAGGTTAGAAAATGAATTTATAAGGATTCAGAAAATGCGAAATAAAAGACAGCAACTTGAATATGGCGATTCTAACCCGGTATCACAACAAGAAATAACTCAAGCGCATAAAGACGTTACTGCACTTTTAAGAGAAGTCGGAAAATTGATTGAAGATAATAATCCAAGCAGAAATCCAAGTCTTTTATAATACTAAGCTTGTTAGATAATTATTTATTAATTCCAATATATGGCATGTTTCATAGCGCCGGCAGTCGCTGCAATGGCAGTGACGGCAGTGAACAAAAAAATTCCTCAGAAATTACATCCCGAATGGCTGATGTCGATGCTCTGGGGAGGTACGTTAATGCTTATAGTCGATCATATCGCCAGCGGAGAAATCGTACCTTATTTACCCTTTTTAACAGCTGCAAATAATCCGATCGCGATGCTGAGAGAAATTTTGACATTAGGCGTAATTATGACCGCAGCAATAGTCGTTGTCTGGTTGGCAATGGTTTTGATTGCCGGCAGGAATGCCAAGCTGCATAAACAGACTCTGCCTTTGTCGTGATATTTCGCGGTAAATTAAAATACAATATATGCACAAGGGATTCAGGCCGATAAAATTTCCGACAGACGAATCTGCCCACGATTGCATTGTCGAATGGTGGTATTTCAATGGACACCTTAAGGACAAGAAGGGCAATGAGTATTCATATATGGATTGCCTGTTCAAGGTGGATGTGAAAAAAGTCAAAATCCCATTCTTGAGCAAAATCCCGCTGAAGATTTCATATTTCTCGCATTCGCTTTTGACTGATCTGAAGAGAAAAGAATTCCAGCATCGGATAGCGCCTTTTTCTGTTGTCTCTGATGACAGCTTTTCCCGACCCGAGCTGTTCATCAATTATCTGAATCCGGAAATAAAAAATGGCTATATTAATTGTGTCATAGAAAAAATTAGCGAGTCGAAGTATTTTTTAAAAAATGAAGATATTGAATTGACGCTGACTTCGACTAAGAAACCGCTGCTAGAAGGCGGTAAGGGTTACGTGGATCTGCAGTCGAAAAAAACTTACTATTATTCTCTGACCAGCTTACAGACAGAGGGCAGAATAAAAATTAAAGATAAGTGGATCGAGGTTGCCGGCAAATCGTGGATGGATCATCAATGGGCGGATACTGAGTATTCGCAGGATCGCTGGGATTGGTTTTCAATCCAGCTGGACAATGGCACAGAAGCCGTGTGCTGCGTTTATGATGATGGCAAAACTAAGACTTATTTTGCCGATATCTGCTATGCAGACGGCAGGCAGGAGAATTATCGGGATATTGAGATAATCCCGCTGGCCAAGAAATGGGTCAGCCCGAAAAGCCAAGCGGCTTATCCGCTGGCTTGGAAAATAAAGATAGCAAAGAAGAATATCGAACTCAATCTGACAGCTAAGATAGATAATCAGGAGATGCTGTTCGGTTCGATTAATTATTGGGAAGGCCCGCTCAAAGTCGAAGGCAGCTTTGGCGCAGAAAAAGTCAGGGGAGCCGGCTTCATGGAGTTGGTCGGCTATCCTTCCACTTATACTAATATCAAGTATATCACCGACGAGATCGGCAGGCCGGCCGGCCGTTTCGCTATTTTGGCGAAAGGCAAGGCGGTCGGTATGACCGGAAGATTCAGAAAGAGGATTAGCGGATAAGAATCTTTCATCAATTCAGCTAATAAAAAAACAGTCCGCCACGGGGCTGTCCCAAAACTCCGTTTTTGGTGATTTTGCAAAAAATTTTTAGCTAATTTTAGCTTCTGTTTTTTGAAAAATTCCTGAAAAATCGAGTAATGGGACAACCCCCCACGGCAGACTGTTTTTTATGAAATTTATTTGGAAGATTTTTTCGGCTGGATGACGATGATTCGCCTGACGATGAGCTTGGGCGTTGACTGGCCAAGTCCGCCTTCAAATTCGAACCAGATCTTCTCGAATCTCTTCAGGCTCATTTTCCTGAGCGCGCAGTATTCCGGGTCCAGGAAATAAATATTATCTTTATCGATCTTAACGACGACGGAAAAGTGGCTCTCGTAGCCTGAAAACCAGCTAATGATGACCGGGATGCCTTGCTTCTCGACGTATTTGCGGATATCACTGAAGTTCGCCCAGTCTTTCATGGAGCCGGAAAAGCCTAATTTTTTGGCCGCCGCCAGAAGATTCTTGCCTGAGGCGCCGGCAGTTTTTCCGGCAGCAGGCGTGCTCGACATTTTAGCCAAGGCTTCCAGGCTTTTTTTGACGCCGAAATAATCTAAGACCATCTTCAGGCTGGCCGGACCGCAATAGCCAGGCGTCTGTTTGACCAATTTGACTCCGATTTTCTTGGCTGTGGGCATAGGGTAATTTCCAATCATTCTAAGATAATATTAGCTTTTATCAGCGTTATCGTCAAACGTCAAATTTGCAATAATATTTTTTTTATCATCATATGTCTGATTGCATATAAGTGGTATTTTATTATTTTTAAAAAAAGTTGTATAATATATTTATAGAACAAGCCAATTAAATTTTTAGCGCCGATAAAATATGTCGACAATTATCCCAGAAGAAATACGGGCTTTTTTGGAAAAAGTAATCGAGGAAAAAAAGTTCGATAACTTGTCTCCGGAATTAAAAGAGGCGATGGTAAACAGTATGTATCCGCGCCTGCAGGCTTTTATTTTTTCATCCATAACTAAGGAGTTGGATGAGGAGACGGCGCAAGAGCTGAATCGCATGCTGGAAGGCTCGGTTGATTATTCCCAGCCGGAATTCCAGATGTTTTTAAAGGGACGAGTGAAGAATATCGAAGAAATAACGGCGGCGGCAATGTTGGAATTCCGCGCTGTATATTTGAACGCTTAATTTTCTTATATGCCGGCCAAAAGAAATAATGCTGCTGCATCAATCAAGACTCCAGAGGAACTGGAGGCGATTTATCTTGAGTTTGAAAGCAGATTGCTGGCATTAAAAAAAGAAAAGGATGCGGCAGTCAGCCGAGTCTTGAGAAAGATCGATGACGAAAAAATTAGAAGGATCCTGTCAAAAATTAAATAGGATAAATATGGATGAGTCTAAAGATGCAAAAATCGAAGAAATAAAAAATCCAGAAGACGTTGCCTTGGCCAGGCGGGAGTCTTTGGGCGAAATTCTTGATAAGCTCAAACAGAAAATGGAAGAAAGCGCTGATAAGATCAATGCGGAAACTGAGGGTGATTTAAAAAGGATATTGGCCGAATTAAGGGAGCTGGGAATCAAGGAATCTGATTTGGATCTTCAAAAAGACATGCAAGAGATTGAGGCGATCCAGCGCGAAGCCGCTGCCTTAAAAGCCGAGTTCGAGGCAAAAATTGAAGTTTCTTCGAAATCGGAAACTACTGTTAACGTAAGCGAACAGGCTCCGGAAAAAGTTGCGAATAATATTGAGATTAGAAGAAAAATAATCAGCCAGGTAGATGAAGGACTGGAAATATTGAAGAATCTGCCCGAAGCGCAGAAATCCGACCGCATAAAATGGATCATAAAAAGCGTTGAGAATGCAAAAAATAAAGCTCAAGACAGCGCTGACCTGACTTTTGAGGTCAAAGTGGATGATCGCTCCCAGCGCGAAGGCATTCCGGTTGATGACTTGATTGAGGAGCTGAAGCTTATTGCCAAGAGCCAGGAGACGGAAGCCGGAAAGCTGGCAGAACGTAAAAAGGATTTGGAAAGCATGGCGAGATTGGCGAAAGATCTGAAGAAGCAGTATGAACAGACTTTGGAAAAGATCGGACGCGATAAGGAGGGGACGGATCAGGAACATCAAGAAAAAATCGCTTGGCACCAAGTTTATAATGGCTTATCAACGAATAAAAGCGCTATTAGGGGCAGGGTAAGGCAATGGGTAGATGCCACGAGGCAGACTTGGGCCAAGGCCGATAAGGAGGCGGGCAATAGTGCGGCGCTTAATCAGGATGGCGTTGATTATGCGGTCGATTCTGATAATTTTCCTTTGCAGACCGGTGAAGCATTGAGGCAGGTAACGGAAAAAGCGGCTCAAGACGGCGAAGGCGAGGTTAATCGGGATAAATTGAAGAAGCTGGATGAGGAATTAAAGAAAATTAACGGTATAATTGAGACCTTGCAAGCCAATAGCAGGGGATATTTTGAAATTCGTCCGGACATGAAGGGAGATGAACAGCATTGGCGGACGGAATTAGAAGCTGTATTGGCGTCGTTGGATATGCGTTCGACCGGAGATGCTGACAAGGATTACCAGCTGGCTATGGAGGCGATGAGCAAACGTCGAGAGATTGTTTTGCAGGAAGATAAGAAACCGGAAGAAAAACCGAAAATTAAGCCATTGGAGATCACATATGACGAACCATTACAGATTGAACACAAGCCGGGTACTGGCGAGTTGGAAGTCATACCGCCTAAAAAAAGAGTTATAAAACCGCCTTTGCAAATTACTCATGATTCAAGAAACGCCAGCGAGTTGGAAGTTGTTCCGAAAGAAAAGGTGATTGTTGATCCGATTGTCGAACAGTTGCAGATCGAACACAAGCCGGAAAACGCCGGAGAGTTAGAAGTCATTAAAAAATCGCGAGAAAAGATTTTCATCGTTGATATCTCGGAAATTGTCAAAGCCATGGCTTGGCGTGAAGCGGAGCAGAAACTCAGAAGCATGCTGGATAAATCTCAATCTAATTTTTTGACGCGGGCTGCAGTCCGCTTGGGCGAAAAGGGCTATTTGATGAAATATTACAAAGAGGCTTTGGCGGCGATCAAGGACAATAAGAATCTAATGGCGGAAATAGAAGCCAGGATGCTGACCAGCGGAATCAAATCAGAAAATATTGACAAATCATATGAGATATTGGACGCTGTTTTGGAAGAGTTCACTCATGAGGTTATGGATGCTGATGAAAAAGGCGACTTAGTGCAAGATGACGAAATCAATTTGGTGGTCGGTCAATTATTCGTCGATTATGCCACTTCCGATATGACTCGCGCTGAGTTCGATCAGACCGTAGAGGTGCGGGTTATCGCCCTATTGAAAAACAAGAATAAGAAGTTCGGCGCAACCGGCCGGGAGGATGAAGCCGAAGGCTTGATGTATGCCAATAATTTATTCGCTTTGGCTGAAGGTTATCGGAAACAAGTGGAGAGCCAGGTGAAAGAATTAGGAAAGGAATTTGGTCCGGAACAGGCGGCAAATATAGAAATGCAGGTCAAGGCGGAGATGGCTTTGGATATTCAGTTAGGATTGAAACAGAAAGACTTGTATGAAACCAAGCCGAAGCCGGTTTTGAAGTGGTATGAAAAATTCGTCGACGCGACAGAAAATATTCCCATACTCAATAAAGTAATAGCTAATCCTGTGACTTATGGCGTAGTCGGCGGAATCGCGGGCGCTGTGATTGGCAAGGGTACGGCCAGATTGGCGGCAATGGGCGGGCTAGTTACTGTTGCCGGAGTAGCGCCGTGGCTGGCGCCGCTTTTAATCGGTGCCGGCATGGGCGGAACGTTTACTGCCATGCGCCGTTCTCGCGATCTGCAGTATGATCGAGGAATGGATTTGCGTCGTTCGACTTTGGGCATTGAAGTTGATGATGATGCCAAAAGAACGAATAAAATCAGGGAATTTAATTATGACCTTAAGCGCGCCGAGCAATTGCAGGCGAGCCTGGCGGAAATCATGGCCAGGGAGAATTTGACCGATGAGGATAAAAAAGCCATCGCTGATGTGATGGCGCGCATTGAGTTGGAAAAAGAAAAATCAGTCGACTTGATCGGCGTTTCTGAGGCGGAAGGCGAAGCGCATAAGACAAAGCTGATCGCTATGAAGGATTTGAAAGTGGCGTTAAAAGATATCAGAAAAAAATTCAATCTGTCGCCCGATGGTCATGAAATGCAAGCGCTGATAAATGAAATCAAAGCTGATTTAACCGGCAATATCGAACAAAACGATAATAATTTCGAGGCTTATAAACGCTGGGAAAGAAAAAAGAGTTTTTTAATAGGCGCAGGAACTGGCTTGGCTGCGGGTGCGATCGGCCAATGGATAACTGGGCAATTCAGCGAGCATGTATTGGGCAGAACGTCTAAAGCGGAAAGCGCCCTGGAACATATGTATCATTGGTTCAAAGGCGATCACGGAACGGCCGGCGAAGGCGCCGTGCAGCATCTGGCATTCAGAGATGGCCAGTTATTGGATAGCAAAGGAAATTCAATTATAAAAAGTCCTATTGAACTCGATCCCAAGACTGGTCGAATCGATCCGGAATTATTGAAGTCATTAAAAGAAAGCGGAATAATACCTAATGAGACTCACACGCAAGTAACGGAAAATGTCAGCGTGGCCAGCAAGCTGCAGGAAGGGCTGGCTAAGCATGCTCGGGCTGATTGGCATGATGAACCGGGCAAGAAAATGTCATCATTCTTCAATCGCTTGATCGAGCATGAGGGCAAGCAGCAGATGTTCTATATGAATAAGGATGCGTCCGGCAATGTCGTGGTCGATGCTTCTAGAATATTGGAGAATTTATCGGCAAACGCCAAGGACGCGGTCAAAGAATTCGGCACTAATCCTGACGGCAGCGTGGATACGAAATTGGCCGGATTAAGGGATCAATTGGCTGAATGGGCGAGCAAAGGGGAACTGGCCAAACATCTTAAAGTGGCGATATTCCCGACAGAGGGAGACAATAAAGCGGGCTTAAGCTATCTGACTGATTCGACTGACGGCTCAGGCAAGATTAATCTGGGGGATTCCATTTCTAAATTATTCGGCGCCAAAAACAGCATGCAGGATGGCAATATACCTTTCCGTTTCGGCGAATTGAGGATTATTGATGATGCCGGCAATAGCCATGTTTTGGCGACGATATCCGGTAAGAATATCGATGCGGGAGTTATGTCGGGATCAGTAACGAATAAATTCAGCTACTCATTCGATATGAAAAACCCTGAGCTGCCGATCGGCAAGGATTGGGATGTGCCGCCAGTTTTGCCCTTCGATCCTAGGCGGCCATTAGAAGGACCGCGGACTAAAGATATGGAATCGGAAGCCGTTGGCGCAAATAATCCGAAAGGCGGAGCAGGTGAAACTGGAGGCCGTATCGCATTGGAAGATTTGAGACAAAAAAAAGCAGGCAATGTTCCGATAGGCTTGCCGATAGTGGAAAAGGAAATCCCGGGAATTACTTTTCAGGAAGGTGAAAGAAGCGTGACTGAAATAAAGTCTGAGACAGCAGTGGAAGAACCAAAAGTTGAAGTTTCTGAAACAAAAGCCAAGCGCCAGACACTGGAAGAATTAGTAAAGGAAATCCTGCTTAATAAAGGAAAGCTTCGGGATGATCAGAAAAAAAAGACCAGGGAATGGCTCAGCGGCCTGACTACGGAAGAAATTAATGATATCCATTTTGACTCGAAAAAAACGGAACAACTTAAGAAGTTAGTGGAGGCGTCTTATTTTAATGAAGACAGACGCACCTTTCAAAATAGGGCAGCTGAAACGGCCTTTGAAGGATTGAAAAAAAGATTTACCGCAATTAATACTAAAGATATTTTTGAAGTACCGCCAGCTGGCGAAGTGGATAATGCTATTGCAGTTCCATAAAATGTGTTATAATAAATGTATATTGAGATTGCAAATTATGCCAATGACGAAGAAGACATTAAATAAAATTCTCTACCTCTTTCTGGCGGCAGTTTTTTTGACTGTGTCCGGCTTCGGCTGCAAGCTGACGACGGCGGAACAGCAGGCGGCGGTCAAGCCGATTACGCTTAATTATTGGCGCGTCTGGGATGATCAGGATGCGTTCGATCAGGTCATCAAGGATTATCAAACAGTACACCCGAATATCACCATAAATTACCGCAAGTTCCGCTATGAGGAATATGAGACGGAGCTTATCAACGCTTTGGCCGAAGATCGCGGGCCGGATATTTTTTCCATACCGGAAAGCTGGCTAAGGAAATACCAGGCAAAGATCCAGCCTATGCCGGCTCAGATCAAGATGGGCTATATCATCGAGAAGGGAAGTTTCTTCAATTTGAATAAGGAAAAAGTCATAGAAATCAGGAATGAAACGGCGCCCACCTTAAGGCAGATAAAGGATAAATATGCGGATACCATTTACAATGATGCCGTAATCGGCGATCAAGTTTACGGTTTGCCGCTGTCGCTTGATAGCTTGGTCATGTTCTATAACAAGGATATAACTAACCAGTCCGGCATCACGCAGATTCCGACAACATGGAGCGCCTTTCAAGAAGCAGTCATTAAGGCGACTAAATTCGAGTTCGAGAATAATATCATCCAATCCGGAACCGCCTTGGGAACGGGATTCAATGTAGAAAGAAGCTTCGATATAATCTCGGTCTTAATGATGCAAAGCGGCGCCATCATGAGCGATGTCAGGAACATGCCCACCTTCTTCTCTGGCATTACGAAAGACGGCAAACGGGTAAATCCTGGACAGACTGCTTTGCAGTTCTATGCCGATTTCGCCTCACCGGTAAAAAGCGTCTACTCCTGGAACAATACCATGCCCAATTCTTTGCAGGCCTTCATGGCGGGCAAGGTCGGATTCTTTTTCGGCTATAATTATCACTTAGCCCAGATTCGCGCCAGTTCGCGCGTGAATTTCGGCATTGCGCCGATCCCGCAGATTCCGGGTAATCCGACCGTCAATTATGCCAATTATTGGCTGGAATCAGTTTCCAAAAAATCTAAATATACGAATGAGGCTTGGAACTTCCTGCTTTTCTTGAATCAGCCGGAAGAAATCACCAAGTATCTGGCGGTGACTAATGCTCCGACAGCCCAGAAGGCTCTGATAACCGGGCAGCAGGAAAATGAAGATCTTCATGCAGCTTCGACTCAGACATTGACTGCCAAGACTTGGTATTATGGCATGGACGCTCTCGCCGCCGAACAGGCTTTCAAGGAAATGGCCGAAAGATTCCTATTAGTAGTTGATCCGCAGGGCATTAATGATGTAATTCAGATTGTGACTCAGAAAATCGCTCAGACGATTGTTTCTCCATCTAATTAATTTATCTATCCCTTGTGATTATTTCTAAGCCAATCAAGTCAATTAGTATCGCCATGGCGCTTATCGCCGCAATTTTTTTTGCGACTCCGGCTTGGGCGGCAATTGATATGTCCAATTCGATTTTGGCGAATGTAAAATGCGCGACTGGCGGCGCTCAGACTCCGACTACGATTCAGGGACAGAATGGTCCTCAGGCTGCTACGGCATTTGTTGCTTCCGGGCCATGCGGCTTGTGCGATTTCATCCAAGTATTCGTTAACGCGTCCAATATGATTGTGGCTGTTAGTGGCGCAGTGGCTATCTTGATGTTCGTTTATGCCGGTTTAATGTATTTGACTGTATCATTTAATCCCGCCAATCTGGAAAAAGCCAAAGGAACTTTAAAGGCGGTTATAATTGGTTTGGCTTTTATTTTCGGTGGCTATTCCATTATGAATTTTGTTATCCTGACACTCATCGGCGGCACGGATAAAATGAATATGTTATCGAAAATAACCGGGAATGTGAGCGGTTCAGCCGGCTGGGGCGTTTGCCAAGGATATGATACTCAGGCTCCGAGTGCGGCGGCTACTGGTTCAACAGGGTCATCTGAGGTTCCAGCAGGAACGGTTAGGCCTGATGGACAAATTCAAGCGGTTACTACATTTTATAAGACTGATTCGTTAAGAGCTAATGGAGATGAAAAAGCACAAGTTTCTTGTTTGGCTGTATGTACAAGACTTAATACTGTTTCAAGGTCATTCAATGCGGTTACTTCTCCGAGTCAGCCGGGTTACTTTAATTGTTCTTGCGAATATACTGATTAATTTGCTTAATTAAAAATTGTAATGTTTATGAAAAAAATAATATTTTCCATATTAGCTTTAGGCTCATTGATCCTGCCCTCAATTGCAGCAGCGGCCGTTCAAATAGGCGATCCCTTGGGCTTGGAATCTGGTAATCCAATTCCGCTTCTAGCCAATAGATTCATTCAAGCGGCATTAGGAATTTCCGGCGTTCTCGCTCTCATAGCATTCATATATGGCGGATTGCTGTATCTGCTGGCGGGTGTCAATCCGAAGAATGTGGACAAAGGCAAAGAGATGATGAAATACGCGGTTTTGGGCTTATTCATAATATTCACTGCCTACGCTGTAATCACTTTCTTCTTAAGGAATGTCTTGCAAGCGCCTGGCTAGGAATGTCGCTCAATTTACTGTATAATTAATTCATATATTAAGGGATGGCCGAATTGCCGTCTCAATTTCCTCTGCTATCCGTACTCGCTTCCGCCATTGGCGACCGGCGGTCGGCGGGCACTGGACAGAGAAAGGGGGTGAAAACATGAAAAAAATTACAACGAAAAAAATGTTTGCCGGAGCCATGACTCTGGGCGTGCTGGGGCTATTAGCCTTGCCGACTATCGCCGGAGCTGCCGGAGATATTCCACAGATGACTGATTTGGGACTGGGCACCACTACCTTAAGTGATTTGATCAAAGGCATAATCCAGGTTATCCTTGGATTCTTGGGCGTTATCGCAGTCCTTATCATCCTTTGGGGAGGCTTCATTTGGATGACTGCAGTCGGCGAGCCGGATAAGGTAGACAAGGCCAAGAAAATGATTTACTCAGGCATTATCGGCTTGATAATTATTTTTGCTTCTTACGCTATCGCCAGTTTTGTTTTCTCTCAATTGCAAACCATTACAGGCACCACTATCGGCGCTTAATAATATTTTATTCCATAGGGGCTTCGATTTATCGAGCCCCTTGGAATAAGAATTACGTTATGAATCATAAATACATAAGAAATTCAATCATCTCATTTGTTGTCATTTTTTTGGTTTTTGGCGCGCAGTTCGCGCTGGCTGGCGGCTTGTATAGTAATTTGGATGTCGCTGCCGGATCAGACTTGAAGAAAAATTCCGACATAGTCAAGTTTATCGGCTCTATAGTCGGGGTTGTCTTATCTCTTTTAGGCGTCGCCTTGGTGCTGGTGCTGATTTATGCCGGCATAATGTGGGGATTTTTATCCGCGGATGATGCTAAAAAAGTGCAGACTGCCAAAGACATGATAAAAAATGCGGTGATCGGATTGATAATAGTTTTCGCCGCTTATGGTATTACGCAATTCGTGATGAGCAGTTTAAGCAAGACGACAAACCAATCTGGTCAGCCAATATTAGATCCTTTATTTCCGGGAGGGCCGGGGCAGGTATATCCATATTAATAAAAATATAATAACTAAAATAAAAAAAACTATGAAGAAAACATTAAAAAAATACGGCAAGTATTTGACATCGTTTGCCGGATTGAGCGTGCTGATGGGCATGCCGTTGGTGGCTTTTGGCGCCAATGATGGTTGGCTGGCTAATTTGAATGCTTTTAACACTAATGCGCAGCTTTCTGGTACCGGAACTAGTCAGGATTTGGTTTTATGGATTGGAAGTTTAGTATCAATATTAATCGGATTTTTAGGCGTGCTTTTGGTACTTTACATTATTTGGGCTGGGTTCCTTTGGATGACTGATGGCGGAGAAGGCAAGAAAGTAGAAAAAGCGAAAAAAATGATCCAGCAGGCTATTATTGGTATCATTATTATTTTTGCTGCTTATGCTATCACTGCCTTCGTTATGGATAATTTGACTAATAATGTTTTGAAGGGCTAGTATTTGCATTTTATAAAAGAGGCGCCGATTCGACGCCTCTTTTTTTATTCAGTTTATTTTTCCAGTTCCTGCTTGAAGTAATCGACCCATGGTATCTCTGCCGGGTCAACACCGTTGGCCATGGCAAGGTAAAAGCTGACCCAACTGCCGATGGCCAGTATTTCCAAGGATTGATTCAAGGCTCCTTGCGTCTTGGCGGTAATAGTGTAATTGGCGATGCCCTTCTGATCTAGTATTCTCTTTGTAGTAATAAAACGTTTCATAATCCGCTCATTGAAATCCATTGAGACTAAGAATATAAAAGCTGTATCACGGATGATTTTTTTCGGATACGTAAGTGCCTCTAAAAAATGATGATTCAATTCGGGAATCTTGTAGGGGCTGGCGAGTTGCTTGGCACTTTCATTGATTTGATTGGAGAGGATATGGGCGTTGGCGGATAGGTATTCGCTGGAGACAATATATATGCTATTGCCAATGAGTCTTTGCGCCATCTGCTTGGTAAAATTTAATCTCAGTTTTGCCGATGGCGAGATATTTATTCCCAATTCGATCAATTTGGCAGAAACATCAGAAATTTCTTTGTCGGAAATGGAAATGAATTTTAATTTGTTGAAAATCACGAGCGTCGTACCTAATTGCGAGCCGACATCATAGCGTGGCTGTCCTGATGGGTTGTATGCCGGGTTGAGCTTAAAGTGAACTAATTTATTGCGCTTGGCCAACTGCTCGATCTTGCCTCCACTGGAAATGCAAATAATTTTTGCTTTTAATTTGATTGCTTGGTTAAGGCAATTTACGGTTTCTTCGGTATTGCCGGAATAACTGTCGATGATTATGAGTGAATTTTTTCCGGCGAAGGCTGGCAGATTATAGCTGCGGACGAGCACCATCGGCACTTTGATTTTTGCGCCATAGACTCGTTTTAATAGTTCGGATGCCAAATTGGATCCGCCCATGCCGCAGAAAATAATATTCTCCGCCTTGCCGAATGTTGGCGGTATTTTTATTTTCTTCGCCGTTTCCCATGAGGCCATCAATTGCTTGGGCAGATTATTGATCGAGGCTGCGACATTTTCCTTGTCCAGCTTCCTTATGGCCTGTATGTTATCTAGGTTCATAGATTTAATTATTGAGTTGCATTATTCTCCACCTTTTTCAAAGGGGGATTCGGATGCGACCATAAGGAGCATCGAAAGGGGGTTTAATTAATTCCAACAAAACCCCTCCTAGCCTCCCCTTTGAAAAAAGGGGAGGGAAAATATCTAATAAGTAAATTATATCATAATTATTAGTTTGACAGAATACCGATAATAAGTTAAGCTGATGAATTGTTTATGACAGATATTTATCGACAAATTGATCAGTTGCTATTGCGCTCGCAAAGGATTCTGCTCATCGGCCATCAACGGCCGGATGAGGATACTTTGGGCGCCAATTTGAGCTTTTATATTTACTTAAAATCACTAGGCAAAGAGGTAAAAGTCTATACAGCTGATATAGCACCGTCGTACCTGCATTTCATGCCAGGCATTGATGAAGTAACTTGCGATAAGAGCGTTTTTGACGAACGTTGGGATTTGTATTTTTTTCTCGACTGCGGCTCGATCAGCAATACCCGCTTGGATGAGGAGCTATTCAAGGGAAAGGCAATTTTAAATATTGATCATCATATTTCCAATAACTCTTATGGTTTAGTGAATTTGATTGATGCCAAGGCCAGCTCGACTTGCGAGATCGCTTATAATTATTTTCTGGCTATCGGTTATCCGATCGATAAGCGCGTGGCGACCAATCTTCTGGCCGGCATCTTGGGTGACACTTCCGGCTTCATCCATAATACGACTAAAAGCGAAACGATCAAGATTGCATCCGAGCTGATAAAAGTCGGCATCAAGATACATCAGATCTTCAATTATGTCGTCAGGAATAAGACGATTGAGGGCTTGCGGCTGTGGGGAGAAATCCTGTCGCGGATAAAATTCAATAAGGAATTGAATATCGCTTATACTTATATCTTCGATGATGATTTTAAGAATCACCGGGTCAAGGAAGACGAGCTCGACGGTTTGGCGAATTTCCTAAATGCCATAGTCGATGTCAACGCGACGGCGCTTTTCCGCATCAGCCCGAACCGGGTCAAGGCCAGCTGGCGCACCAAGCGGGAAGATATCGACTTGTTGGCTTTTTGCTCGCAATTCGGCGGCGGCGGCCACAAAAAAGCCTCAGGCTTTACCGTCAATTGGCAGGTGGTTGAAAAGGATGGGGAACTGATTGTCATTTGACATAATAGCGGGAAAAGATTATATTGTAATTAATGAACCAATAATTATGGCAAACACTAATATACAATTTAATAGTGAAATTTGGCAGGAGGGCGATAAATTTGTCGCTTACGCGCCGCAATTGGATATTTCATCTTGCGGCGTTACTGTCGAATCAGCCAGGAATAATTTGACCGAGGCAATAGAATTATTTTTTGAAGAGGCGGAAAAACTCGGCACCTTGGACAGTATTTTAAAGGAGTCAGGATTCATTTTTGACCGTTTTTGGCAGGCGCCGGAAATCATTGCTTACGAAAAAATGAAGCTGGCCATTTAATTTATGCCGAAAATGTCGCCCATCAGCTATATCAAGCTTTGCGATATTTTCTTGGTTGAAGGTTTTGTATACAGCCGCACAAAAGGCGATCATATTATATATATTAGGGCCGGCGCTTTTCGTCCTTTGGTCATTCCGAGGTATGATGAGGTTCCGGTTTTTATAATTAGGAATTTATTGCGCACAGCCGGCATCAGCCGCGAGAGATATTTTGAATTATTAAACAGATAATTTATGTACTTGATCCCGACAGTTCTAGAAAAAACTTCGCAAGGCGAGCGTGCTTATGACATCTATTCGCGCCTGCTTAAGGATCGCATAATTTTCTTGGGCTCGCCGATCGATGACGCTGTCGCCAATACGGTCATCGCCCAGCTGTTGTTTTTGGACAGCGAAGATGGCAAGACAGACATTAAATTATACATCAATTCACCTGGCGGCTCAGTCTCTGCTGGCCTGGCCATTTACGATACGATGCAGCACGTCAAGGCTGATGTCTCGACGATTTGCGTCGGTACGGCCGCTTCCATGGCGGCGGTCATTCTCGCTGGCGGCGCCAAAGGCAAAAGATTGAGCTTGCCTAATTCCGAGATTATGATCCATCAGGTTATGGGCGGAGCCGAAGGACAGGCGACCGATATCAAGATCCGCGCCGAGCATATCCTGAAAGTCAAAAGCAAGTTGGATAAGATTTTGACCAAGCATACCAATAAGACCTTGGCCCAGATAGAGAAAGATACCGATCGCGATTACTTCATGTCGTCCGAAGAGGCGATCGATTACGGCGTAATCGATAAAATCGTTAAATAACCCGCAAAATGTAGTGATTCTTTGTAATTGACTATTGCAGTATTTATTGATATAATGAATGCAGTATTAATAATAATGTAGAAACAGCGGAATTTCTGATGGCATGGCGTTATGCGGTTTTTTGTCCAATTTTAGCGAATTAATCTCATGAAAACTCTTTACCGAAAGTCTCAGCAAAAGTTAAATAGCGTTAAAAACGGCGATTAAAGCCGTGTATTTTTATTGCCAATTCGGTAAATAACCTCTCATTTCATCGCCGTATTTGAAACGGCAGGACAGCACCGCGTAAGCACGCTCAGAAATTCTCCTTTTCAGCATGAAGGAGATATATGGAAATAATCATTTCGGCAGTAATTGCCATCATTACATTCGCCATCGGCATGACCGGAGGCTATTTGGTACGCAAATCCTGGGCGCAGAAACGGAAGGATAGCATCGAGGCGAAAGTGGAAAAAATGATCGTTGAGGCTAAAGCGAAGCAGAAGGAAATGCTTTTGGCTTCGCAGGAAAAATCAATCAAGATAATTGAGGATGCCAAAGTTGAAGCCAAACAAGTCAAAGTGGAAATGGAAGGCGCTAAGACTAGATTGGAAAAGCGCGAAACAATGTTCGACCAGAAGCTGTTGGATCTGGAGAATCAAAAAACTGATTTAGCCGACAAGGCAGAAAAGATCATCAAATCGAAAGAAGAAATCCAGAAGATCAAAGAGGATCAGTTGGCGAAATTAGAAAAAATTGCCGGCTTCACCAAGCCGGAAGCAGAAAAGATCTTGATGGACAACGCAGAAAAGATGATTGCGGAAAATCTGGTGCAGCGCATCAAGAAATTGGAAGAGGGCGCATCCGATGAGTTTGAGAAGAAAGCTAAGGAAGTCTTGTCTGTCGTCATTGAGCGTTGCGCTTCGAGCCATGCCGCAGAAACCACGTCATCGACCGTATCTTTGCCGTCAGACGAAATGAAGGGCAGGATCATCGGCCGTGAAGGCAGAAATATTAAGACAATAGAGCAGCTGACCGGCGTAGAAATTATTATTGATGACACGCCTCAAGCCATAACTCTTTCATCATTCTCTCCGATCAGGCGCCAAGTGGCCAAGCGGGCGATTGAAAAATTGATTTTTGACGGCCGCATCCATCCGGGACGGATAGAAGAAACTATTGCAGAAGCCAAACAGGAATTGGCGGTCGAAATAAAGAAAGCCGGTGAGAATGCTGTTTATGAACTCGGTATCGCCGGATTAGATCCGAAATTAGTCCAGATTTTGGGCCGTTTAAAATACAGGACATCTTATGGCCAGAATATTTTGAATCATTCCACTGAAGTGGCGATTCTTTCCGGCATGTTGGCGGAGGAACTGGGCGCTAATGTGGCTGTGGCCAAGAAATCAGGCTTACTACATGATATTGGCAAGGCTGTCGATCATGAAGTTGCCGGAACTCATCCGGAAATCGGCCGCGACATCTGTAAGAAATTCAATGTGCAGGATGATGTCATTGTCGGCGTCTTCGAGCATCATAATGACAAGCCGTCGACTTTGGAAGCGGTCATCGTCAAGGTGGCAGATGCCATTAGCGGCGCTCGTGAAGGCGCTCGCAAGGATTCTTACGAGAATTATCTGCAACGGTTGGAGGAATTGGAGAAAATCGCCTTGTCTTTCACCGGCGTGGAAAAAGTCTATGCTATTGCCGCCGGCCGGGAAGTCCGCGTCTTTGTCACGCCTGATCAGATCGATGATTTGGGCGCCATCAAGATGGCCAAGGATATCGCCGAAAAGATCGAAGCCGAACTCAAATATCCGGGCGAAATCAAAGTCAATGTCATTAGGGAGAAGAGAGTGGTTGAATATGCAAGATAAAATTTTGAGTATTATCAATATTCAATATTGAATATTAAATATTAAAAAATCCTATGTCAAACATCTGGTGGATAGTAATCGCCATAATCGCGATTATTGCAGTGTGGTTAGTCTTAGTCTACAACGGCTTGATCAGAGCCAAGAATCGCACCGATGAGGCATGGTCAGACATCGATGTCCAGCTCAAGCGCCGCTATGACCTAATTCCCAATCTGGTGGAAACGGTCAAGGGTTATGCCGCGCACGAACAGGGCACTTTGCAGAAAGTGATCGAGGCGAGAAACAGCGCCATGTCTGTTGACGGCTCGGCCGCCAACAAGGCCCAAGCCGAGAACGCGCTGTCCCAGACATTGAAATCGATTTTCGCCTTGGCGGAAAGCTATCCGGATTTGAAGGCCAATACCAATTTCCTGAAATTGCAGGATGAGCTCTCAGACACGGAAAACAAGATCCAGGCCGCTCGCCGCTTCTATAATGGCAACGTCCGTGATTTCAACACCATGATCCAGGTCTTCCCGACCAATATCATCAACGGCATGCTGAAATTTAAGAAATATGATTTCTTCGAAGCCTCCGCTGGAGAAAAAGAAGTCGTGCAGGTTAAGTTTTAAAAAAAATACTCCACAAAAGCCTCGGTTTGTCCGGGGCTTTTGATTTTTGACAATTTTGTTTTTATTTGCTATACTGATTTGAATCGTCCATTAACATTTAAGTCAAATAAGTTAAACGAAAGGAGAGGAAAAATGGGAAAAGTCTTCAGTTGGGAAGATATTGCTGGCAAAAGGGTACCGGAATTATCATCATTTGATGATTTAGCCGATATTATGAAGGCGGAAATCATCGGCAATAAAGACATTCATGGCGGATTATTGTTTGGTTCGGTCCTTTGGGGCTGTCATAATCGGCGTAGTGATCTTGATTTTTTAGTAGTTTATGATCAAGAGTCAAGATACGATGTCTGCGCCAGCTCAACATAAATATTTTCAGAAAATGCTGGAATCGCCGATTCATATAGCCAGAAAAGTACTGACTTTGCGTGGCTGTGATATGGAGAATGATTCCAGAAATTTGGTTATTGAAAAATATTTGGATTTGATTGGCCATGAAGAATTCGGCTTGCCCCAATTATTCCGTGAGTTGGTTGGCTGTGACAGCCAATATAACGCAGATTTTGCAGATCAATTAAGACATCCAAATGAAGATGGATATCGGCAGGTGATTTCAAAACTTAAATTAGAGGCGGATCGTTTTTACCGATTCGCGAGACAAGTCGCCATTTCATTTGAAGTATGATATTATCCGCCCGTCTGAAAAGGACGGGCTTTTGATTTTTTGGCCTATTTTTGCTAAGATATTGTTAAGTAAATGGCAGGCAAATACTATATAATTTATGAATATAATAATAGTCGAAAATCAAATAACTTGGGCGGAAGTAAGGAAACTGGCAGAAGAAAGCTATGGCGAAATGGTCAAGGCTGTTGCCGATATTAATCTAGGTATTTTGGCTATCGGCGGGGAATTTCATGCTGATGGAGAGCAGCTATTATTGGCTAAGGGAAGCCGGCAGGTAGATTTGTGGGGTTTTAATATTTATCCTGATAACCCAGCGGACAGCATATTAATTTATGATTCTCTGATTAATATCAGACCCAAAGATAATAATCGCTCGACGGAAATTCAATTGCCGGAAATTAGGAAGAAGATTTTTGAAATATTTGAAAAAATAGTTTTATGATAGAAGAAAAATGGCATCAAATGACGTTGCCGCAACAATTAGGCAATTTATTAGCTGAAATTTCACGCGCAGCCAATTGGGAGAAAACGAATAAGTTGGAAAATCGAAATAATTGCTTAGAACGCGCTTTGGAGCTTATTGATTTGACTTTAACTGATAGTCGTAATTTTGGACGGAGCAGAGAATTGGGAATTTTGCGTGAGGCTATTGCTGATTGTTACGTTGATAGTAATTATTTTTCAGTCAGTTTGAAAGCGATACAAAATTATTTATTACCTTTTGCCATATTGGCAAGGAGTTGATATCTATAATTCTTAATTTATTAGAGGTATGTATAATCAAATCGATTCTAATAAGCGCCGGACTTGGGCGCTAATCATAATTTTCATCGCCATCGTCCTGGGACTGGGCTGGTTTATCGGCTATTATTTCAATTACGGTCCGAGCGCCCTGGTTCTGGCGGCCATCGTCTCATTGGTTATGACGCTGTTTTCCTATTATGGCGGGGATAAAGTGGCTTTGTGGAGCGCCAAGGCGCAATTGGTAGAAAAAACCGACAATCCTTATATCTGCAATATGGTGGAGAATCTTTGCATTACTGCCGGTTTGCCATCACCCAAAGTTTACGTCATTCCAGAGGAAGCGATAAATGCTTTTGCTACCGGTCGCGACCCCAGGCATGCCTCGATTGCCGTTACGGCCGGCGCCATCAATCGCTTGGAGAATGAGGAACTGGAAGGCGTTATTGCGCATGAACTTTCGCATGTCAAGAATTATGACATCAGGCTGATGACGATCGTGATCGTCTTGGTCGGCATGATTTCAATCATGGCTGATTTCTTTTTTCGCGGATCATTATTCGGCGTGGGCAGGAAAGATGATAATAATAGCGGGGCAAATTGGCTAATGATTGTCGGCATAATTTTAATAATTTTATCGCCGATAATCGCCCAGCTTATTCAGCTTGCAGTTTCCCGCCGCAGGGAATATTTGGCGGATGCTTCCGGAGCGCTTCTGACTCGCTATCCGGAAGGCTTGGCCCGCGCTTTGGAAAAAATTTCTGCCGATCCGGCTGTGCTTTCCAGCGCTTCGACTGCCACGGCGCATATGTATATTTCCAATCCCTTCAAGGGCTCGGGAAAATTTCTAGCACGGGCTTTCTCCACTCACCCTCCAGTTGAAGACAGGATAAAGAAATTGAGAGCGATGGCATAGTCAATTACGAATTACGAATTTCAAATTACGAATTAATTCAATCATGATAAAAATTATTTTTATAGCAGACATAGTGGGAAAAATCGGCCGCAATGCGGTGCGGGATTATTTGCCGACGTTAAAAAGTAAATATAAGCCCGATGTGATCATCGCTAATGCGGAAAATCTGGCTCATGGCATCGGCGCGACGCAGAAGACATTAGATGAGATGAAAGACGCTGGAGTCGATATGTTTACTTCCGGCAATCATATTTGGGAGAAGGGCGGCAGCGATGAGATGCTGGAAAATCCTGAAAATAAATTGATCCGGCCGGCTAATTTTGCAGCCAAGCTCGCCGGTATGGGCCATATTGAGTACAGTATTGGCGAAATTAAGCTAAATGTGGTAAACTTAATGGGTAAGGTATTCTATGGCTGGGAAAGGGAGAAGAAAGAAATCTTGCACGATCCTTTCAAGACCTTAGAAAAGATAATATCCTCCGATAGGCAGGGAATTTATCTGGTTGATTTTCATGCGGAAGCAACTTCAGAAAAAGCGGCGTTGGCCAATTATTTCGACGGGAGAGTTGCGGCTGTTCTCGGCACTCACACGCATATCCAGACAGCTGATGAGAAGATCTTGCCTGAGGGCACGGGATTCATAACCGATGCCGGCATGGTAGGATATTACGACTCGATAATCGGAGCTGATAAGCAGCAGATTTACCATCTTTTCATGAAGACAGGGCAATCATCGAAGAAACACGATCTGCCATCCCAGGGCGTCGCGACATTCAATGCGGTATATCTGGAAATCGATGAGAAGAGCCGCAAGACGGTGAAAATCGAAAGAATCAATGAAATTATCAATGTTAATTAGAAATTATCAATGTTAATTAATTCATATCAATATGAACAAAACAGAACTCGCGCAAAAAATCGCCGACAAAGTCGGCATTACTAAGGCGCAAGCCGAAGCCGCATTAAGCGCTTTGACTGACATCACGACAGCTGAAATGAAAGCCGGCAACGAAGTCGTATTGACCGGCTTCGGCACTTTTTCCGCTCGAGCGCGTAAAGGCCGCGAAGGCATCAATCCGAGGAATCCGCAGGAAAAAATCAAGATTCCTACGGTAGTCGTTGCCAAATTCAAAGCCGGCAAGAACCTGAAGGATGCTTTGAAAGGCAAGGGCAAAGTCGCTCCGGTTATGGAAGAACCGGTCGTAGAAGCGGAATCCGCTCCCCAAGAGCCTGCACAAGAATAATCTGCATTAAAAAATCCCGATTCGCCACGGCGAACGGGATTTTTTTGTGCTGTTTATATTATTTGTATTCTTGGAGATATTCTTCAATTACTGGCTTAACATTTGGCGCGCAGTCATTGGGCAAATTATTGATATCGTGCCATTCCATTGCCAAAACTTCTTTTCCCATAATCGGTTCCTCTGAAATTTCCGCTAAGTAATGGATTAAGACGATCGCTTGTGGTTTCTCAGAACCGGTTTCCGGAATCTCATTCCAGATTATCATGGGCTTCAATGGCTTGATTAATTTGACCGTTACTCCGATTTCTTCTTTTGCTTCACGAATGGCGTTTGCTTCAAGGTCCATTTCCGCGAATATTTTTCCGCCGCAAAATTTCCACTTCAATTCGGCTAGCGGCTTGTCGCCGTGCTTGACTAGCAGGGTTTTTTCTATGCCATCTCGATTTTGAATTATCACTGGTCCGGAGGCGATCATTGTCTGAAAAACTCCAATCTCATTGGTAATTGTTGTATTGATGCCCATAAATTCTCCTTTCAGTTAAGTTCTAATTAACTAGCAACAGTATAGCTTATTTTGTCTTTTTTGTTAAATTTTTCACCATATAAGTCCCTTCGAGTTTATAGCCGAATTTCTTGTAATAACTGCGGACGCCGATGCCGGAAATGACAGCAATTTTATTCAAGTTATTTTGCTGGGTGATTTTTTCTGCTTCCGAAAGTAGTCTTTGTCCCAGTCCGAGGTGCTGGACTTTGCCCTTAGAGCCGATTTCCGTCGCCTGACCATAAGTATGCAGCTCACGGATCAAGGCTGCTCCATTTAGTTCAGGCAGATAAACCCCTCCTAGCCTCCCCTTTCGTAAAGGGGAGGAATCGTTCCCTTGCTGAATTGATGTTAGGAAGTTTTTCTCCCCCTTTACGAAAGGGGGAGTTAGAGGGGGTTTGATCCGAAGCCTCAAGAAGGCATAAAGAATTTTTTTGTCGGGCGATTCATAACTTAAAAAATATTCCGTACCGCCATTTGCTTGATATTTTCTACTGACTAATTTTGCATTTAATGTTCCATGTTCCATGTTATGTGATCTTCCGACTTCTCTGCATCTGATGCACTTGCAGCTCCAGCCATCCTTAGATGCGGTGAGCGCTATTAGCTGCCGCAGATTAGTCGTCTTGTTGCCGGCGACAATCGATTCCTCGGGAATATCGCGGATCAATCGGGCGATGCGCACCCAGGGCGGAGTGATTTTTTTTATTTTGACTATCAAATCAGTCAATTGCTTTTGCGTGTAGGGCTTATATTTTTTCTGCTTATATAATTTGTATAAATCGGCATGCTCATTGACGACACAGGGGTAGATTTTGACCATATCCGGCATGTAATTGCCGTCAGTATAGATTTTTTTAAACATTGCTAAATCTTTGGCTGGCGTCGAGCCGTATAAATTCGGCATCAGATGAAGATTGATTTTAAAACCGGCATTCTTGAGTAACTTGATAGCATTGATACTTTGTTTGGTGTTGTGGCCGCGGCGATTCAATCTCAATATCTTGTCGTCAATATGCTGGATGCCTAATTCTACCCGGGTGCAGCCAAGATTTCTTAGTCGCTTCACTTCTTCTTCGTCGATATAATCTGGTCGGGTTTCTAGAGTTAGGCCGATGACGCGGTGCTTACTTGATTCATTTTTTTTCTGTGCTTCCGCCAAAGTTTTGGCTTCTTTGCCGTTGACTGCTTCGAAGCAACGTTTGATGAACCAGGATTGGTATTTTGGTGTATGGTAGCTCCAGGTGCCGCCCATGACGATCAGCTCGATCTTGTCTACCGAGTGGCCATTGGCTTTAAGCGCTTTAAGGCGCATTTCGACCTGTCTGAAGGGGTCAAAATCGTTTAAAATAGCCCGCATGACCGCCGGTTCGTTGGAAAGGTATGATTTAGGCATATTTTTCTCGGTCGGGCAGAAAAGGCAGTTTCCGGGGCAAGTTGTCGGTTTGGTTAAGACAGAAATAACTGCTACGCCGGAAAGAGTACGCACGGCTCGCTTAGTTAGTAATTGAGCAATATTTGTGTTCGATTTTATTTTTCCACTTTTTGCCAGTTTATGGTAAGCTTTTAACAGTACGGCCTTGGGCGGCGGAGCCATTTTGAGGCCAGCGGTGGATTTTCTGACAATATTAAAAAGATCAGCATCGCTTTGCGGCTTGCCTTTGATGATGTCTAGAATGATTTGTGAATGGATTTCTGGCATAGTTTAAACCTTATTATACTTATGAAACGACAAAATGTCAATCGCATATTAGAGGAAACGCCGAAGATTTATAATGAAATTGCAGCTGATTTTTCTGATACCCGCGGCAAATGGTGGGAGGGATTCGGAGATTTCGCCAAGTATGTAAAAAGGGGAGACAATGTTTTAGACCTTGGCTGCGGCAACGGACGCATGGCTCAACTTTTTGATAATTCCGGAGTCGAGTATCTCGGCTTAGATAATTCCCAAGAGCTGATAGAAATCGCTCAAAACCGGTATAAGAATAAGTCTGATTTCAAGTTCGAAGTTGCGGATGCGGTTGATTTGCATTTGGCCTCGAATCAATTTGATCTCGAATTAATGATTGCCGCCTTGCATCATATTCCTACGCGCGCATTAAGATTAAAAATATTGAAAGATTTATATCAGGCCTTAAAGCCGGGCGGACGCTTAGTGATCAGTAATTGGAATTTGTGGAATGTTAATGGCCGCAAATATTTCCGCTACTATCCATATCTGTTCAATCTGGTTGAAAAATTCAATCTCGGAGTCTACAATATTTCTGACGCTTTCGTGCCCTGGAAGGCCAACTTGCGCCAAAGCGAGTGGCACGTCAGATACGTACATTCATTTACGAAAAGAGAGATGAAAAATCTCCTGACGTCAGCCGGGTTCTCAATTGATTATTTGAGTTATGCCAGCAAAAGCCGGGGATCGGTTTCCATCTTGACCGGCGATAATCTGTTAGCCATCGCGGTTAAAAAATGATAACATAAGGTTATGATAATTACACCTACAATTTTTAAAGAATACGATATACGAGGGAAATATCCCGAGGAGATCAGCGATAATGCCGCTTATGCTCTTGGCTTGGCGTTTGCTAAAGTCATTAAAGCGAAGAAAATAGCCATCGGCCGCGATGCTCGAAAAGAATCAGAGAAGGCTTTCTGGCCGCTGGTGGCGGGACTCTCAAAGGGCGGAATTAAGATATACGATCTCGGAGTCTGCGCTACGCCGGAATTATTTTTTGCCGTCGGAACCAAGAAATTTCCGGGTGGAGTGATGGTAACCGCATCGCATTCGCCGACAGGAGAAACAGGCTTTAAATTCTGCGACAGCAAGGGGCGGGTATTCGGTCTTAATTCCGGATCAAAAATATTGGAAAAATTTGCTAACCAGGAAATTAATAAAATTCCGTCAGGAATTAAATTTACAACGAAAAGCGAGCAAGTTGATTTTATTTCTATTGCCTTGGATTATAAGAAATTCGCTTTATCTTTTATTAAGCCCAGTGATATCAAAGACTTTAATATAATTCTAGATGCTTCTGGCGGATCGGGCGGACGTTTGGCGGAAGTGATATTTGATGCCTTACCTTTGAAATTTACGGCGATAAATTTTCGCGCCAGCGATAAGAAATTCGGCCATGGACCGAATCCGTTATTGAAAGAAAATAGAGCGGTTATAATAAGTCAAGTCAAAGCGAAGAAAGCTGATTTGGGCGTAATATTCGATGGTGATGCCGATCGCGCTATTTTTATCGATGAGCAAGGCAGATTCGTTGAGCCGTACCATATCAATTGCCTGATGTCGCAGATAATACTGGCCATGAAGAAAGGCGCGACAATCGTTGCTGATGCCCGCCTCAATCTGGCAATAGAAAAAGCGATCAGAGATAGTGGTGGCAAAATATTGGTGCATCGCGCCGGTTATGCGAATTTTATCAAGACGATGACAGAAAAAAAACTCTTGTTCGGCTGCGAGAATTCCGGCCACTTCATGTATAATTTTAACTTGAAAAACAAGAAGCAATTTGTCTATGGCGATGCGATAATTTCTGTCCTATTAGTCTTGAAGTATTTAAAACAAAATAAATTAAAATTATCCGAGGCGATAAAGCCGATATCATCTAATTATCAAATTTCTGGCGAGTTGAATTTTAAGACCGCTCGATTCGATCAAATCTCCCAAGAGATCAAGAAGTTATTTCCTCGGGATAAGATCAGTCTGATCGACGGTTTATCCGTAACGGCGGTGGATAGATTATGGTTCTTCAATATCAGGCCGTCGCATACCGAGCCGGTAATCAGATTAAATATCGAAGCAGTAAGCAAAGAAACATTAGAAAAAATTAAAAAACAAATATTAGAATTAATATGAAGACAATATTTTCCGCCGAGGAGGCGAAGGAAACAGGAGAGAGATTGGGAATCGATTGGACGAAATTCGATGTGGAGCAATTCCGTATGGGCATGGATGTGGAATTAGAACATGGCACCAGGGATCCGCAGACTAATGTCACTAATGACGGCGCTTTTACCACTGGCAAAATCGCTCTGGCCCATTTGAATGAATTCGCCGATTATTACACTCGCTTAGAGAAAATGGAAGAGGAAGCAGAGGCTTTCTGGGACAAGAAGGAATAAAAAAACAAAATATGAATTAAAATATCCCAGCCATTCTTCATGGCTGGGATTTGTTTTTTCTTAGAGAGGCAAAGTCATAGAATCGCCAAGTTTCGGCAGTAAGATCGCAACATCGCGACCTCTAAACCGTTCTTCCAGTTTGTCTTTTAAAGACTTGCCGTTATCGGTTTCTCCGTGCAGAATAATGATATTCAGGGATCTTTTATTGCCGCTAAATACTGATTGGGCATAATTGACTAGCTCGACGCTGTCTGCGTGGGCAGAAAAGCTTTCGAAATGTTCAATTTTTGATTGGATTTTAATGTTATCTTCATTCATTTGTACGAATAGCGGCTTTTTCTTCAGTTTTGCGCCGAGACTGGTCGGAGCCATATAGCCTACAAGACAGATGATTGCCATTTCGCTTCCTAGATTAGCGCGAAGATGGTCACGAATTCTTCCAGCGTCGCACATACCAGAGCTGGCAATGATGATTCGCGGGGCTGGTTGGCGCATTAGCTCGGCTGATTCTTCGGGGCTCCTGTGGAATTTGAGGTTCGGATTGGTATTTTCGCTGAATGGATTGAATCCAAGTAAGAATTTATTACTGAAGGCGCCTAAATCCCAATATTTAGCGAAAACTTCCGTGATAGCAATCGCCATCGGTGAATCTAGATTGATAGGTATTCTTGGTATTTCATTCCGCTCCATAGCTGCTGAAAGCAGATAAATCAGTTCTTGTGTTCGCTGCAAAGCGAAGGAAGGAATAATGATTCTTTTGCCCTCTTTTTCGGCTTCAGCAATTAGCCCAAATAGCTTGGATATTTCTTCTGTTCTTGAAGGGTGCTGTTTGCCGCCGTAGGTTGACTCTGTAAACCAATAGTCAACAGGGATATTTAGTTTTTCGGGAGGTAGAAGGAGTAATCCTTCTTGTCTGCCCAAATCGCCGCTAAAAGCCAATCGAGAACGGTTCTTATTGCGGGGGTCGATAGTTTCGATGGTGCAAATTGCTCCGCCTAAAATATGTCCTGAAGGATGGAATTGCAGGGTTATACCTTTAGCCAGTTTTATTTGTTTGCCGTAGCTGGCCGAATAGATCAGTTTAAGTGTCTTCT
The DNA here is from genome assembly GCA_041666505.1 of Candidatus Buchananbacteria bacterium. GTDB lineage: Bacteria > Patescibacteriota > Patescibacteriia > 2-01-FULL-39-33 > 2-01-FULL-39-33 > CAISTG01. Next base: position 36,620 of record JBAYGU010000001.1, on the reverse strand, counting down.
GCACGTCTTCAAATTGGAAGAGTTGCTCTCTTTGATGCGGCTGCGAATTTCGACTTTTTCCTACTTTCTCTTTTTGCTTACTACGTTTCTTAAAAGATCCGGCATTAGCGCGTGCTTTGTTCCGTCGCTCGTTCCTGCAAGCCAAGCCTTTTTGAACTTTGTAGGAATCTTCAAGCATGATCGGCATTAGGTCGGCCGTTTGCTCGGTGCAGACGATTCTGCCTCGGAAGCCTCGGCTGACTAATAGCGGCAATAGGCCGATATGATCAATATGACTGTGCGTCAGGATGACGAAGTCGATTCTTTTCGGTTCAACGTATTCAAGAATCCTTCTGTTGTTTCTAAGGAAGTTTTTGTTATCGCCCTGAACTAGTCCGGCATCGATCAAAAATACCGTTGTTTGCTTGCCACGTTTGACTTCGATTGCCGTGCAGGAACCGGTAAGATTTTCCGTTGTTGCCAGTCCGCCGAGGAATTTAAGCGAGACATCCATTAGGCACTCCTTTTCTGGGGTTGGGATTAAAGGGCAGCTTAAAATAATTGCAATTGTAAGGGGCTCTCTTATTTATTACTGACCTTACCCTATACTAAAATCTGATATTATGCAAGCATGTGAGAATAATTAAAAAAGTTGAGAGGCGATCTCTCAACTTTAAGGTGCTTTAATTATTAATTCCCCGCTTTATCTCATTAACAATTCCGGCCTCAACTTCGATTTTTGCTTGTCTAATAGCATTGGCAATTGCCAGAGGTTGTGAATTGCCATGAGCGAAAATTACCGGTTTATTGACGCCCAATAATATAGCCCCGCCCGTTTCCTCATCGAAAAAGCGTTTTTTCAAAGCTTTTTTCATCGGTAGAATAAACGGATATGCTAGGAAAGAGAAGTAGGATAAATAATGTTTTTTGAATTCTGCGCGAATCGCCCCATCTAGCAGTTTAACCAGGCCTTCATTAGATTTTAAAATCGTATTACCGGTAAAGCCGTCTGTTATTGCTACATCGACTTTACCCATAAAGATATCCCGGCCTTCGATGAAGCCGATAAAATTCAAGCCACTTTTAACTAATAAATCATAGGCGTCATGGACAGTTTTATTGCCCTTATCTACCTCTTCGCCAATATTGATTAGGCCAATCTTCGGATTTTCTTTGCCCATGCAATTCTTGGCATAAATAGCGCCCATTTGAGCATTCTGCAAAAGATTTTTTGCTGTAGCGTGCGCATTGGCGCCGATATCCAGCAATAAGCATTGTCCGAAAATATTCGGCATCGGAACGGCAATAGCCGGAAACAATCCGTGCGCAACTCGCCCCAGCATGAATGTCGCTAAGAAGGTGAGAGCCGCTGAGTTGCCGGCAGAAACTAAGCCATCAGAATTATTATCGCGAAGTCTATGCAATCCTACGACAATTGAGGAATCCTTTTTTCTTTTTACCGTAGTTACTGGGACCTTTTCGCCCATGCCGATTGCGTCTTTGCAGATTATATATTCTAACTGCCTCAAGCTTTTTATCCGTCTTGCCGAATCGAGTGCTTCATCCGTGCCTACCATAGTAATTTCATCGGGCTGGACGAATCCCAGCTTTAAAGCCAGCTCTATGCCTTTGATTACGACAGTCGGCGCATTATCGCCGCCCATCAGATCGACTATCAGTTTCATTATCATTCTCCTTTTTGAGGTTTTATGATCTTATAGAATTTAATGTGCGCGATTACACCTTAGCACATTGGCGGAAAAAATCAACCAATAAAAAATCCCCCCGTTCGGTCTCCGCCTTTCGGCGGATAATAGAATTCGGAGGGATTTTTTTTATGTATATATATATGATGGATTATTCTGAGAGAGGAATATCCTTGGTTTCGTCAATTTCCTCGGCGATTTTTTCCGAAGTGATTTCTTCTTTCGGCTCTTCGCTCTTCTTTTCTTTCTTCGGTTTCTTTTCCTTCGCCGGTTTTTTCTTCTCTTCTTTATTTTCTTCCTTCGCTTCTTCAGCTGGAGTTTCTGCTTTTTCAGCAGCTTCGGTTTTCGGCTCGCCCTTAGTCTTCGGCTTGGTTAAGCTCAGTCCCAAGCGATGGTTCTTCGGTTCGAGAGATACGACATAGAATTCCTTTTTCTCGCCGACCTTGGCGATATCGACCGGATTGACTTGGCCCTTGTCTGATAATTGAGAGACGTGCGCCAAGCCCTGGATGTTCTTTTCCAATTCGACGAATAAGCCGAACGGATTGACTTTGATGATCTCGCCGGTAATCTTGTCGCCGATCTTGAATTTCTTCTCGATGCCGACCCAAGGATCATGCTCCAGTTTTTTCATTGATAGGAAAATCTTGGAGTTCTCGATGCCGATGATTTCTGCTTTAATCTTTTCGCCGACTTTTACGAAGTCATGCGGATTGTCGATGCGCTGCCAGGCGATTTCCGAGATATGAATCAAGCCTTCGAGCTTGTCGGCGAATTCGACGAAGACGCCGAAGTCAGTTACTGCTGTAACTGAGCCCTCAACGGACATGCCGATTTTGTATTTGCCGATGACATCTTTCTGGGTCTCTTCCCAAGCTGCTTTTTCCGAGACGATTAATTTATCTTCGCCTTCATTGACGTCGAATACTTTGACGTCGAATTTCTTGCCGATGTAAGTTTTTAAGATCTCAAAGATGCGATTCTTGTCGCCGCCCGGTACGCGAGGATAATGTTCCGGAGATAATTGCGATACCGGCAAGAAGCCGGGAACGCTTTCGAGTTTAACCATCAAGCCGCCCTTATTGGCTTCGGTGATAACCGCTTGCACGATCGAGCCGGCTTTCATTAAGTCGATCAATGTCTGCCAGGATTTCTGCTTGCCGGCATATTGGAATGATAATTCGACTTCGCCATTTTCGTTTTCTAATTCCAAGACAGTTGCTTCTACTATGTCGCCGGTTTTCAAGTTTTTGTATTGGTCGCCTTCATCGTAGCGTTCTCTGCCGCGGACCACGCCCGTAGCGATGCCGCTCAGGTCGATGTGGATCTCGTTGTTGTCGATGGAAATTACCTTGCCTTTGACGAGGTCGCCTAATTTGGGCAAATTAAAATACTGCTTCTCGTCGAGCAGTTTTGCCATGATTGAATCTTTGTTGCCAAAAATCATATTCGTATTGTAGCCATATTTTAACCCTGAATGGACGCGATGATAGCCTGACTTATAGCTATTATCTGGCCTAAATCATTCCAGAGCCCCGTTTTTTCGAGTCTTTACGGGTTTCTTTTAATTAGTATTGAAATTATATCAAAAGATATGCTATACTGTCAAGACAATTATTCTCCACCTTTACGAAAGGGGGAGTTAGAGGGGGTTTAATAATAATATGGCTTTTATCAAAAATATCGAAGATTTCACTTGCGCTAAGTGCGGCTACAAGGTCAAAGGCACCGGTTTTACCAATCATTGCCCCAAATGCCTTTGGTCCAAGCATGTCGACGTTGATCCGGGCGATCGCTCCGCTGTCTGCGGCGGCATGATGCGGCCGGTTGATTTGTATTACCGCCGCCACGAGTGGATCATCAGCCATCGCTGCGAAACCTGCGGTTTTGTAAGGAATGACAAGATACGCAAGGAAGATGATTTTGATATGGCGGTGAAGCTGGAAAAAGAGATTGCGGAGAAGAAAGCGAGAAAAATCGGCTAATTGGGGTTGTCCCATTACTCGATTTTTCAGGAATTTTTCAAAAAACAGAAGCTAAAATTAGCTAAAAATTTTTTGCAAAATCACCAAAAACGGAGTTTTGGGACAGCCCCAATTGACCGGTTTTTTTGATTGACAAAACTCCGATAATAGTTTAAGATGCGCTATTGCACTTTACATTTGAATAACAACTGATAAAGGAAGGAGAAAAGCCATGATAATCGATATGCACGCGCATACTTCTAGGCATCAAATGAAGGGTTTGCACACGGCAGATGCCGATCTGGATGATCTGCGCGAATACGCCAAGATGTACTATATCAAGGTAATCGTCTTGATGGCGACGTATTTTCCGCTCAAGGGCACAGGGCTTTCTAATCTCGATTTGCACGAGCGGATAATGGGCGACAGCCTGTTTCGTATGTTCGGCAGTCTGGATTTGAGCGCCGATAAACCATCGACTTTTGAATTAGAAGTTATGGCCGATGCTGGGAGTTTAAGCGGCTTCAAGCTGTACCCGGGTTATCAGAAATTCGAATTGGATTGTCGGGCAGTCGGGCGAATTTGCCGGCTGGCTCAGGAATATGATCTGCCGATTGCGATGCATTTGGGCGAATTGTATCATTGCTGTCCCAAGGATGTTAGAGTAATCGGCCAAGGCCGATGCGGCCGCCCTCTTTGCCCCTTGGATGAAAGGGCGCACTTGGCAAATCCGGAACGTCTGCGGCTTCTGGCTCTTCGTTATCCGGAAGTCAACTTCATTGCTTGCCATCTGGCCAACCCGTATTTCGATATTTTGCGCCAGGTGATGATCGATTGCCCTAATGTCATGACTGATATTTCCGGGCAGTTCGTCTCGGGCAGTTCCGAAGACACGCCGGAGTATCGGAAATTCATTACTAGTCAGATCAAGCAATTCATCGAACTGCCCAACGGCATCGATCGTATCATGTTCGCGACGGATTTTCCAATCCAGTCTTATCGCGACACTTTGGAAATCGTCGCGTCGTTGAATCTTTCGCCGGATGATGAGAATAAAATATTGGGCGGCAATGCTCAGAGGCTTTTGAAGATTTCTTGGTGAGACTAAGTTCAGGAGGATAGCAAGATGAAGAAAGTACTTGTTACAGCGGGAGCGACTTTGACGCCCATCGATCAGGTCCGGGCGATCACGAATATTTTCAAAGGCCGGACGGGAACAAATATCGCGATGTATTTTGCCGATAATGGATATGAGGTTACACTGTTGACTTCCAATCCCGGTTTGATTCCTGATGTTAATAATCTGAATCGCATTATTAGATATCAGACTTTTGATGAATTGCTCCAATTGATGGAACAGGAGATTTGCAACAATCGATTTGATATCGTAATTCATTCGTCGGCTGTCAGCGACTATAAGGTCGACGGAGTCTGCTTCCAGAATGAATCCGGTGCTCTTATCGAATTGGATAACAGCGGCAAAATTTCCTCTGATTTCGAAGTGTTATATCTGCGCTTAATCAAGACGCCGAAGATCGTCGATTTAATTCGTGAGCCTTGGGGCTACGAAGAATGCTTGGTTAAATTCAAGCTGCAAGTCGGAATTTCCGATGACCGGCTTTTGGAAATTGCCAAGAAAAGCATGCTCGATAGTGATGCCGACATGATCGTCGCCAATTGCTTGGAGACATCAAAGGAATATGCGTTTATCGTGACTAAAGAAGAAACACTTCGAGTTGATCGCGGGGGATTGCCCCAGGGAATCGAAGAAAAAATCAGGGAGACAATGCAATGGGAAAGCGAATAATTCTTGGAGTTACGGGCAGCGTGGCTGCTGCAACATTGACTCACAAAATGGCCGCCGCAATGGTGGCCGCCGGCCATGAAGTCAGAGTAGTTGCCACTACGCCGGCGTTGTATTTCATTCCCGAGCCGCATGCTGGCATATACAAAGATAAAGACGAATGGCCAGCAGGCGGATTTATTAAGAATGGGCCAGTCGGCCACATCGATATGGAGCATTGGGGCGAAGTGTTTGTCATCGCACCGCTGACGGCAAATACTTTAACTAAGCTCGCTCTGGGCATTGCCGATAATTACTTAACCTGCATTTTTTATGCGTGGACTCGGTTTCGTCCGATTGTCATCGCTCCGGCGATGAACACTGACATGTGGAAAAACCGGCTCACAAAAGAGCATTTAGAGCGATTGAGGCGTCGATATCCGCATTTGGTCATTGTGCCTCCGGTTGAAAAAATGCTGGCTTGCGGCGATATCGGCATGGGTGCCATGGCTAATATCGGCGATATCGTTAATGCAATCGATGACGTTCAGAAACTTTTCGAGGGCCATTCTGATTGGAGAATGGAAGATTAGAGGTTGTTAGCAGTTATCTGCCGCCGAAGCGATTCGGCGGTTTTTTTGTCTAAATTCAGCTAATATTTATTGTATTGACATTATGTTTCATATATGATACACTTATGTCATATATATGAAAAGCAAGAAAAACCTGCTTGAGCAGTTAAAAACATTACCCCACTTCAATAAAAACGCCGTATATCAGCTCGGTAAGCAGTTGGGGCTTAAGGATTCCACGGTTGACACATATATCAGCCGATTTTTGAAATATAATGAGATTTTTCAGCTAAAAAACGGTTTATATGTAACCTCTGCTTTTTATGATAAGTATAAGCATGACGGTTCATATTCATTTTATCTTGCTAATATTATCCGTGTGCCGTCTTATATCAGTTCTTGGGCAGCCTTGCAGTATTATGGCTTAGCGACCGAATCGATCAATTCTATCACATCAGTAACCATTAAAGTAACTAAGGATTATCAGGCCAAGGCGGGCAATTTCGCCTATCAGTCGATTAAAAAAGAGCTCTTTTCTGATTTTCACTTAGTAACGGGAAGGCCTGGATCTGATGCAGGGGGGTTTGATTTTTTTATCGCTTCTCCGGCGAAAGCATTATTTGATCTTCTGTATTTCAGAACTCGCCAGTTCCGCGGCATTAAGCTGGAAGATATTGATCCAATGATCGAGGAATTGCGCATTGATTTTGACGAGATGGATATCGAAGAGCAGGAAAAATTTTATTCATTTGTTAAAAATATACTCATATGAGCGAACAGATAATCGCAATTTTGAAAAGGAAAATCGAGAGCCTGTCAGCTTATGGCGGTATCGATGCCGAGACGCGCCTTAACGCCCTTGAAGAAGAGCTGCAGTTTTATGTCCTGAATTTTATTTATCATCATCAGGAATACGGCGATTGGGTCATGTATGGCGGTTCCGCGCTGCGCATAATCCATGGCCTGGATCGTATGTCGGTTGATTTGGATTTTGAGGTTTCTCATGAGGTGACAGAGGAATTTTTGGGCGAATTGAAAAGGGAGATTGAAGATTATTTTGCAAATACATATGGAGCCGGAGCCGGTTTCTTAACGTTAAAAATAACTGCCGGCAGAGGATTGATCTTGAAGTTCCATGTCGGCAAGGAACTTAGCCTTGGCTGGCCTTCGGATCAGATCCACGTAAAAATTGATTTGAATCATTTTGCCGCTTCTAAAACCGTAATTGACCGCCAGCCGATAAATCGCGGACAGTTGTCATTTGTCATCTGGACATATAATATGGGTGCGCTCATGGCAAGCAAATTAGCCGCAATTTTTCTGCGCGGCTCTCGCGGGACAGGGAAAGAAATTTATGAAGAAAAAGGGCGCGATATTTATGACCTGCTGTGGTATATGGGCAAAAAAATCGTGCCTGATTTCGATTATCTCATCGCCAAAGGTATCGATATTAAGAATCCGAAAGAATTATTCGACAAGGTTACGATAAAAATTTTAAACAGTCCGAAGACGGATGCCAATCTCAAACATGATTTGACCCCGCTTTTCTTGGATCAGGCTTTCATTGCCAATTGGTTAAAGAATTGGCGAGAGAGCTATCTGCGTCTTTTGGATGAATATAAAATTAGAGATATTAAAATTCTTCAAAAGTTGGTAATTTTTGAGGATATGTTTAAGGATATTTTTTTGTTTAAATTTTTGTATGAAACAGATGATGGGAAAATTGTTCTTGTTAAATATGCGATTGATGAAGATTGGATTATTGCGACAGATGGTAAAATGAATAATATGATAGATGATAATTTAATGAAGATTACAGAATTTACGAATAACGGTATAAGTAGTCGGCTCGCTCCGCAGGAAGTTCTCAAACAGTATGCGACCCACTTTTTTCAAATGACAGAGAAATATTTCAAGAAAACCGGCAGGATTATGTTAGGCGACAGCATCACCACCAAGCTTATTCGGATGACTGCGGATAATCTGAATCCCAATGAGCAGATCTTGCTAAATAAATCCGCCTTGCTGTCTTGCGAGCTGGATGATCTGTTGAAGTAGGCCTGTAATCATACAAGAATAATCATAACGAAAAATATGAGAAAAAATGCAATTTCTGACGTCCTAGATCATTATCTTTACGATCTCGGGCGTAATGCGGATATTAAAAGAGCAAGTTTGGAATTTTTTGGCCGCTCCATTGGTGATGTCGTAGATGGCGATTTGATTGCCGATGATGACATGGATCCGGTTAATATGCTTTTTATGGAATGGCTGGTATTTGATTTCAAGCTGTCTAATGGCAAGACGCCGCTGTCTGATTTTGTTAAAAATAATCCTCTTAGGTTAACTGATAATGAATTATCGGATTTAAGGGATATGTTAGATAATGAATATGGTTTTTTCTCTGTCACCTCAGTCAAACCCGGGCGGATAGAAGTTGAAAGCCTGCAACAGGATAAGGAGTATGCGGTGCGGGAATATGCGGGAGCCAGATTGCTTCTTCCGGGTCAGACGATTATTTGTCGAGTAGCTAAGATCGGAGAACGTTATGAATTCGCCAGTGGCACATGCCAAATGCTGGATACAATGATGACCGAGCAGGCAAAAAAATATTTTAGGAAATCTGGTGATATTATAACGCCCCAGGTGGTTTATGAAATTCTTTATAAGCCTGGCAGACAGCAAGCCGATGAGGCGGAAAATGCAAGCGACAAAATTGATCTGACGATGAACGAACAAAAGGCAGAAAAGCAAGCGGAGGCAGCCTTTAATGTATGCGGCATCTCGCCTTTTGTTTCTGTGAGTCAAGTCAAGAAATGGATTAATAAAACCGCTAATGATGATTTAGCGACTTTCCCTATTTCGATCTTAATGGGTTTGGCTCATCATGACCTGAAAAAAGATGACATGGATTTATTGGTGAAAGCGTCTTGCGATCTTAGCAATTATTCCCCGCATAAATCACTTAGTGGTAAATGCCCGCATGAGATGAAGGGGAAAGTCAGGCCGGATCGCGATCAATCAACCCCTCGTTATATTAGCGGGATATTCAGTTCTGAAGGCTGGATGGATTATGCGGAGAAAGCGATGAAAGCTACTAAACAGGGAAAGCCAGGGCTGGCAATGGAATCATATGATAAGGGTTTCCAGGAATTATTATCATCAAAAACAACCGATCGGGAAATTTATCGCTTATTTGCCAATAAAGGATCGTCTATGTTGGCTGCAGGCAATCCCGCCGGAGAGGAATTATTACATATGGCTTTGGAATTGAATCCGCATTATGATTTTGCTGCCTCTCAATTGGATCGTTTGGATAAGGGTGAGTTCAATACAAATATCATAAATTTTTTGACCAAAGAACTGCCGAGCTTTTCTGATAAATTGAGCGTGAAAGCGGTTGATAATCTGGTGGACAAATTCATAGCGAAACAACTTAGAGATGATCCGGGAGTAATATATTTTGTGTGGCTGATGAAATTGGGCATTAATTTTGCTCAGACTGATTTTGAACCGACCAGATTATTTACATCGAAAATGAGGCATTAGTTAATTCTGGTATCTTTTTGTCTAAAATTAGCTAATTATTAAATACTTGCATATATTTTATATATGTGCTATAATTGTACTGTTAGTAAGTTTTAAACTAACATCTAGTAAGTATATGGTTAATAAACTCACAAAAGGCCAATATATCGATATGTTGCTCAGATCGCCAAAAACTGTCTTTTCCACAAAAGACATTTCTTTGCTGTGGGGTGAAATAGGAGAGGCTAAAATCAGGGTTAGATTGAGCAATTATGTAAAAAGGGGAAAATTAATCAGGGTCCATCGCGGCATTTATGCCAAGGATAAGAATTATGATCGTTTTGAATTGGCTACGCGGATCTATACTCCCTCTTATGTCAGTTTTGAAACAGTCTTGACTCGGACCGGAGTGAATTTCCAGTATTACGGAAATATTTTTGTTGCTTCCTATGTTACGAGGGAGATTGAGGCGGACGGGCAAAAAATATCGTTTATCAGGATGAAGGATTTTGTTCTGAGCAATACGGCGGGGATCGAGCATGTAAATGGCGTGGCTGTCGCGACAAAAGAGCGGGCATTTTTGGATCGGATATATATCAGCAAGGATTATCATTTCGACAATCTGAGCGTTTTGGACTGGAAAAAAGTTTTTGAAATTTTGCCGATTTACCGCAATCAAAGAATGGCTAAGAAAGTTGAAAAATATTTCAATTATTATAAAAACGATAAACTGGATAACATTCAAACCGTATGACATTAGACTATCCCAAACATAAGAATATTCTATTGCAGATATTGAAAGATATTTTTTCTGACACTTCGCTGTCCCCGTATTTGGGTTTTAAAGGCGGAACGGCGGCTTTGATGTTTTACGGCCTGGATCGCAACTCCGTCGATATCGATCTTGATCTTTTGGTTGTTGATAAGGAAAAGGAAGTGTTTGAAAAAATCCAAAAGATAGCCGCAGGCTACGGTAAGATCATTGATTCCAAGATTAAGAGATTTAATCTGATCGTTATTATCGCGCATGACTTGAAGTCTCAGAATATAAAAATCGAAGTCAATCGACGGAATTTCGGATCGAAATACGAAGTGAAAACGTTGCTGGGCATCTCTATGCCGGTTATGGTTAAGGAAGATATGTTCGCCAATAAACTCATGGCGATGTATGAGAGGATAGGCAAGACGAGTCGCGATGTCTATGACGTTTATTTTTTTGCCAAAAACATGTGGCCGATCAATAAGAAATTAGTGGAAAATCGTGCTAAGCTGACTTTTGAGGAAGTTGTAGCTAAATGCATTAAGATGTTGGAAAAGATGGACAATCGCCATATTCTCGATGGCCTGGGAGAGATGTTGACGGCTTCTCAAAAAGATTGGGCTCGAGCGAAATTGCGAACCGATACGATATTTTTATTAAAAGCTCGACTGGAAAGCGAGAAATAACATTCATGGCCGCCGAAGCGATTCGGCGGTTTTTTTGCGTAAAATTAGTAAATATTTAATCATTCATTGACAAAAGTGTTATTATTTGCTATAATTTTATGTTAGTCAGAATATTGTGGATAACTGTTGGTAGCTGTCAAAAACTGCTAAAATAGCAGAGAAATAGGAGAAAAGAAATGCAAGTTCATTACAATTCAGTAAAGTTAATTTTGTTGGTACTTTTGGCCATTATGGCCGTAATGTTTAATCCTTTGGCCTATGGCGGAGGATTGGATCGCTTGGCTGTAACTGGGCCGACAGGTGTCGGCAATGGCTCGAATCCGGACGGACCATGGCTGCCGGAGAATCTGGGCAGTATGATCCAGATTGATGGCAGCCAATTGGAATTCGGTTTCGAAACCATGGTGCCGAAATTCCGTATTACGGATCGATTTGGTCGAACTATTGAGTCGAAGAACGTGGCGCATACATTGCCGTATCTGTGCTGGGCTCAAAGGGTCGATGGCGATACCGTCACCGGCTTGAAGATCCGGACGGAATTCGGCATGGGTGCGAGCTTCGAAAAAAGCTTCGGCAGGATAGATTCTCGGACTCTTATATCCGGGACGTACATTGAACCGTACGTTACTCAGAGATTAAACGATCAGTGGTCAATCGGACTCGGCTTGATAATTGCCGACACTATGCTGACGTGGCACGGGCCATTCGACATCAATCGGCATAACCTGCCGATCGAGACGGACACGAAAGCGATCGGAGCCGGAATCGGCGCGGCCGTTGGCGTGTTTTATCAGCCGAATGAGAATTGGGCGTTCGGAATGAATTATACTTCGAGCATTAAGGCGCGTTTGAATGGCCGCACGGAAATCCTGAGTCCGTTCCATTTGCGGGATGAGATCAAAGCTGATTTCCAATTTCCGGACGAACTCGAAGTTTCCGGAGCTTGGAAGGCGACTGATCGATTGCTCTTAGTGGCTGATTGGACTTGGTACGGCTACTCCAAGAGTTCGTTGGAGTCGGTCGATATCAAATTCGACAAGCTCACGTTCACCAAGCCGGTCAAGACCGGTTGGGCGGATAATTGGGCGGCCCGAGTCGGCGCTAGTTACAAAGTGAATGATCGCCTGACGATCGGCGGCGGCACGGGCTATATGTCCGCAGCAGTTCCTGACCAGACGGCGGACTTCATGACGCCGGATACGGACGGAGTGTTTGTCGCCGGTCGGCTCAATTATCAAATCGCGAAGTCGTGGGACCTGACAGTGGGACTTTCCCGCGGCTGGGGCAGCAATAAGGCTGACGGCCGGGAAATTTCTGCTGACGTCTGGACAGGTGCAATTAGCGGAACTGTGAAGTTCTAGAAGAAAGGAAGGGAAAATAGAAATGAATAAATATACTCTCTCTGGGGTGGAAATAGCTACGGCTCCGGAAATGTCAGAGTCGGGTAATATTGAAGCCTCATTTGTTCAACCGATTAAGCTGGATTCCTATGAGCATCGCCGCTGGCTTTACATACTCACCCTGCCAATTTCTTGGTTGCTCACACTGTACGTGATCGCTAAGAAATTGGTGTATAAGAAATTTGGAATCGATAGGCCACAGACCAACACTATGTGGTTTGATGGCTTGGGGCCTGGTAATCGTCAGATCAAGGATGGTGCGGCTTCGTGGAAAGCCTTGGACATTATCTACAATCACAATTTCAGTTTCGGCTGGAGAAAGATTATAGATAATTTCTGGATTGGCATGATGAACGCTCAGGCTGTTCGTAATCGTTACAAGTTGGTGCGGCAAGAGGTGCGACGGGCAATATTGAGATTTAGTGGTCATGGTGAAGTCAGATTGATTTCATTGGCTTGCGGTTCGGCTCAAGCAGTGATTGAAATTATTGCCGAGTTTAAACACAGGGGTGTAATCGTTAAGGCGATTCTTGTCGATATCGATAAGGATGCGCTGGAATATGCCAGAAATTTGGCTAAGTGCTATGGTGTATGTAGTCAAATCGAAATAAAACAGATTAGTGTTGCGGCAGTGGCCATGGTAGCGGTCGACTTCAAACCGCAGATCATTGAGATGTTGGGGCTACTTGATTACATCGAACAAGGAAAGGCGATACGATTGTCGGAAAAGATCCGGGAATCACTAGAGCCCGATGGTGTATATCTGACATGCAATATCGCTCCGAATCCGGAACAACACTTCCTTCATTGGGTCATCAATTGGCCCATGATCTATCGCGATCCTAGCGATCTAGTGGAAATAGCCGAAAAAGCAGGATTTAAGGATTATCGAATAATCTATGAACCGTTGCGCATTCATGGCATTCTTATTGCCGAGAAATAAGTCGAACATTTTGAATCAACCCGAGAAAATGCTATAATAAAAGCATTGACTCGGGTTTTTAATTTGTTTTTATGAATATTTACGCCATCGTTGCAATAATTAATTTTTTTAGCAGTATATTTCTGGGTACTTTTGTTTTTTTTAGCAATAAAGAAGACAAAGTTAATGCCTCCTTTTCACTTTTTGCTTTTACTGTGGCTTTTTGGAGCATCGGATATTATTATTGGCAATTGGCCAGTGATCCGATCTCAGCCTTATTTTGGTGCCGTCTATTGATGGCTCCAGCTATTTTTATTCCATTTACTTATTTATATTTTATTTATTCTTTTGTCGGTTTGCTTCCAAAAAGAAGAAAATTTTTGATTCTGACGTTCATCATTTCCCTCATCTTTTTAATACTTGATTTTACCCCCCTATTTGTCATTGGCGTCGAACCGATTTTAACTTTTAAGTTTTGGCCAATGGCCGGTCCAGCATTCGCCCCTTTTTTGATTATTTGGTTTTTTTACGTAGTCTATTCTTGTTCTCTACTTTATAAGAAATATATTCAATCAGAGGGAATCATAAAAATTCAAATTATTTATGTATTAGTCGGAATGACAATCGGATTTATCGGCGGGTCTACTAATTATTTTTTGTGGTATAAAATACCCATTCCGCCCATTACTAATATATTGGTAACTTTTTACGTCGCAGCAGTGGCTTATGCGATAATCAAGCACCACTTGATGAATATTAAAGTAATTGCAACGGAATTATTCTCTGTATTTTTAATAGTTATAACTTTTTTACAAATATTTCAAACATCGCAAATTTCTGTTTATTTCAGGGTGGTCATATTTATTATTACCTTATTCTTTGCCGTGTTGCTTGTTCGCTCAGTACTTCACGAAGTCCATCGCCGCGAGGAAATGGAAGCGCTTAATAAAAAATTGAATAAAGTCACGAAGGATTTGGCGAGCGCCAACAAGGAATTGAAGCGATTAGATGAATCCAAATCGGAATTCCTGTCGATCTCCTCGCATCAGCTGAGGACGCCGCTCACGATCATCAAAGGCTATTCTTCGATGCTTTTGGAAGGCAGTTTTGGCAAGATGACTAAACCAGTCAAGGAAAGCATCGACAAGATATTCGTCTCGACCGAACGATTAATTAATTTAGTGGAAAGCCTACTTAATATATCGCGTATCGAGGCGGGCAGGATTGAGTTCACTATCGAGCCAGTGGATCTGACGGAAGTCGCCAAGTCGATGGTCAATGATTTCCAAGAGAAAGCCAAGGCGCGCAAATTGAAGCTGGCCTTCATGAGTAAAGAAAAGGTGCCGAAAGTCGCGGCGGACGCGCAGAAGATAAAAGACATCGTTTCCAATATAATCGATAATGCCATCAAATACACCAAGCAAGGCGAGATCATGGTCGGCCTGCATCAAGAGGGCACGTCTGTCGTTTTTACTTCTCAAGATACCGGCATGGGTATGGATGCTGACGACATCAAACGATTATTCAACAAATTCACCCGCGGCAAGGATTCGGCCAAGGTCAATACCGAGGGGACTGGCTTGGGCTTATATTACGCGCGCGTCCTGGTAGAGAATATGGGCGGCCGCATCTGGGTGGAATCGCCCGGTAAAAACAAAGGCAGCAAGTTCTGTTTTTCATTGCCGATGGCGGATAGGAAGCAAGCAAAAAAGATCAGTTAAAAGATGCTTTACACCGTCGTATGAAGTATTCGTTAACCGTTGGAATTCCGGCAAAAAATGAAGCAACCAATATTTACTCAGCCCTGGAATCGATCAGCAAGGCTGTTATTTTTTGTCGAATAAAAAAATATATAATCGTCGTTTGCGTTAACGGCTGTACGGATGACACTGAAAAGGAATTCAGGCGTTTCAAAAAAGACCACCCTAAAATCGCCTGTGAACTAATCAGGAGCCGTCCCGGCCTAGTCAATGCCCAGCGCATGATTGTCAATAAATTTCCGGCGGAAATTTTCGTGTTTCCTGATGCTGATGGTCTAATTGCCGAAGATTCCATAAAGTTGCTCGTTGACGCATTAAAAGGCAATTCTCAGTTGGCCGTTACCTATGCTAAAACAGTATCCTTGGCTAAGGATAAAATTAATATGAATTTAGCCGAAAAAATCGGCAGATTGTATGATTCGCAGGCAATGCTTTCGCCGCGCCAGTATTTTCATGGGCGGTTATTTGCAACTCGTCATTGGCATATTCCCACTGATTATGAGGTGTCCAGGCGGGCAAAAAATTGTCGTCGGAGTAAAATGATGCTGAAATATTGCAGCAACGGCATATTGCTGTCTGCAGACGATGTGTTCATGTCGAGTTACTTCATTGACAAATTCGGCTTGAATTCCATAAGGCAGGTTGCCAAGGCAAAATGCTATTCCTGGCCGATCAGTTCATTCTATGATTGGCTTAATGTCTATCGCCGCCGCAATATCGAAATGGAAAAAATGAAGTGTTGGTTCCCCGAATATAATTATCTTTGGCCGCATCTGAACCGACGCACTGATTGGAAGAAATGGCAAAAATCAGGTTTTGGCGACGGTTTAATCTGGCTGATTTACTTGGCAATGAAGGGGTTTTTCTGGATGTGCCTTAAATTAGAATTCCTGCTGCTTAATATAGGTATTTATGAGCCGCCTACTCAATGGAAGGCGGCCGTTAGCACCAAGAAAAAAGCATATCCGCTGGTTTTTTTCGATATCGACGGCACATTGGTATCCGACGATGCCGTTTCTTTTGTAAAATTAAAAAATAAGATTAGAAATCTTACGAAAGACGGCGTTATATTCGGATTGAATACTAATCGTCCCTGGGCTGAGGCGAAAAGCGTTTATTATGATTTTGGATTAAACGGCCCTATTATCTGCGAGGGTGGTTCATATTTCAAGTTAACGCCCCATGGCTTAAAAAAAGAAGCTCCGCATTCTGATAGGCGATTGAGGCGGACTATTTCAAGCTTATTGAAAGATAATTATAAAGGCGCGGGGTATCGAGTAGTAACCGGTTATGACAAGAATATTATTAATATTCAAAAAGAAAAATATTTGATATTTGTCAGCGCAAAAAGGAAATATTCTGCCAGTATTTATGCAAGATGTAATGGGCAGCCCAATTATGGATTGGCCAAGAATATATATGCCATGCTTCAGAGGGAATTGCCTGATCATAAGATAAATTTATTATCCAAGCCGGCAAAGATAACAGTGGACAATCCTGGCGTATCAAAGATCTCGGCTCTAGACCGATTGATTAACGTCTATTTTAGCGGCAAGCAGGCGATTTTCATCAGTGATAACGAGACTGTCGATGGCAATTGGCGCAAAATAAAATTTTGCGCTATCATGAATGCGAAATCCTTTTACAGGAGGCGTAGCCAATACGTCGCTCAAAAACCGGGCGAAGCCGGTTTATTAGAAATAATCGAGAGGAATATATGATAAGAGAATATCCGCCAGGGCAAGAAATCAAAGACTTAATGCCCAAAAAGGAAATAGCATTTGCTTTCATAAAGCCGGAATATATAGATGATTTGCCGGCGATAGAATCTATTTTAAAAGAAAACGGCTTAATGATCGTTTATGAAGATAAAGTAAAATTATCGCCGCAAGCGGTCGATTATATTTATGCTGATTCAATCAATCAGCATTTTTATCCGGCAATGAGAAAATATCTGTCTAGTCATGAGGTGATTGTTTTGCTGGTCGGAGGCGACGGCTTGGAAGCCCAACGGGTATTGTCCAGTCTGAAAAAAAAAGAAACGGGTGACGGTGTTATCAGGCAGAAATTACAGCGGGATTCAAAAGTATCCGATGAGGATCTAAAGCTGTGGCAGAATGGCGCTCATCCGCGGCAGGACGAATTATCAGTCGTTCTGACGCAGAAGAATGTCATCCATACAGCAGACAGCGCAGATGAGGCATTAAGTGATTTAAGGATGATATTGGGAGATAAATTCGATCGATTAAAGAAGAAAGGCAATCTGCCGACGGAGCTTTGGGAAATATTCAACGAAAATTAATAAAATATTATTTATGCTAATCAGCGAAAAAACGACATTTGCAGGCAGAGATCTTACGCTCACTTGGCAAGAAGCAGAAAATATTCCTGTCGGAAAAAATATTTCCCAAGTTAGCGCTTTTTGTCTGGATAACGAGGATAAGGTTTTAATCATAAAGAATAAACACGGATGGGGATTGCCGGGAGGACATCCGGAATCAGGAGAGACATTGGAGGAGTCGCTGAAAAGAGAGATTATGGAAGAGGCTGATTGCTCCATAAAAGATTTTAAGCTTATAGGCTATGTCGAAGTCAATGATCCGAACAATGATTCGATCGAAGGCCGGGAATATTTCCAATTGCGATTTTTTTGCAGATTATCTGATATCGGAGAATTCAGAGCTGAGTTTGAAACGTCGGAACGTAATTTCGTTTCTCCTGCGGAATTGCCGGAATATATCGAATGGATGAAATCATCGGTTACCGGCCAGGCGCAGATTGAATCATTCATAAGATTTTTTGAAAGGAATCGACTATGAAAATTGCCATATATCAGCCGAGAGCCAGCTATTATGTCGGAGGCGGAGAAGTCGTTCCTTTGCAGCATGCAAAATTCCTTTCATTGGCAGGTCATCAAGTGACGCTGGTGACTGTCCGGGCAAAATATATAAAATCCAGCGGATATTTTTTGAAATTTCTTAAGGAAAATCCTCAAGTTAAGGTAGCTTATATTGATTTGCCGGAAGAATTTGAGTGGATTTATGGCGAACTACCTGGTCAGAGATGGATACGGTGGGATTATGAGAGCTTACATGTCGGCAGATTAGCTTATTGCTATTTTTTACGTCAGCATTTTGATTTAATAGCCGTCCATAATTATTTAGATTCTATCGCGGTGCCTTTCGGCCAGAAGTCGGTTCTGCATCTTCATGGATATCCGCTGCAAAGCAATTACATGCATGATCTGTGCGCAACGATTCCTTCAGCATTTATTTCCGTTTCAGAATTGATAAAGCAAAAATGGCTGGATATGGCGCCGATAAGAACAATTTCCGTGGCCGTTAATGGAATTGATGCTGATCATTTTATCCCGATGAAGACGGATATCGAATATGACGCGCTTTATGTTGGAAGGCTTATTGAAACCAAGGGAATCAATTATTTGATCGAGGCATTGGCCAAGTTAAGAAATAAGGCGATAAGGGTTGCCATAGCTGGTAGTGGGCCAGAAGAGGGCAATTTGCGTAAGTTGGCCAAGGAAAAAAAATTGACCCAAAATGTTCATTTTCTCGGTTACGTTAAAGATGAGGATTTGCCCTCGCTTTATAATTCAGCCTTAATGGTAGTATTGCCCTCATATGACCGTGAGGGAATATTAACTACTATGCTGGAGGCTGGAGCTTGCGGTCGGCCAGTCATAACCACTACTGCTTGCAGCATGTCGGAATATTTAAAAAATGGCGGTAACGGATTATTGGTCGCTCCCCGAAATGCCATCGCATTAGCCGAAGCAATGAACAGATTGTTGGCTGACTCTGTTTTAGCTGACAGTCTTGGCAGAAATGCCAGAATAGCGGCTGCGGGCAAATGGAGCTGGCAAATAAGAATCAAACAAGTGGAAAAAATTTATGAAAAGACATTTTCTAAGAATTAGCTCATGCGGCGCATCGGTATTGGTGAGGAGCAATAATCCAGAAGATATTGAAAAACTGATTAAGTCTGATTTTTTATATCGTTATATTCCTGAGGTAATTATCGATCAATCGGGAAATAAAACAGATGTGATATTGGATTTAGAAAGAGGAGCGAGTCGAATAATGTTAAAATATCCTCGGGCTGAATATCGAAATAAGTCAGTTGATGTCAATGATGTCTTATCGCTGGCGGAATATTTATTGGAACGTGCTAGACAAAGCAGAGGCTACTATTGTATGCATGGCGCGGCAGTCGAAGTCGGAGGAAGGGCGATTATTTTTTGGGGCGGCGCCAGCGGTATGGGCAAGACTGCTTTAGCTAAGTATTTCAGCGAACAAGCGGATTGTATTTGGTTTGCTGACGAAAAAGTCGTCATTGACTTGAAGCATTCAATGGTCGTCGGGGGAGTTGGCAGCGCTTATTTTAATAAGGGTAAAAAGAATGTTTATGATAAGTTAGCTTTGCGCAAAAAGATGGAATTGCCGATAGCAATGTTTGTTTACCCTTTTGTCACTTCCGTCCCCAATGAACTAAGTTGGGATAGATGGACGAGTGAGAAATTCGACTGGCATCTGTTCGAAGAGATGAACAGGAAGATTAGGGGCACATCAAGACGGGTTTTTTCAAATATCGAGCCGTTGCCTCCGTTGGATAATATTCTTCTCGCTAGAAAACGTAATGTCTTGATCGGCAGATTAACTAAAATTTTACCTTGCTATTATGCGCAAGGAGAAGCAAAAGCCATAACAGCTGCTATCAGGAATAATATATGAATATGAAAACACATGTTACGGCCGGAGGAGTATTATATGATCCGCGGCAGAAGAAAGTCTATATGATTTATAAGAAGGAGCGCGACGAATGGCTCCTGCCGAAAGGCCACGTCGAAGAAGGCGAGAGCGTGGAATAGGCCGCTTTGCGAGAAATAACGGAAGAGACGGGATATAAGGATATCGAATTGGTCGATGGCGGATTGCTCGGCAAGATCGAATTCGAATTCGAATTGGACGGGGAAAAAGCCTTCAAAGTCATCTATTATTATCTCGCCAAGCTGCTAGAGAATGATTTTGCAGAAACAAGCGAAAGGCAGGCCGAAGGCTTGAGCGGATCTTGGATGAGCTTGCCGGAAGCGATCAAATCAGCCAAGCATGAAGACATCAAGAAGCTTTTGGAAAAAGCCGCGCTGTTTATTGATCGCATATGAGCGGCTTGGAAGATAGAAAGATTGCTCGCAATTAAAATCACCTTGGTATAATCCAAGGTGATTTTTTTTATGCTATTTCTTATCCGCAATTTCATTTTTTATTTCTTCGATGAATTCATTTGTATCCTTGCTACCGAGATCGCCTTCGCTGCGCTTGCGGACGGCGATCGTTTTCGCTTCGACTTCCTTTTCGCCCACGACTAATATGTAGGGAGTCTTTTGCTTCTCCGCGTTCCTGATGCGCTTGCCCAGCGATTCATCGGATTTATCGATTTCGACGCGGATGCCGGCGGCCTTCATATCAGCAAATACTTTATCGCCGTAATCATTGAATTTTTCCGAGACCGGAATGATCATCGCCTGCACCGGAGAGAGCCAGAGCGGGAAAGCGCCGGCAAAGTGCTCGATGAGCACGCCGAAGAACCTTTCCATCGAGCCGTAAATGACGCGATGGATCATGACCGGACGCTTTTCCTGTCCGTCGGAATCGGTGTAAGTCAGATCGAAGCGGTCAGGCATATTCATATCGAGCTGGATGGTGCCGCATTGCCAAGTCCGGCCGATGGCGTCTTTGATCTTGATGTCGATTTTCGGACCGTAGAAAGCGCCGTCGCCCTCATTGATTTCGTATTCCTTGCCAGTGCTGTTTAACGCTTCCGTCAAACCGGCGGTAGCCGTTTCCCAAGCCTCATCGGAGCCGATGGCTTTTTCCGGCTTAGTGGAAAGTTCCAGAGTATATGTCAGGCCGAAGGTGGCGTACATCTTATCAACTAGATTCAAGACGCCCAAAATCTCGTCTTTGATCTGGTCGGGCCGCATGAAGATGTGCGCATCGTCCTGATGGAAAGCGCGGACGCGGAACAGCCCGGACAAGACGCCGGAGAGTTCATGGCGATGCACTAAGCCGATCTCGCCCCATCTCAGCGGCAGTTCGCGATAGGAATGTATGTCTTCCTTGTACATCAGGAATCCGCCCGGACAATTCATCGGCTTGATGGCGAATTTGGTTTCGTCGATGATTGTCTCATACATGTTCTCGCGATAATTGGTCCAATGGCCGGAAGTCTCCCAGAGGTGCTGGGAGAGCATTATCGGCGTCTTGATCTCATCATAGCCTGCCGCTTCATGCATTTCGCGCCAGTAGTTCAAAAGCTCATTCCAAATAACCATGCCCTTCGGTTTAAAGAAAGGAAAGCCGGGGCCTTCATCGTGGAAGGAAATCAAACCTAACTCCTTGCCTAATTTTCTGTGATCGCGTTTTTCCGCTTCTTCCAAGATTTTAAGATATTCGGCTAATTGATCTTTTGTTTCGAAGGCCGTGCCGTAGATCCTTTGCAGCATCTTATTCTTTTCGTTGCCTTTCCAATAAGCGCCGGCGATTTTCATTAATTTTAAAGCGCCGAGCTCCTTGGTGGTTTCGACATGAGGGCCGCGGCAGAGATCGGTAAAATCTCCGACAGTGTAAAAACTGACTGTTGATTCTCCAGCGGCCGCTAAGTCTTTGGTCAGTTCCAGCTTATACGGTTGGCCGGACATTTTCTTTTCCGCATCGGCGATCGATAGCTCTGATTTTTCGAACGGCAGTTTCTTCTTGATAATTTCTTCCATCTTTTTCTCGATTTTCTTCAGGTCTTCCGGCGTGAAAGTTTGATCATTTAAATCAAAATCGTAATAAAAGCCGTCATCGATCGTCGGGCCGATGGCAAATTTTACTTCCTCGCCGAAAAGCTCACGCACGGCGTAAGCCAGTATGTGCGAAGTCGAGTGGCGGATTTTGTCTAAAGCCTCGTTGTTTTTGGACATATTTTTATTATTTGAAAGATACGAATATACTAATTTACTAATGATACAAATAGGTACGAATAAATTCAATAAAAATTCGTATTCATTAGTATTATTCGTACCATTCGTAGATTGGTATCTTTATTGAAATATACTCTTTTCGCGCATTTTAGTCAATTCTAATGGGAGGATTGACGAAATGGCGATCTGATGCTAGTATTTGTTTGTAAATATCGCATATTACAATTGATTAAATCAATTTGGGTATTTAAAACAACAACGGAGGAGGATTTGTCATGAGTGAGGCGGAAAAGTTGTTTAAGCAGATAATGTGCACAGAAGAATTGGTTGCCCGATTGGATCAGCAGACCCAGGCGGCCAAGGAAAGAAAAAGAGCTGATTTGGAAGCTTTGGCCGTTAGAATCGGGGCGGGCGAATCAACAGGTGACATTATAACGGATTATCTGGCGCTTCATCCTAGCTTAATGGATAAAACTAATTTCTCTGGCGGTTTAGTATCGAAGTATCTTAAGGATTTATATCAAGAGGTATCCTTGCATAAGGGCGAGCCGGTATTTATCATTCATCGCGAGACTCGTGAGAGATCCATGAAACATTACATGAGCGCTGATGATATATTATCTGGATCGGGGTTAATGATGCCGCTAATACCGCCGCTTGGGCCTGTTCCGCATTACGCGGTGGATTTTGGTATTTTAGAAGACGGTCGGTTGTATTTTAACTTTGAATCAGACACCATGTATGTGTATGTCAAAAAAATGAGTAGTTTGGAAAGCGGCGGGAATATTGTGTCATCAAATACAGACAATGAACAGGATGTTGTTTTACCCGAATTGCAGAAATTGATTTATTCCCTGTTGCACATGATAACAAGCGAATGTGATTGGCAGGTTGTGGTCGGTCTGGAGGCGGTCAAAGAATGGCTGCCCACTTGCGCAGATTTTACCATGAGGCTGCAGCTGCAGGATTGGCTGGATAAATTGGATCAGCCGGAAGCAAAACAGGAATAAACGCACATTTATGGCGCGGACTATGAAGTCTGTGCCTTTTTTATTTGTAAAGCATTAATCTTGATATTTAAGCATATTTTTGCTATAGTTTTGGTATGGATTACGCCATAGAAAAAATCAAACATGAGATTATCGAGGCGGTTGCGGGAGCGGTCGGCCAAGAGATCGATAAGTCAAAACTGGAGATAACCCGTCCGCCCGAGCCTGGTATGGGTGATTTTTCCGTGCCTTGCTTTTATTTGACTAAGCTTCTGAGAATCTCGCCGAACCAGATCGCGCAGGAATTGAAGGATAAGATCCGCCCCAAAGGCATGATCAAATCGGTGCAGAATCTCGGGCCGTATCTGAATTTTTATCTGAATGATAAATTGCTGCCGGCTAAAGTGCTGAAGGAAATCGAGAAGAAGGGCAGCGCTTACGGTGCCATCAAATCCGACAAGGAAAAAGTGATGATCGAATATTCCCAGCCTAATACTCATAAGGAATTCCATATCGGGCATCTGAGGAATGTGGTTTTGGGCTCATCGCTGGTAAATTTATATCGGTTTTTCGGCAAGAAGGTAATCGCTGCCAATTACATCGGCGATATCGGCTCGCACGTCGCCAAGACTCTTTGGGCGCTGGATAAATTCCACAAGGATGAACCGGAGCCGGCAGAGCATAAGGGGCAGTACTTAGGCAAACTTTATACTGAGGCGGTCAATCTGTGCGAAGCGAGCGAGGAGAATAAGAAGGAAGCCGCCGAAGTGCAGAAGAAATTGGAAAGCGGCGATAAATATTTTACCGCGCTATGGAAAAAAACCCGCACTTGGTCATTGGAAGAATTCGACGGCATCTATAAGACTCTGGGCGTTAAGTTCGACAAGTTTTTTTATGAAAGCGAAGTCGAAAAGCCGGGCAAATTAATGGTGGCGGAGCTTTTGGAAAAAAAGATCGCCGAGCGTTCACAAGGCGCAGTTATTATCGATTTGGATAAATACGGTTTGAAGCAATTACTACTCTTGAAGTCAGACGGCTCGTCGCTTTACTCTACTAAGGAGCTGGCGCTGGCCAAATTGAAATTTGAGAAATACAAAATTGATGCGTCATATGTAGTCATCGATAGCCGGCAAAGCTTTTACTTCAAGCAGTTCTTCAAGACGCTCGAAGTCATCGGCTTTAAGAAGAAAACGGCTTTGATCGCTTATGAATTTGTTACCTTGGCGGAAGGGGCGATGTCATCACGCAAAGGCAACGTCGTATTATTTGAGGATTTTTTCGGCGAGATGCTTAAAGCGGCCGAAGAAGAAACGAAGAAGCGCCATGAGGATTGGCCGGAGGAGGAAGTGAAGAAAACTGCGGAAAAAATCGCGCTTTCTGCCATCAAGTTCTCGATGATCAAAAGCGGCCGCAGCAATGCCATCGTTTTCGACATGCAAGAAGCGCTGTCGTTCGACGGCTATACCGGGCCGTATCTGCAATATACCGTAACGCGCATTAATAGCATCTTAAGAAAAGCCGAATCCAATAATGTAAAGTCAGCGGATTATTTATTATTGACAGAACAGCACGAAAAAGAATTAATCATCAAGCTGGCGCAGTTTCCGGAAATCATTGCCGATGCCGCAGCGGAATTCGAACCGAGCCAGTTGGCGCAGTATCTGTTCGAGCTGGCAAAGAAGTTTTCCAGCTATTATCAGGAAGTGCCGATTCTCAAGTCGAAGGAAAATATCCGCGATGCGCGTTTGGCACTGATAGTTTCCGTCCGGCAGGTGCTTATCAATGGCTTAGCCATACTGGGCATCGATACGGTTGAACGGATGTAGGATTGTCAAAGTATTGTGTAATTCTGCCAGGATTTGTGATATAATATCTTTATATACTCAAATATTATGTCTGAAAATAAATGTAAAATCGCCTTGATCGAGGACGAAAAAGATTTGGCTGAAATTTACAGTATGCGGCTGGTTATGGACGGCATTGAGACTGTGGTTATCAATGATAGCGCCAAGGCCATTGATGTCTTGAAGCAAGAAACGCCGGATCTGGTTTTATTGGATGTCATGATGCCGGAGATTGACGGTTTTGAATTATTTGTTAAGATAAGGAAGGATAAAGATTTGAAGAAAATCAAGGTCTATATCTGGAGCAATTTGACGCAGAAAAAGGATCAGGAAAAGGCGCAGAAATTAGGCGTCAACGGCTACCTCATAAAATCCGATTACACGCCGGCAACCCTGGCACAGAAGGTCAAAGAAATATTAAAAAATAAATAACAATAGTTAATTATGTCCAAACCAGTCATCAACGACAGCTGCATCGCTTGCGGCACTTGCGAAGCCTTGTGCCCTGAAGTATTCAAGATTTCTGAAATTGACGGTCGAATGATCGCTCATGTATTGGAAGCCGATTATGACGCCTTTGTCGCCAAGATCGATGAATCTATCAGCGCTTGCCCAGTACAGGCCATTTCCAAGGAATAATCATTATTTCTAAACACCTTCGATTTTCGCCAGTCGGCGATCGGGGGTGTTTTTAGTTGACTTTTAGAGGTATTTTTTGGTATTATTCTTACATTATGACAGAAACAAAATTGAATTCCATAGTCGAGAATGAGCATGAAGTCCAGGAATTTTGGAAAACGAACAAAATTTTTGAACAGTCTTTGGAGCAGACCAAGAACGGTCCGGCTTATTCTTTTTACGACGGTCCGCCTTTCGCCACCGGCACGCCGCATTATGGCCACTTGGTCGGCAGCGCCATGAAGGATGTCGTACCACGCTATTGGACTATGAAGGGCTACCATGTCGCGCGCCGCTGGGGCTGGGATTGCCACGGCTTGCCGATCGAGAACATTATTGAGAAGCAGCTCGGCTTCAAATCGAAAAAGGACATTCTCAAATACGGCGTGGATAAATTCAATGAGGCTTGCCGCAGTAAGGTTTTGGAATATACAGAGGAGTGGAAAATTACGATCGGCAGATTCGGCCGCTGGGCGGATATGGATAATCCATACAAGACGATGGATCTGGATTACATGGAAACCGTCTGGTGGGTGTTCAAGGAACTATACGATAAGGACTTGGTTTATGAAGGCTACAAATCAATGCATGTCTGCCCGCGCTGCGAGACGACTTTGTCGCAGCAGGAAGTCAGCGAAGGCTATCGCGATATCAAAGATCTGAGCGCGACAGCCAAGTTCGAATTAGTTGATGAACCTGGCACTTATGTCTTGGCTTGGACGACCACGCCTTGGACTTTGCCGGCCAATGTGGCTTTGGCTGTTAATCCAGAAAAGACTTATTTTAAAATTAAATTAGATACCGAAGAACCAGATAAAAAAGATCGTTTATTTATTCTTATTAAAGATAATCGATTAATGGCATTAGAACCATATGGCTTTAAAATTATTGAAGAATTTTCTGGTCAATCTTTAGTCGGAAAGAAATACAGACCATTATTTCCGTATTATGAATCTGCTGAAGCTAAAGCAAAATTGAATAATATTGACAATCTTTATACTATCGTCAGTGCAGATTTTGTAACTACTGAGGATGGTACGGGCGTGGTACATATCGCGCCGGCCTTTGGCGAAGATGACATGCGCTTGGGCAAGGAAAGGAATTTGCCTTTCATCCAGAATGTTACCATGAGCGGCAATTTTACCGCTGAAGTAACTGACTTCGCCGGCGAGAACGTCAAGCCGTCAGAAGATACGCAAAAAACCGATGTCATGATCATCAAATATCTGGCCGGCAAGGGGCTACTGTTCGCCAAGGAAAAATACGAGCATAGCTATCCGCATTGCTGGCGCTGCGACACGCCGCTGATCAATTACGCCACGTCTTCCTGGTTCGTCAAAGTTACGGACGTCAAAGACAAGGCGATGAAGCTGGCCGAGGATATTAATTGGTCGCCAGAGCATATCAAGGAAGGCCGGTTCGGTAAATGGCTGGAGGGAGCGCGGGATTGGTCAATTTCTCGCCAGAGATTCTGGGCGAGCGTCATGCCGATCTGGAAATGCGGCTGCGGCGAGATGAAGGTCTATGGCTCTGTCGCAGAATTGGAGCATGACAGCGGCGAGAAAATCACTGATTTGCATAAGCATCATATCGATAAAGTTACGGTCAAATGCCATAAGTGCCAGGGAGAGATGAAGCGCATCCCCGATGTGCTCGATACCTGGTTCGATTCCGGCTCGATGCCGTATGCGCAGAAGCATTACCCCTTCGAGAATAAGAAAGAATTTGAGCACAGTTTTCCGGCTAAATTCATCGCCGAGGGCGTCGATCAGACCCGCGCTTGGTTCTATTATCTGCATATGATCGCCTCGGCAATAAAGGGCAGCCGCGCCTTCGACAACGTCATAGTTAATGGCATCGTTTTGGCCGAGGACGGCAAAAAAATGGCGAAGAAATTGCAGAACTATCCGGAGCCGGAAGTCATCATGGAAAAATACGGCGCTGACGCACTCAGGTATTATTTATTATCGGCGCCCGTCATGCAGGCCGAGAACATGAATTTTTCCGAAGCCGGGGTCAAGGAGGCGATGCAGAAAGTCGTGATGCTGCTCAATAATATTATCAGTTTTTACGAGCTATATAAGACTGAAGACACTTCAAAACCCCCTCTAGCTCCCCCTTTCGTAAAGGGGGAGAAGAATTCCCAATTCGATAATGTCCTGGACCAGTGGCTGCTGGCTAAATTGGATTCCTTAATCGCGGAGGTGACGAAGTCGATGGAGGCTTATGATCTGCCGCGATCCGTCCGTCCGATCCAGGAATTCATCGATGAATTCTCGACTTGGTGGCTGAGGCGCAGCCGTGATCGTTTTAAGGGTGAAGATGAAGCGGATAAGAAGCAGGCGATCGCAGCTTTCCGCCACGCTATCTTGGAATTATCTAAAGTCATGGCGCCATTTACGCCGTTTATCGCCGAGCAAGCTTACAAGAGGGCTGGTGGGGAATTGGAGTCCGTCCATCTAGCCAAGTGGCCCAAAGTGGGGAAAATTGGAACTGATGTTTTGGAGCAGATGGAGCAAGTCAAGAAGATTGTCGAGCTGGGATTGGCTTCGCGAGCCCAAAATGGGATTAAAATTCGTCAGCCATTAAGTAAACTTGAAGTTTATGGCATGGTTATGGATGAAATATATTCAAAAATTATTGCAGATGAAGTAAATGTTAAGGTTGTGGAATTTAAAAAAGATTTAGAAATAAAATCTTCAGAAAAACCACGGAGTATTCACCTTGAATTTAATGATACTATTAATTTGAGTGGTGAAAATATTAAAGACACTATTTTCTCAAAAAATATACGTATCGTGCTATATACTGAATTGACTGAGGAATTGAAAGCCGAAGGCGTGCTGCGGGAACTGGTCAGGACGATCAACGGCTTGCGCAAGGATGCCGGGTTGACGATCCAAGACCGCATAACGATCGGCTGGCATAGCGACGGTGAGATCGCTCGTAAGGTATTCGCTGATCCGGCATTATCCGCCGAGCTGCTTAAATCGGTTTTGGCCGATAGCGTGGCTGAAGCGGAAAACGATGAAAAGCCGGTCAATATCAACGGCGAGAAGGTAAAGATAAAAATCGTAAAAGTTTAAAAAAAAGAAGCGGCCAGAACGGGTCGCTTTTTTGTGTACCCTTGAATATATAATCTATTTGTGATAAGCTACGGAGACTGAAAATCGTTCATTAAACTGAAGGAAAAAGAAAAGGAGAAATGACATGGGTGAGATAAAAGCTGTAGTTTTTGACTTATATGGCACGTTGGTCCGTTTTTCTGCCAATGAGCGGAAGCCTTTCAGACAGTTGTTTACGACGCTAGGATTGACGCCGGCAGAAATGAAGGAAGCCAGGATGCTGAGCATGACTCAGAATTTTGAAAGCTTTCAATCTTTGGCGGAAAAATTGCGTCCAGGCTGCATAATCGATTGCGAACAGTTGAAGCATGATTTGGATACTGATATCGATCATGCCATCCTATTTCCAGAAGTCATAGGAGTCTTGAAGGGTCTGAAAGACATGGGCTTAAGATTGGGTTTGATATCCAATCTTGCCACGCCTTATAAACGGGTAGTATATAATTTTAAGTTAGACGAGTATTTCGAGTATATGGTATTTTCTTGCGATGTTGGACTAGTTAAGCCCGATCCGCGGATTTATCAGATTATGATCAGCCGGCTCGGCCTTGAACCGCAGTGTATATTGATGACTGGTGATCAATTCATTAAGGATGTCGGTCCGCCTAGAGATGCCGGCATGAAAGCGGTCCATTTGAATCGATCTGGTTCATATACTGAGGGCAGCATTGCCAGTTTAAAAGAACTTTTCCAGTACCTTTGATTTTAGCTGTGCCTCTCAATTCTATTGGGAGGCCTTTTTATTTATCCGCATATTTGCTAAGATTAAGTCATGAAAAGGAAAAAAGCCATCATTTTAACCTTGGCAATTACGGCGGTGTTAATCGGCGTTTATTTTAATCGCGCTTACGCACATGTTTATAGCAAGTTTGATCAGCTTAAGCAGCCTGAGGCAATCATTATGACGACAGAAAAAAAAGCGGAAAATATCAAATACGTCGCGTTGGGTGACAGCCTGACTTATGGAACGGGCGCGGATAATACTGGCCAGTCCTGGCCGGCCATTGTGGCGGGCAAGATGTCGAGCAATCAGACTTCAGTAGAGCTGATGAATTTTGCCATTCCCGGCGCCTTGTCGCAGGACGTCATCGATAATCAGTTGGCCGAGGCGGTCAAGGCTCAGCCGGATTTAGTCACGCTTCTTATCGGCATTAATGATCTGCATAATTTTGTCTCATTGGATAACTACCGTAAGAATTTAACTTTGATATTAAGCGAATTAAAAAACAAGACTAAGGCAAAAATAGTCTTGATCAATCTGCCGTATCTGGGCACGGATTCATTGTTACTGCCGCCGTATAATCTGTATTTTAATTATAAAACTGATAATTTTAACAAAGTCTTGAGCGAAGTTGCGAAAGAATTCGGCATCACTCCCATCGATATTCATTCGACAAAAAATTTATTTGGCGCCGATAAGGCGCTATACGCCTCGGATGATTTTCATCCTTCGGGCAAAGGTTACGACGTATGGGCAAATTTGATTTATGATGCTATTCGATAATTATTGGAGCCTGCAAACTGTTATTTTATCCGTCATTTTTTTGGCGGCAGTTTTTATTTTCACTCGCAAAAAAAGCGACAGCGGCCCTATGGGCAAGGAGACGTCCAATGAGCTGCGCGGCTTGGCGATTTTGGGAATTTTATTCGCGCATCTGACTTACGGCAAATTTCTGGGCACTGATTTTCTTTTTCCTTTGGGCATTTGGGCCGGCGTGGCGGTAAATTTATTTTTGTTTCTGTCATGTTACGGCTTGGCGGCCTCAGCGATTTATCATCCGAAAAAGCCGTTGGAATTTTATCTCAAGCGAGTCATCAAGATATTTCTGCCCCTTTGGATTTTTCTCATTGTTATTTTAATCTCTGATGCATTATTTTTGAATCGCATCTACGGCTGGCAAGAAATCGCGTCTGCTTTCATAGGTTTTTTCCCGAAGGCTGATCTCTTCGCTTCTATCAATTCACCGCTTTGGTTTTTGACGCCGCTGCTATTTTATTATATCGTCTTTCCTTTTGTTTTCCAGCCGAAACATCCGCGCTGGTCGATTGTGGCAGTATCTGCCGTGAGTTTATTGCCCTTCATCCCTAATGTGCCGCTTACGGAGCAGATGATTGGATTATATAAGACCCATTTTCTGGCATTTCCGCTTGGCGTCGTATTCGCCGCATTGATCGTGTCGCCGCAAGCGGTTTGCGCGGTTTGCTTACGGAATGGCAAGTGTTTGTCATATCGTTGGCTGCTGTCGGCCTTCGTTAAGGGCGCGGATATATGCTCTAAGCCGGTTGCTAGAGTAATTAATGCGGCTAGCTCTCTTTCTGCCGGTTGGCGAGCGGTAATCCTGATTATTTTGGCTGGATTGGCCTGGCAGACGGCGTATCACTCGGGAGTCGGCAAGGGGATTTTGCTCGAGCAGGGCTATGCGCTTTTCACCATGTTCTGCGTCATCTTTTTTTTCATTTTCAAGAAGACCAAATCCAACTTTTTGGAGCTAGTCGGCATTTATTCCTTCGAAATTTATCTGTGGCATTGGCCGCTAGTCAGCCGCTATGATATTTTTTATCGCTTCTTGCCGCCCTGGCTGGCGACTGCGCTGTATCTGCCCTTGCTCTTGCTGATCGCTTATCTGTTCCATCTTTTGGCGCTGCTGATAGAAAACAGAATTTTCAGAATAAAAAAATCCTCTTGATCAGCCGCCTGGCAGACGAGAGGATTTTTTGGAGCCGTTATTAGCTATTTTTCATTCGCAATATATTCCCTGTTTTTTTCCGCCAACTCGAAATCTTCCTGGTTCCGTTGCTTTAGTTGTTCGTCCATTTTATCAGGCCTAGGCGTAATATAAACCGGGATGCCGTCGGGCGTTGTTTCATTGATTTTGCTGCCCTCATAAGTTCTTGCTTTTTTCGCTCTTTCTTCATCTAATGGGTCATGAAATTTCACTGGAGACATTTTTTCTGGGTTTGGCATAGAGTTGCGTTAATGCGTTAATGGTATAATTTTATTCCTTTGGCGGATATAACGCAAGCAATTCGGCGATAATACTGATTTAACGATTTTTTGTCAGTTGAGCGTATTTATGTTAATATACAGATATTATTATGGATTTTAATAATCAACAATTCAATCATTCTGCCTCTCCAGATCCGGTAAGCAATCTGTATGCCTCGTCGAAAATTGCTCAAAAGCGCCGGATTGGCTGGCTCTGGATTATTTTGGCTATTTTGGCTATTATCATTGCAGCCGTATTTATCAGCGCGGTTTATGCGGAAATATCTAACCGCGATGCTGAATTAAAAAACTTCCTTAAAACAGCCCAAAAAGAAACATCCGGAGCGATTATAGAAAATGAGCTGTTAAGCGGCTTATCGGGGAAAATAAATTCAACGAGTTCGACTGCTGATTCCTCAGTTTCATCGACAGCACTAATTGATGTTGCAGGATCAAAAGACAAGAATCGCCAGCTGGCGGAAAAATCCGGCCGGCCGCAATTAGGCAATACTTCATCAAGTCTGGTTATCGTCGAGTTTGCTGACTTCCAATGCCCGACTTGTTTGGCGGAATTTCCGATTTTCCGGGCTATCACCAATAAATATGCGAAAGATGTATTATTCATATTCCGCAATTATCCGGTCATCGACCAGAATTCCATGATGTTCGCCGAAGCCGGCTTGTGCGCCTTGGAGCAGGGTAAATTCTGGCCGCTGCATGACCGCTTATATCCCATGCAAGGGCAGATTT
Organism: Candidatus Buchananbacteria bacterium; assembly: GCA_041666505.1. Lineage (GTDB taxonomy): Bacteria > Patescibacteriota > Patescibacteriia > 2-01-FULL-39-33 > 2-01-FULL-39-33 > CAISTG01. The sequence continues at coordinate 4,206 of JBAYGU010000001.1, read as the reverse complement.
CCAAGCTGGACGATTTCAAGCAGATCGCTCTGATGTCCGGATTGAATTGGAATAAGCTGCAGGATTGCGTCAATAAGGAAAAATACAAGCCGCAACTACTGGAAGATATGTCTGATGCTCTGGACTTAGGAGTGCGCGGTACGCCGACTTTTTTCGTCAATGGCAAGAAGCTTGAAGGCGCGGTAACGCAGGAGACTTGGGAGCAGATTATTGTTAAGTTCAAAGAACTGAATAAATAGCGCTATTTTCTACAAACTAAAAACTATTTTATGATAGAAATCAGAATTCATGGCCGCGGCGGCCAAGGCTCGGTAACGATGGCGGAACTTTTGGCGGAAGCCGCTTATTACGGCGGCAAGACAGCTCAGGCCTTTCCGAATTTCGGTGTGGAGCGTCGTGGCGCGCCTGTCACGGCGTTTGTCAGGATAGACGACAAGGAAATTCGCTTGCGCGCCCAAGTTTACGCGCCTGATTATGCCATTGTCCAAGACACATCGCTTTTGGAAGGCGGAGCTATTTTGTCTGATTTAAAAAAAACCGCAACTATCCTGATGAACTCCTGCAAAGAATATGTCTGCACTGTGCCGCGAGGAGTGAAAATCAGGGATCTGGATGCCACCGGCATAGCTAGGGAAGTGATTGGACGGCCAATCATCAATACTGTGCTGCTGGGCGCTTTCGCCGCCATGTCGGGATTGATAGAATTAGATGCGGTGGAAAAAGCGATTCGCAACCGATTTTCCGGCGATATCGCGGATAAGAACGTGGCTGCCGCCAAGCGCGGATTCGAAGTAATGAGTAATAACTAGAGTATGAAAAACATATTAACATGCGAGCCGGGAACGACCAGCAAGGTCCAAACCGGCAATTGGCGCGAAGAAAGCTATCCTGAATTCGATCATGAAGTCTGCATCGGCTGCAAGCTGTGCGGCATGGTCTGCCCTGAGGGCATTTGCTTCGATACCGGGGAAAAAAATTCGAGGAATCAGAATATCTATGAGGCCGATCTGGATTACTGCAAGGGCTGCGGCATCTGTGCCGAAGTCTGCCCTGTTAAAGCGATTATGATGAAGGAAGAAAACAAATAAAATATGAAAAAAATACTAGAAGGCAGCAGAGCTGTTGCTGAGACAGTAAACAATATTGGGCCGGGCGTGGTGTCGGCTTATCCCATAACGCCGCAGACACATATCGTGGAAGATTTGGCGAAGTTCAAGGCTAACGGCGAGGCAGATTACGAATATGTCCGGACGGAAAGCGAATTCGCCGCCATATCTCTTCTGATCGGCGCGTCAGCGGCCGGCTCTAGGACATATACCGCCACGTCTTCGCAAGGCTTATTGCTTATGACGGAAGTCATATTTAATATTGCCGGCTTGAGGCTGCCGATCGTCATGACTGACGCCAATCGCGCCATTTCCGGACCGATCAATATCTGGAATGATCAGCAGGATGCCGTGGTGATGCGCGATGCCGGTTGGCTGATGCTATACGGCGAGACGAATCAGGAAACCTGCGATCTGCATGTTTTGGCTTATAAAGTGGCTGAGAAGTTATCGATTCCCGTTATGGTCAATATGGACGGCTTCGTTCTGACTCATACTGTCGAGCCAGTCGATGTTCCCGAGCGCGAACAGATAAGAAAATATCTGCCCGAGTGGCAGCCTGAGGAAATTCTTGATGTGAACGATCCCAAGACTTTTGGCTCATTCGCCACGCCGGCGCATTATATGGAAATCCGGCAGGAGCTGCATGAGGACATTGTTAAATCCCAAGCGGTCATTGCCGAGGAAATGTTGGAATTCGAAAAAGTCTTCAGCCGGAAATTATCCTTGGCTGAATATTACGGCGATCCTGAGGCGACAACTGTAATCGTGGCTATGGGTTCTGTCCTTGGCACGATCAAAGAGGCGGCGGATGAGCTTAATGAGGCGGGCAAGAAAGTCGGCGTGCTTAAAATCACTTCGCTCAGGCCGTTCCCGTCAGACGAGATAATAAGATTGATCGGCAAGAAGAAAAATATCGCAGTGATCGATAAATCTTTATCTCTGGGCGAGGAAGGAATTTTTGCCGGAGAAATCCGCCGCGCTTTTTATGGCAAGTCAAGAGCAAAGATAATTGGATTTATTATGGGCTTGGGCGGCCGCGATATTACTAAGGACATGATCAAGAATGTTTACGCGCTGGCGAAGAAAAGCAAAGAGGAAACAGTATTTGTTGGGAAGTAAATTTCCCGGTTGAATAAAAATTTTAGTAGGATAAATTTATTCATGCTAATACAATATTAAATCGGATTAATTGTTTCAGTAAAAATATATTAATAAAATTTTATTTAAATTTTTGTAAAAAAATTTAAATTATTCAACTGGGTAAATATGCCACAAACAAAATACAAATCTCCTCTACCCCATTTATTGAATCCCGGCCATAGCGCTTGCGCCGGTTGTGGCATGATTATTGCGGCACGATTGTTAGTCGATACAGCCGGCAAGAATTCCATCATGGCTAATGCCACCGGTTGCAGCGAGGTGACAACGACGCAATATCCGATGACGTCATTCAAAATTCCGTGGATCCATTCGCTGTTTGAGAATCCTTCGACTTTAGCGTCGGGAATATATTACGCGCTGAAGAATCAGAAAAAAGATGAAAACATAAATATTATTGCTGCCGGCGGCGACGGCGCGACTTTCGATATCGGCTTGGGCCATATTTCAGGCTTGTGGGAACGAGGCGATAATGTCTTGTATGTCTGTTATGACAATGAGGCTTATGAGAATACCGGCAATCAGACTAGCGGCTCGACGCCTCTGGATGCTAGCACCACGACTGCTCCGGCCGGCAAAAAATCCTTCGGCAATCCGACGCGCAAGAAAGACATGATCAAGATCGCTCTGGCGCATCATATTCCATATATCGCCACGGCTTCGATCGGCTATCCTTATGACGTTGTGGCTAAAATCACTAAAGCTTTAACGATGAAGGGGCCAAAATACATCCAGATTTACGTGCCGTGCGTGCCTGGCTGGGGCATTGAGCCGAAAGATACGCCCAATGCCGCCAAATCGGCAGTTCAGACCGGTTATTACCCGATTATTGAGTATGTTAATGGCGAATTGACAAATAAGATGAAAATCAACAAAAAAGAGCCGATTGAGAACTTTTTGAAGGTTCAAAAACGATTTAAACATCTATTTAAGGATGATGCCGGCCAGGCGGAAATCGCCAAATGGCAGGCTATGTGCGATGAAAACATCAAGGAATTCGGTTTAATGTAGGGGGTATTGACAAAATTAGTGAAATAACATAAGATTCTCTCGCATAGTTCCAATTGATCTTAGTGTACGTTAACAGAAGGAGATGTAAGATGAAGTGAAAAAATTCATAATTTCAGCTATTTTTGATTGATTTACGTATATTTACCTAAACCACAGCCCTCAAAAGGAGACTATTCATGAAGAAGTTCAGTCTTGTCCTCGTATTCGCCCTGTTGTTCGCCGTCGCCATGCCGTTTACCGCTTACGCTGATCAAGGCAAGGTGGCCGACGGTGTGTCCAATTTCTTCGGCGGCCTCGGTCGAACGGTGATGTGTGCGCCCAAGTTGGTTGCGCGTGCGGCCGTCGACACAATCGATGCCTGCAAGATCAAGAAACCGGTCGATGTGGTTATGTTGGTCCCTCGGTTGGGGAAGAGTCTCGTCCATGACGCTCGCCAGGAAAGCGTTGATGTAAGCGAATCGGCTGTTCGAGCCGTCGCTCTGCAAGAGCCGGTTGAGCTTTATGATGTCGGATCGGCCAATGCCAAGGTGACGGAAATGGGAGTCGATTGGTTGGCTGATACCGTGTTCGGAGCTGCTGTTTCCGGTATTTGGACTCATAATGCGATGGAGACGTCAGCCATTTCCCATCACCAGTTGCCGGGCAAGGTCGCGTTTTGGTCGGCCGTCGGTATCGCCGGTTCGAATGCAGCCGTCAACTGCGTCGAAAAGTAAGTTTTTCCGTTCCTTGACAGTCCTACTCAGGACTGTCTTTTTTTGTCTAAAATTAGATATTTTTCGTTATTTTTAATGTATTGTGGATAAGGGTAATTCCTCACTGACCCCCAAAATGATGCCAAAAATCCTCTAAACTACTCCTAGTTATCCCCAGTTTTTACTTTAATTTTAGATAAAAATATGCTAAAATTAAGATATAATAAGGAGGATAT